>JAFVXK010000031.1 GCA_017501175.1 Clostridia bacterium | reverse complement strand
TCTTCTATGGTAAAATGGATATAGCTCATATTGAATTCTCCTTTTGTTTAATGTTTGTGTGGTAACTTCATTATAACACAGGATTCAATATGAGTGTTCTTTTTTACTTAAAAGTGTTGCACTTGATAGTATAATTCACCTTACATAAAAAGCCCTGTTTTTTTGAAAAAAACAGGGCAAAATGTTTACTTTAGTTTACTTTTCGGTTTGCAGATGAAGGACCACGAAACAATGACGGCTTGGCCGGCAGCTCCTAACAAATAGATAAGCGCTACGTTATTACCAAAATATAAAAACGTAATATGAACAGCCGCGAGAACAGACCACATCAACAAAGAAATGATATAATAATTATTCCTGGGATTGAACCAAACCGAATTGAACACCAGCTTGATGATAAGCACTACCGGCAGTGCGTAGATGAAGTATAGAAATTGAAAGGCATTGTCCTGCAAAATCAAAGTGGTGATTATGTAAGCAAAAATTGCAATTATCCACCCAATACTTTCCGAAATATAGGCGATAGCCTTGCGATTGTATTTCGCCTTTTCCGCGCCACGCATAACAACCTCTTTTTTAGCATCGTCCGTTTTTACAAGATAGTCCAAGGTTACACCGAATAAATCTGCAATTTCAATCAAAACAGAAATGTCCGGGGACGACTCACCCCTCTCCCACTTCGAAATTGTTTTGTCCGAATAATTTAGCTTTTCTGCCAGCTCAAGCTGTGTCATATTGTTTCTCTGACGAAGCGCTGATATATTACCGGCTATTACGTTCTTTACGTCTTCCATAAGATATCTCCAATGTGATTGATTCTGCTGTTAATCATTTCACGGTTTATTTTAGCACACGAAGCAAAATATGTCAAGTTTTATGTTTCAATAACGGGAAAACAAGGTTCAGTACCGGCTAGATGCCCAAGCAAAACGAAAAGCCACCCATACGGGTGGCGTTTCTGCTGGTGGACTAACTTGAGAACTATCCGAACCAATGTAATTTTCACTTTTTAACTCTTCACTATTACCTATTACTTCAAAATCCTCGGGAGCGTTTTTAGTGAAAAGTGAAGAGTGAAGAGGTAATAAGTAAAAATTCTCGGGAACTTTGCTCCCGAGAATTTTTGGTGGAGCAAGCTTAACGAAAGTCGAACCTACTTAACGATGAATGTCATTTGGCAGAATGGGCATTCAGCCTCATCTCCGCTAGACCATCCCATAAAATCTAAATCTTCTTTACAGTTCGGGCAAGGCAATACAACCATTCGTGTATTCGAAGACGTCTCGTTTGATTCTTTGCTACTTGTTATGTTATTGCTTGAAATCCTATTAGTTCTTTCTTTTGGGGCGGTTGATGATTTACTAACGCTACTACTTGTATTCCTTGGTTCGTTGAGATTTGGCGTAAAAAACAATAGTTCCTTGTTTTGAAGCTTCTCGATTTCGATTTGTATAAAGATAGAGGCGATCGCCGGAAGAAAGAACGCAAAGAAAGTACATATTCCAGCAAAAGAAATTTCAACTTTAGCTTGTTTTCCAGCTTGCTCAATAATTTTTGCTGTTTTTCTGTACCAGTAAATTGAATAAAAAGGAACGAGGACAAACAACGCTACTTTAGAAGAAGGTTTTCGCTTTTCTGTTCCCTTTACAAAATTTAATAAATTTGTTGTTGTGTAAACCCAGGGTATACTCCAAAAGATACCCAGAAAAACAGTAGCAAGTATATGCATTAATAAGTTAGTTGAAAATTTGCTTGAAGGGAACTCATACGAATCGTTAATTTTATCGCTCATTTTTCTTTCCTCACAAATTAAAAGATGCGTAGTCGATACCACGCGCCGAAAAACGCAGTTTCGCTTCAGCCTGTCACAGTTCCCGTCCGAAGATATGACAAGCAAAGCCTACGTTTTTACCAAGCATAGACTTCGGACGAAAATAATATTCAACTGTGTCGCACGATTATTATATCATGTTTTATAAGATATTTCAAGTACAATTCGCAGATTAAACAACGAGAATTCCAATTTTGGCACCGAGGCGTGTGCTTGTCTTGATACAAGTCGGCGTCGCTTCGCTCCGCCGAGCCAAGCACACGCCTCGCAAAACTGAAAAAAGCAAAAACGAAAATCCACCCATATGGGTGGCTTTTCTGCTGGTGGACTAACTTGAGAACTATCCGAACCAATGTAATTTTCACTTTTTAACTCTTCACTATTACCTATTACTTCAAAATCCTCGGGAGCGTTTTTAGTGAAAAGTGAAGAGTGAAGAGTGAAGAGGTAATAAGTAAAAATTCTCGGGAACTTTGCTCCCGAGAATTTTTGGTGGACCAACTAGGACTCGAACCTAGGACCGACCGGTTATGAGCCGGTAGCTCTAACCAACTGAGCTATTGGTCCAAAATTAAGTTTTAGGAAAAGGGGAGCACCGGACGACCGGTTATACTCCTTGCGAGCTACGAAATCAGGGGATTTCAGCACTTCGTGCTCTGCATCGCTTTGCGATGCGCTCGCGGAGCAATCTGCGCGTATCTCGCTTGTGCAGGGCACAGACTCGTTTACGCTTGATTATGATCACAAGCTCTAACCAACTAAGCTATTGGTCCGTTTAGGACGCTCTATATTCTACCATATAAATTTATGTTTGTCAAGGGCTTTTTATGATTTTTTTGCTTTTTATTCTCTCTTCTCCGCGATTTTGTTTAACTGCGGTTTAGCAAAGCGCGCTTCTCAAGCTCAATCAAAAAGCCATCGTTATCCTTGACACTGACGGCGGTGACGTCAAAGGTGTTATATTTTATATTTACGTGCTCCATAGAATTTTTCAAAGAAAGCATTGTTTCCGAGTACCATTTTCTTTGCTTTTCTGCAGAACGGATTTTAGAATATGGGATTTCTTTTTTCATAAAAAAGCCGTATTTTATTAGAACCTCATTCTCACGAAGCTCGACATAACCAAAAAGAGGGGATATCAAAAAATACTCACTGAAAACGAACACCGGTATCATAATGAAAAGCGCCGTCGGCTCTAAAAATGAAAGCACCATCCCGCCGATAAGCATTACGGTTGTAGGAATGAAAACGGCAAAGAAAAGTCCGTCAACCTTTGGTTTATATCTTAAACTCATCTATTATTCCTTTCGGCTAAATAAAGCGTTTTTTCTTACATTTTATCATAATAGGCGCAGAAAGTCAACATGGCATAAAGGAGTTGCAAAATCAATCGGTCATTCCATAATAAAATCAAAATTGAAGGCTTGAAAAAAAGCAAGGCATGCCTTGCTTTTTTGTCTATTGTAATTACTGGTCCTCTCCGAAATCCTTAATGTACTCTGCTACGAGCTTTTCGGGCCAATCGGACACGGGCTCAAGTCTTCCTGTAAAGAAGCGGAGCGTTTTCGGCTCGTGGACAAACCTAAGACCGCCTATAAGATATCTGTGGTCGTAGAGCCACTTCACTCTGTCTATGACGTACTCGGTCTGCGAGAGAGTGAACACTCTTCTCGGGAATGCAAGGCGTACCATCTCGACAGCGGCAATTCTCTCACTGCCGTCGGGGTTGCGCTCCTCGGAAAGAGTTCCGCGCTCCATACCGCGAATACCGCCGCAAAGATAGAGTGCCGCGACGAGCGAGCCTGCGGGATATTCTTCGGCGGGAATATGGCTGACAACCTGACGCGCATCTATGTGTGCGCCGAGGCCTCCGCCGGGCGTTACCATAGGAATGCCGAGCTTATCAAGCTCTCTTACGCAGTGACCGATAAACTGCGGACCCTGCGAGATAATATCGAGGTCCATAGTTTCCTCAAAGCCGATAATGAGCGCCTCCATCTCCTTAACCGACATACCGCCATATGTAAGAAAGCCCTCGAACATCGTTATGTAGTCCTCAAGCTCGTGGAAGAGCCCCTTATCTCTTACGAGAATTCCGCCTCCTCTGCCAAAGCCGAACTTACGCGCCGAGAAATATACAACGTCAAAGAGGTCGCATACCATTCTGGTAATCTCACGAATTGACTTGTCCTTCATCGACTCCTCGCGGGTCTTGATGAAGTAGAGGTTGTCCTGAAGGAGCGATGCATCGAGAACGGTGAGAATACCGTTTTCCTTTGCAATATCGGTTGCCGCCTTCATATTCTCGTAGGAAATGGGCTGGCCGCCGATAAGGTTTGTGCCCGCCTCAAGACGCATATATGCGATATTGTCTGCTCCCTCCTTGGCGATACACGCCCTTACTTTATCAAGGTCGATGTTGCCCTTAAAGGGAAGATTGCTCTTGGTTATAAGTCCCTCGTCACGTACAAGCTCCTCAACGTGACCGCCAAGCACGGTAACGTGAGCCTTTGAGGTCGTGAAGTGGTAGTTCATTATTACGCAGTTTCCGGGCTTAACGAGGTGCTTTGCAAGAATATGCTCGCAGGCGCGTCCCTGGTGCGTGGGGAGAAGGTTTTTAATGCCGGTAATCTCCTCAAGCTTATCGCGCATACGGTAGAAGGTTTCGCTTCCTGCGTAGGCGTCGTCTGCGCGGAGCATCGCCGACTGCATATTGTCACTCATTGCGTTGACGCCCGAGTCGGTGAGCATATCCATAAATATATCGCCGTTATGAAGAAGGAAGGTGTTGAAGCCTGCATCCTTCATCTTCGCAAGTCTTTCCTTTGCGGGAAGGAGATTGAGCTTCTGAACTATTTTAACCTTGTGCATCTCTACCGGCACAGTGGGTCTTGTATAAAATTTAACTTCTGACATTTTTTCCTCCGGGGTATTGATTTTTTTTACAACTTATTATATAATATATTTCAGCATTAGTCAAACAGATGTTTTAGATGTTTGTCATCTATTTTTTCGATTGTAAAAAAGACTGAATGTTTATTCAATTCCGCTCCAAAGGAGGCACTAGAGGCAGGAAAATTTATGGAAATCAGAAATCTTATGACCTTTATTCAGGTTGCCGAGCTTAACAGCTTTACCAAGGCGTCACGGGCGCTCGACTACTCGCAGTCTACAATATCATTTCAAATAAAGCAGCTCGAGGACGAGCTTGACTGTCTTTTGTTTGAGCGCATTAACCACACCATTTCCTTGACCGAAAGAGGTCGGGAGCTACTCGAATACGCGCACAAGATAAGCAATCTGACAGAGGAATTCAACCAAAGCCGCATATCATCGCGTCCCGTAGAGGCGAGCCTTCACATTCTCGCACCGGACTCGGTATGTGAGGATATGTTAACTGCCAATTACGTTGATTTTCACGCCAAAAATCCGGGGATTTCCCTAAAATTCACCTCAGCCGACACCGCGACGATGTTCGGTATGCTAAATCACAACGAGGGAGATATTATGCTCACGCTCGACAACCGTATATATGAAACCGAATACGTAATCGCCAAGGAAGAGCCCGTGGCTATGCGATTTGTAACAGGCAGCAATTCCCCCTTCGCAACAAATGCTCCGCTTACGGTCAATGATATTATGGACTACCCCTTTATACTTACCGAAAAGGGTATGGGATACCGAAGCTCATTTGACAAGGCGTTTGCCGCAAGGTCCATTGATACGAAGCCTATACTCGAAATGGGAAGAACCGATATAATTCTGTCAATACTTGAACGCGGCGTCGGCGTATCTTTTCTGCCCGAATTCGTAACAAGGAAAAAGGTCGCTGAGGGCAAGCTCGTCTACCTCGACGTCGTCGATTTTAAGGTTGATATATGGAAACAGCTAATATATCACCGAAGCAAATGGATATCAAGGGGGCTTCTGGCTCTTCTGAACTATATAAAAGAAAATGAATTTGGGAGAAATCAAAATGAAATGTAAAGAATTGTTTGCAAAGATTGACGCGCTTGACGAAAAGTACATCAAAATGTGGGCAGATATCTGCAACGTAGAGAGCCCTACCGACTATAAGGCGGGGGTTGACTCAGTCGGCAACTATTTTATTGATTTGGCACGCAAGCTCGGCTTCGACGTCGAAATCTTTCCGCAGAGCGTGTCGGGCGACGTAGTCTGCATAACGCTTAACCCCGATGCAAAAGGAGATACGGTAACCCTCTCCGGTCATATTGACACGGTTCATCCAATTGGATCTTTCGGCACGCCGGCAGTTAGTATGGATGAGGATAAAATATACGGCCCCGGCGTATGCGACTGTAAGGGAGGCACGGTTGCCGCTATGATGGCTATGGAGGCTCTTGACGCTATCGGCTTCAGGTCGAAGAGAGTGCAGCTTCTGCTCCAGACCGACGAGGAAAAGGGCAGCAACCCCAGCGGCAAGGCTACTATAAATTATATATGCGATAAGGCAGAGGGCTCGGTTGCCTTCCTTAATCTTGAGGGACACACCGCCGGTACGGCGTGCGTTCAAAGAAAAGGTATAGCTACGTTTACCTTCAAGGTAACCGGGGTTGAGGCTCACTCCTCGATGTGCTTCAAGGCGGGTGCGAGCGCAATAGCGGAGGCGGCTCACAAAATACTTGAGCTCGAAAAATTCAAGGACGCCGATGGCCTTACCTGCAATTGCGGAGTTATCAGCGGCGGCACAGTTCCGAACACCGTTCCGGGCTACTGCGAGTTCAAGGCAAACGTCCGTTTTGCAACCTTTGAAGAGCTTGAACAAATGCGCGCCTACGTCAAGGAGCTTGCAAGCAAGGTTTACGTAAAGGGCTGCATCACGACGGTTGACGACGGCGGTGTGCCAAGAGTTCCTATGGTCTATTCCGAGAAAAATCTCGCCTTGCTTGGCAAAATGAATGAAATTTACGCAGAGTGCGGTCTTCCTCATCTCGAGCCTGTTAAAAGAACGGGTGGCTCTGATGCCGCCGACGTTACTGCGCGCGGCATTCCCTGCATAGACAACCTCGGTACAGAGGGGGATAAAATACATACTCCTGACGAGTTCTGCTATCTTCGCTCTATGTCCGAGACGGCAAAGAGGCTTGCGTCGGTGATATACCGCCTTTAAGACTGTAAGAAAGGCGGCGGCTCACAGACGATTTATCTCCGAGCAAGGTAAATTCGCTATAATGCAAATATCCCCTCCCCTCCCATTACTTGCTTTTGACTTTCAATACCAAATATGCTATAATTATCTCGCAGAGCCTGATTTCCCACAGGACTGCGAGATTTTATTTTTGGAGGTGAATTTTCACAGCTTAATAAAAAGGAGGAAAACAATGAAAAGATATGCTTTTATCACCGTCATCATCGCTTTACTCATAATGATATTCCCTGTAAACGCTCTCGCCGCGAGCACCCACACCGTAGTGCGCGGTGACACAATGTGGAAAATTGCAGTTAAATACGAGGTTGGCCTTGGCGAAATTGTGAGCGCTAATCCTCATATAGCAAATCCCGCCCTTATTTACCCCGGAGACGTAATTACCATTCCGTCGGTTGACTCATCGGTGCTTGCATACGAAAAAGAGGTGGTCAGGCTCGTTAACGTCGAGCGCAGGAAGGCAGGGCTCGCCCCCTTGACAGAGGATTGGGAGCTTTCGCGCGTTGCGCGCTACAAATCACAGGATATGCGCGACAGGGGCTATTTTTCTCATACAAGTCCCACGTACGGCTCTCCTTTTCAAATGATGAAGAGCTTTGGTATCAAGTATAAATCCGCAGGAGAAAACATAGCAAGGGGCTATAAAACCCCCACCGCCGTGGTGAGCGGCTGGATGAATTCCTCGGGACACAGAGCCAATATATTAAATCCGTCATTCACACACATAGGCGTAGGCTTTGTTAGCAACGGCTACTATTGGACGCAGATGTTTATATCAAAATAAAATGCCACAAATGTAAGCTTTAGTTAGCTTTTCTTCATTTGTGACATTTAAAATTCAACACGGTCCATACCGTGCGTTTAAAAGAAGCCGAGCATAGCTTTATGCTCGGCTTCTGATTTTAATTATTTATTGGTTATATAGCCTTCTCTGTAAAGAAGCTCCGCGATAAGCACGGCACCGCCTGCCGCACCTCTTACGGTGTTGTGAGAAAGTCCGACGAACTTATAATCGTAAACGGTATCCTCACGAAGTCTTCCGCAGGAAACGCCCATTCCGCCATAAAGGTCGCGGTCAATGCCCGTCTGAGGACGGTTATCCTCTTCGAAATATGTGATGAACTGAGCGGGAGCAGAGGGAAGCATAAGCTCCTGAGGTCTGCCCTTGTAATTCTTCCAAGCCTCAAGAATCTCTTCCTTCGAGGGCTTATTCTCGAACTTAACGAACACAGCTGCCATATGGCCGTCGGTTACGGGAACTCTGAGACACTGGGTAGTAATAATAGGAGAGGTTGCGGGAACTATCTCACCATTTCTTATCTCGCCCCATACGCGAAGCGGCTCTTTTTCGCTCTTTTCTTCCTCGCCGCCGATGTAGGGGATAAGGTTATCTACCATCTCGGGCCATTCCTTGAAGGTCTTTCCTGCGCCGCTGATTGCCTGATAGGTGGTCGCAACGACCTCCTTGATGCCGTACTTCATAAGCGGAGCAAGAGCGCCGACGTATGACTGAATGGAGCAGTTGGGCTTAACCGCGATAAATCCGCGGGTAGTGCCAAGACGCTTTCTCTGGTCGTCGATAACCTTGATGTGCTCGTTGTTAACCTCGGGAATAACCATAGGAACGTCGGGCGTCCATCTGTTTGCGGAGTTGTTCGAAACGACAGGAATTTCTGCCTTAGCATAGCGCTCCTCCAGCGCGCGGGTTTCGTCCTTTGTCATATTTACAGCGCAGAACACGAAGTCAACCATAGCTCCAACGCGTTCTACCTCGTCTGAGGAGATGACCTCCATTCCCATAATTTCCTCGGGACAGGGGGTCTTCAGCTTCCATCTGCCGTCTATTGCCTCGGCATACTTCTTTCCTGCCGAGCGCGGACCTGCAATAAGAGCCTCTATCTTAAAATACGGGTGATTGTAAAGAAGGGTAATAAATCTCTGACCAACCATACCGGTTGCGCCGATTATACCTACCTTGAGCTTTTCCATGATATACCTCTTTCTTGAAAAAATTTATTTACTAATTATTTTATCATATATTTTAGTATTAGTCAACGGAATTTTATAAAAAAGTGGCGGCAGTAAAACAAAATTTACAGCCGCCAAAGCGATTTATTTGTTTATAATGCTAACCTTTGAGGGAGAAATGCCCGTTGTTTCATAAACGATGGAGAGAATTTTAGCAGAATCGCTTGCGCTAAGTGTCTCGGCGCTGACTATGACGCTCACGGCATCCTCGGAAATTACGGCTACGCACTCCTCGAAGCCCTTTGCCTTTACAAGAGTTTCAATATTTGCCTCGTTCTGAATGTCTATTGCTATCTGGGATATTTTCTCTGCGGCATCAGCCTTTGCCTCTTCGCTTGCCTCTGCGTTTTCGGTGACGAGCTTAAGAACGTCTATCGCCTCATCTCTTGCTTCCTGACGGTTCACTGCGGTAGAGGTGAAGTAGTTTTCCTCACCTGCGGCATCTCCGCCTACCGCCTCGGAATCCGAGAAGTTGTCGTCCATATTATTGTCGCCGTAGCCCATAGAATTGACGGGGTCGTAAAACCATTGATAATTAAGATAAACCGCCAGACCGACGAGAAGCACCGCAGAAACTATCACAAGACTTCTTGCGGTTTTTGAGGAAAAGAATTTTTTGAGTTTTTCGTTTTTCATTGTATGCTGTTCTCCTTGTTATTGTTACTGATAAATGTTATGTGCAAATGAGGTGCGATATTCCAAAATTATTCGGATAATGTTAAAACCGTCACCTTGTTATATCCAATGCCGTAAAGTGAGGATATCAGCTTCTTTATATTTGCCTCGACGGCAGGGGAATTTGCCCCCGCGCACAAAACAGCCGCCGAGATAACCTCGCCTTCCTTTATATTAAGTAGTACCGAGCACTCCCCCACTCCATCTATCGCCGAGCAGAGAGCTGCTATGCGCTCCTCCTCGTCAGAATGGATAGGCGCGCTATCCGAGCCGGACAAGCAAAGAAGCAAAACCCCAAGAAGAATTATCAGAATAAATATCAGTGCGCCCTTGTTTTTCTTAATAAAGCTTAAAAAGGTATTTTCAGATGCCGATTTCTGCATAGCATTCCCCGATTTCGTAATTATTTATGAATTTTTCCACAGCACGCGGGTCTAAAAAAGCCGCCTTGCCGTAGAGGGTAACGTATATTTTTTTCGCCGTCATACTCATTATCTCAAAGCCTTCGATTTTCACAGACAGGTTTTTTTCGGACAAGGAATACTCCTCGGCTATGAGCCTGCATACTCCTTCCGCGAAAGCGTCCTTGGCAACCTCTTCGTATTCTCCTACCTGCTCCGCATCAAAATCCGAAAAGGTAGGAGCTCGAAGCTCCGAAAGCTCCTCGGCAAATGCCATTACCGGCTGTGCAACCGCGACAAGCAATACTATTGATATACCTGCGCGTAAAACCACACTCTTTCCTCCGTCGTAAGACAGGAACGATGCTACCGCCGCCGCAAACGTTACGGCGAACACCAAGGCAAACTGCTCGCTCATATCAACGCCACCCCGCTTTTTACAAACAGTATTATTTCAAACACGTAAACTAAAGTTGACATAGTGAAGACAGCGATTAGAGAATCAAGCGCGCCCAGCATAGATGAAAAGCATCGCGCACCGCCACCCGTGTCAAGAAATGAGAGAAAATCCACCGATAGCGAAAGCACGCTTCTGTAAGCAAGCATAAGTATGATAGGCGAAAGTGCAATAGTCCCGATAACAAGGACTGCTCCTATTCCGATAAATCCCTTTGCGTAGGAAAGTCCCGAGGCAAGTGTTGATAATGCGCCGGAAACGCTCCCTCCCACTATCGGTATCATTCCCGAGGCTGTAAATTTGGCGCTCCTCATAAGCATACTGTCGGAAGCCGAGGCTATAACCGTTTGCAAGGCGAGGGTTGCTCCCAGCAGAAAGGTCAAAATTCCAATACCCCAGGTGAAAAAGCCCTTCGTTGATTTCAAAAGGCCTGCGGTGCTTGTACCGCCGAGGTCTGTCACAAGTCCCAAAGCAAACATAAGCGACACAACCGAAGCAAGAAATTCTCCCGAAAAACCGCCTATTACTCCGAGCGTCAAGCTCATACCCGTAGTGCCAACTCCCGCCGAGCTGACGCCACCTCCCGCAAGCGTTACTCCTGCGAAAACAGGTATAAGCTTACCGAAAAACGCACTCATCTCCGAAAGCGCCGACGTTGCGGTTTTCACAAGCGAAAATATGCTCCCGAATATTGCTACCGCAGATATTGCAGACACAGCCGACCTGACGCTTCCCGCAAGCGCCCCCTCAAGCGTCCCCGAAAGCGCAGTAAGGAGCGAAAGCCCTATGAGCAACGAAAGAAATGCCAAAATTGCGCTGCCGTTATTTGAAAACACCTTGAATATTTCGGCTGCGACGGCTTCAAAGCCGAGAGCACCGACGAGCTCCTCCGCATCTGAGAGCTTGTCGCTCATATCCTCGGGTATAAGGCTTGAAAAATCCGATATGTACTCCTCCGCTCCCTTGGCAGAGGCGCTGACGGGTAGCGCAAAGGCGGCTAAAACGACTAAAATTACGGCAACCCTCTTCATTTTATGAGCTCCGCTCCGATGTCAAGAATTTGTTTTAAATAAGGTAGCGTTATGGCGAAAATCTCGACACGCCCTGCCACTAAAACCCCGTTAGCTATTCCGCCTTCGCCAAGCTCTCGGCAAATATCCGCCCCTATTCCGAAAACGTAACCCGCGCCCACAATTTTCATTATCGCGCTGACATACGTCATAGCCTCCCCCGAAAACAGCTCCGAGTAGCCGAAAAGCTTGCCAAGCTCCGACATCTCCCTTGCAGCAAACGAAATGAGAGCTACTATTCCAATAGCCGCAAACGCGCCGGCTCCGCGAAAGCCAAATGAGCGCAAAAGAATACCCATCAGAGCAAGAAGCAGACCCAAAGCCGTTATTTTGAGTATCATAGTCCAAAAATCCCCCGAAGAGTGCTGATAATTTCGCCTATTTGACCTACTATCATCAAAAGCAAAATGACTATTCCCGTTATGGACACAAGCGTAGCTTGCTCGTCGCGCCCCGATTTTGAGAGCACCTGACATACGACGGCAACTATCATTCCTATTCCTGCCGCTTTAAGTATAAATTCAATTTCCATTTCAACCTCCACTCCGCCCGCGACGGATATATCATATTCCTGTATCTATGTCATATTAAGAGAACGGTTAGAGCCGCTGCAAAAAGCATAAGAAGAGTTGCCGCGAGCTTTATGCGCCGTGGCGCTTCTGAGCGCTCGGCCCTCTCGCGCTCCGAAAAAGAAGCTATGCAAGCGTCAAGAGAGCTAAGCTCGGTATTCAAGGTCCCAAGTCCAAACTCCGAAAAATAATGTCCGAGGGCTTCTCTGTCTGCCTCGCTCATAAGAGATTCCTTTTTGCTCCTTGAAAACGCCTCGGATATAAGCGCCCCCTCGCGAAGAGCAGGCAAAAAACCAATCCCCTCCAAAACCGAATCTCCTGAACGGAAGCCAAGCTCACGCGTTGTAGGGATAGATGAAGAAATCTCTCTTCGCATAAACCGAAGAAAGTCGAGATATGCGGAATATTCAGCCACCCGCCGCCGTATATAAGCCGAGTAAGAACCCGACAAAAGCAAGCAGGCAAGTGTCACCGCTATCGCCCCGATTATGCCGAAATACGCGCTCATTTTTCCACGAAGACCTCCTTGCATATAAAGCGTCCGTCGCCTCTCGTAACGTGGGCAAAGCTCCCGAAAACACCTCGCTCCACAAGACGCTCGATATCCGACCTTTGCATAAGCTCACGCGTGCTGTCTGCATGAGCCGAGGCAATTATAGGCACTCCTGAGTTCGCGCACCGCAGAAGTGCGTCTGCGTCCTCGGGAGCTATCTCGTCGGTTATTATCACCTCGGGGTTAAGTGTACGGGTCGCAAGAGAAATCCCGTACGCGCGTCTGTATCCCGAAAGCACATCTATTTCGCCGTCCGAAAGCTCGTCCGAAAAGAGCTCCTCCCTCTCGTCAATCAGCGCAACTCGCCTTGCCCCAACGCCCGTCCCTATTGACACTGCAAGAGAGCGAAGAGCAGTCGTTTTCCCTCCGCCCGGCGCCGAAAAAATGAGAAGCCCTCCGCGTGAGCGATGCCAAATCTCGTAAATTTCAGAGGCAAAATCACATTCTTCGGCGGGAATTCTGAAAACCAGCGAGGAAACGTCGGTAATTCCGACAAGCCTCTCTCCCTCGTAGCGCGCGCGACCTGCTACACCCACTCTGACGCCGTCAAAAAGAGGAACGAACCCCTTTAAAATACTGTCGCGGTATGCGTAGGGTGTCCCACGGCATACGCTCATAAAAATATTATCTATGTATTTTTCGCCTGAAAATGACAAAGGAATACTCCTGCCGAAAGCTACAATCGATGAGCGTCCCCTTCGTCTTATTCTTATTTCGGAAATCCGTCGCCCAAGAGATACTGCCTCGATTTCTCTCACAAAAGGAGCCGGAAAAAGCTCCAAAATTCTTTCTATTATGTGAACGTTTTTTGACATTTTTTATTCTTTTCCGATCCGTATTTCACTCTTTTGTTTCTTTTTTCAACATATTAAACAAAAAAATTTTGGTTTTATAGTTAGTTTTCTACGCAAGATTTTCTGTAAGTTCTTGACAAGAAAACTAATTTGTGTTAATATAATAATGGTAGTTGTATGCATCTTAAAACAAGAAAGAAAAGGACGAAAAAATGAAAGCGACAGGAATAGTAAGAAACATTGACGAGCTTGGCAGAATTGTTATTCCTAAGGAAATGAGAAAAAAGATGTATATCTCAAGCAATGACCCCGTCGAGATATTCGTCGAAGATGATAGAATCATTCTTACAAAGTATCAGCACACCTGCACTTTCTGCGGCAGCAGTGTTGACATTTCTGATTTTAAGGGAAAGAGAATTTGCGCTGACTGTCTTCAGCAAATTAAAAACGACTTTTGATTTATATCTTTAATATTCATAATGACGCGGAGCTTGACGCTTCGCGCCATTTTTTTCGTCCGTTTAACTCTATGAGAAAAAAGACAAGCTTATGACAAAACCGCATAAATTTTCCTATCCGTGAAATAATATGAAAAACGGAGGTCTTATGCGAAATCTAGGTGAAATTTACAGCGAAAATACACGCGCGCTGCGCGAGAGCTTGCGCGCGGGCGAAAGCTTTGACATTATCGAAAGACACCTCACCGTCCTAAATAGAGATATGTGCTTTTTCTACATTGACGGCTTCACAAAGGACGGAGAGATGCAACGAGTTATGCAGTTTCTCCTGAATTTAAAGGAAGGCTTCAACGCCGAGGACGTCGAAAGACGTCTTCCCTACGTCGAGGTCGAAAGATGCTCGGATATCGACGAAATCATAGTTGCCGTCCTATCAGGACAGACGGCAGTGCTGGCCGAAAGCTTTGGCGGCGAGGCAATTCTCGTCGATGCGCGCACCTACCCCGCGAGAGATACCGCAGAGCCCACGAGCGACAAGGTAATGCAGGGAGCGCACGACGGATTTGTTGAAACGCTCGTTATGAATACCGCCCTTATTCGCAGAAGAATTCGCGACGAAAGACTGACGATGGAGCACACCAGACTCGGCGGTGCATCGAAGACCGATATCGTTATATGCTATATGTCGGGAATAGCCGATGAAAAGCTGATTGAGGCAACAAGAAAAAAGCTCGCCGAGGCGAAGCCCAAAAGCCTAACCCTAGGCTTCCAAAGCCTTGCCGAAAGCCTTATCAAAAAGGGCTGGTGGAACCCCTTCCCCAAAATCCGCACGACAGAGCGCCCCGATACCGCCGCAGCACAGCTTATGGAAGGAAGTATTCTCGTAATATGCGACACGTCCCCCCAGGTAATGATACTTCCGACCTCGATTTTCAGTTATCTCCAGCAGACCGACGACTACTACTTTCCGCCCCTGACGGGTACGTACCTCCGTATCATAAGAACGCTGATACTTATCTTCTCGGTTGTCGTCACGCCGCTTTGGTATCTGTGCATAGAATACGCCGAAATGCTCCCCGACGCCCTCAAATTTCTCGTCCCCGACGAGCCGGGGTATCTGCCGATAATACTCCAGCTGTTTCTCTCGGAGCTTGCCATTGACGGACTGAAAATTGCCTCAATGAATACCCCCGATATGCTCTCGAACTCGCTCTCGGTTGTCGGAGCGCTCCTGCTTGGCGACTTTGCCGTCGGGGTTGGGTGGCTGTGCGAGGACGTGATACTCTATATGGCTTTCGTCGCCATAGCAAACTTCGCCCAGCAAAACTACGAGCTCGGCTACGCCTTCAAATTTATGCGTATGCTCACCCTCGCACTCGTATATTTCCTCGGCATTTGGGGCTTCGCCCTCGGAATTCTCGTCTTCACCATTGCCGTCACCACGAACAACACCGTCTTCGGAAGGCTCCATTACCTCTACCCCCTCGTGCCATTCCGCCCCGCCGTAATGAAAAAAGTCCTCTTCCGCACAAGGAAAAAGGATTTTGAAGAGTAAATCTAATATGTATGAAAACAGCAGCAGGTTTTGAAGCCTGCTGTTGTCATTTTGTGTCAACAAAAAAGGCATAGGGCTGTGCCTATGCCTATATCTGCAAACGCCACTATAACTATTCTTACCGTGGCTGAAACAATAGCTACTTCTCTGACTTTTATCATCAAAAAGATGTTGTGAGCGCGCTATTGTTGCTCACGCAAAACAAAATGTCTGTTGGCGTTGCCGATACCAAAATTTAAAATTCCTCGCCCGATATGTTGAATATGAACTTTTTCTTTCGCTTTGCATACTGATAGGTTTTATACGCGCCGCCCCAATCGTGTGTTATAAAAGCCACAACAAAATCTGCCTTTTCCACCATATATTTGTTTCGGTAAGTAATCGCGTATCTCGGTGGCTTATTCTCGATTTCAGGATAAACAATCGCATCATATCTTGTCTTTTGGTAATCCAAGTGATTTTTTTGATATTCGACTGTAAGATAAGGTGTAACAAATATAAGACGGATATTCGGGTGCGTTTCTTTGAATTTATTACAACAATCGTATGCAAAACCATCAAAGCCCCCGTATCCGCCTAAATACATCTCGGCGGGGTCATTTCCTACCTTTTCTTGCAAAAATGCAAGTATTTTTTGCTCATATTCCTCTGTCTTGCGAAATTGAGCGTGTCCGCAAAAGATTACTATCACATCACATGCCCCCCTTTTTATGTAGGTGTACCTACATATTATATCATATTTTTGCAAAAAAGTCAACATTATGTAGGTACGCCTTCTTATATTTTTATCTATTTATTGATAGAATGTATATGTAGGTTAATCTACGGAAGTTAAATCTTCATATTAGGGGGTATCAACTTGACAGTAAATGACGCAGTTGCAAAGCGTATTTCCAAGTTGTTGCGTGAAAAAGATATGTCCCAATACCGCTTGGAGCAAGAATCGGGAATACAGCACGGAAGTATGCAATGTATTATGAACGGACGAAACAAAACGGTAACCTTGAGCACCGTAATTTTACTTGCAAGAGGTTTCAATATTTCTCTTACCGAGTTTTTAGATGACGAGATTTTCAGTTCCGGACATTTAGACCTTGAACCTTAAACGCCGCCTTGTATATAGGCGGCGTTTGTTTTTGCATAAGAAAAAGCAAGCATTGCCCAACTTCTCATAAGGAAGTTGGGCAGTTTTATTCGCCTGCTGCTGTCGTTTTTTATGGAATAGGCTGCCAATTGCCGACATTGCCGCTTTCGTATGTTATAGTATAGTTGCCTGTGCGGTAACTCCAGCTAGAGCCCTTGGATATTGCATTCCACTGCGCCTCTGTTCCGCGGTATTTTATGCTCGTAAGGCTACTGCAATCACGGAACGCCTCATATCCGATACTTGTTACTCCATTTCCAATGGTAACGCTCACGAGGCTACTGCAATCGCGAAACGCCACATCGCCGATGCTTGTTACTCCATTTCCCATGGTAACGCTCACGAGGCTGCTACAACCGGTGAACGCAGATTTACCGATGCTTGTTACGCTATCGGGAATTTCTACGCTCGTAAGGCTATTACAACCGGCAAACGCATGATTATCAATTCTTGTTACGCTATCGGGAATTTCTATACTCACAAGGCTACTACAATCAGAGAACGAGCGAGGTCCGATGCTGGTTACACTGTCGGGAATTACTAAACTCACAAGACTGCTACATCCGGCAAAGACATACTTCTTAATCTCCGTTGCCGTATCAGGTATCATGAGTTCTCTTACAAGGTTTCCATCAATGTAAAGATTAGCCCCAGCGGTCATCGGGTTCGACCCATAATTACTAAACGATATATTACACCACTCTGCTATACTTCCCATGTAATACACGTCCTTCAAGCTACCACATTCTTCAAACGCAGACGAAGCAACGCTTATTACACCTTTTCCGATGGTAAGGGTCGTAAGGCTTGCGAGTCCCGAAAACAAATCATTTTGAATTTTTGTTATACCATTGCCAAGAGCTACGCTCATAATGCTGGTGCAACCTTCGAATACAGAATCACCTATACTCGTTACGCTATTGCCGATTGTCACGCTCGTAAGGCTAGAGCAATTATAGAACGTAGAAGAGCCGATGCTTGTTACGCTATCGGGAATTTCTACGCTCGTAAGGCTATTACAACCGGCAAACGCATAATTATCAATTCTTGTTACGCTATCGGGAATTTCTATATTCACAAGGCTACTACAATCAGAGAACGAGCAGGGTCCGATGCTGGTTACACTGTCGGGGAGTATTATGCTTGTAAGGTTAGTGCAGCCACTGAACGTGTAACCGTCAATGTAGGATATGCTATCGGGGATTACTACACTAGTTAGACCTGCGCACTCGCAGAACGCACCATATCCGATTATCGTAACATAATCGGGAATTACAATTTTAGTTGCCGTTCTATCTTTGATTCCGGTGATTTCACAGTTTTTTTCTGATGATATGAAGTTAAAGGCAGCCATTTCCGGTTTAACGATATACTTCGCCGTTATGGTTATATCTTCCGTTATCGGCGTGTTAAAGTCATAGTTCCAACCGGCAAAATCATATCCGATCTTCACGGGAGCCTCCGGCATCGTAGCAAAGCTCCCCTCTTCTACAAATTGGCTCTCAACCGCTATTGCGCCGGCTGTATAAAATGTTACTTCATAAACAGGTATTCTTCTAATAACCACCTTATAAACCGTGGTAGGCTCTCCGTCAATCATCTCGGTGACATATACGGTATTATCACCAGATTCAAGCTCGATGGTTTTGGATGTAATAGGATTTTCTCCGGTTATTTTTGTCGAAACTGTGTATTTTGCTCCACCAACCGCTACTATCTCGTTTGTGAAGGAAAATGTTTCGATATCATTGGCTACCTTACCGTAAGCGTTTGTTCCGGATACCGCAAGCGTCTTAAAGGATATGCCGGTTGACTGATTGATTACGTATCCGCAGACGGTACATACTTCTTCACCGCCAACCGTTTTATTAAAAGTATGTTCAGTTTTCTCAAGGTTTTCGGTTTTCAATATATCACCGCAATCCTTACACACTCTTTGACGTGCGCCCTCGCTTGCACAAGTTGGCTCATTGACAGTGTGCCAATTGGTATCCTCGTGCTTGCACTCGCCACAAGACGCGAGGACAAATAACGTAGATACCGTCAAAACCATTAGAATTAAACTTTTTGTGAATTTCATTTCTCTGCTCCGTAAATATTTTTAGATGCTTAATTATAGCACTCATTTAGATATTTGTCAAGTATTGCTTATCATTTATGATTATGACAAATCAATTAGGATAAGCTAAAATATACTTATAGGAGGACGGAATTAATTATGATAAATAATGTTGGAGAGCGTATAAAATATTTGAGAGATAAACTTGGATACACACAAACCTATCTTGCAAAAAAGCTTGGGATTTCACGAAGTGCTGTGAACGGTTGGGAGATGTCAATCGCTGTACCGTCGCTCACAAATATTATAGAGCTGACAAAAATCTTCAACGTAAGTTCCGACTACCTTCTTTGTCTTGACGACAGACTTCTTGTGGATATTTCCGGTCTTACTAACGAAGAACGGGAAACTTTAATGCGACTTATAGAATGCTTCAAAAACAGATAATGATATAAAAAACGAAAAAAGCAGGCATTTGCCTGCTTTTTCTCTATTTAGTGTGGGGGCGTGTTGAATTTCGCCTTACTTCTTGTACTTCTCCATAAACTGCTCGCCTGTGCCGTAGTTCTCATAGACGTAGTCGATGTCCTTATCGCCTCTGCCAGAGAGGGTTGCGAGGATTGAGCCTGAGCCGTGCTCCTTTGCGTACTTTATCGCGTAGGCAACGGCGTGCGAGGACTCGACGGCAGGGATAATTCCCTCGTAGCGCGAGAGAAGGAAGAAGGCTTCCATCGCCTCGTCATCAGAAGCGGTGACGTAGTTAACTCTGCCTGCATCTCTGAGGTATGCGTGCTCAGGTCCGACGCCGGGATAGTCAAGTCCGCTGGCTATCGAATACACGGGGAGCGGCTCGCCCTCATCGTCGGCGAGGACGTAGGTATCAAAGCCGTGAATTCTGCCGCGCTTACCGTATGCCATAGTTGCAGCGTGGTCGCCGACATTCGAGCCTCTGCCAAGCGGCTCAACGCCGTAAATCTCAACGGGGTCGGCAAGGAAGGGCACAAAAGTACCTATGGAATTCGAGCCGCCGCCAACACAGGCGCAAACGGCGTCGGGAAGATTACCCGTCATATCGAGGAACTGCTCTCTTGCCTCGATGCCGATTATCGACTGGAAGTCACGGACGATTTTCGGGAAGGGGTGCGGGCCGAGCGCCGAGCCTATGCAATATATCGCATTGTCGTACTCCTTGAGGTAGGCGTCAAAGGCTGCATCAACCGCCTCCTTCAGCGTTTTGAGTCCGTGCGTAACGGGAATGACGTTTGCGCCGAGCATCTTCATTCTGATGACGTTGGGGTGCTGCTTTGCAATATCGACCTCGCCCATATAGATGTCGCACTCAAGTCCGAAATATGCCGCCGCCGTAGCAAGTGCAACTCCGTGCTGACCTGCGCCGGTTTCGGCAATTATCTTCTTTTTGCCCATATACTTTGCGAGAAGTCCCTCTCCCATACAGTGATTGAGCTTATGCGCTCCCGTGTGGTTTAGGTCCTCGCGCTTTAAGTATATCTGGCAGTTACCGAAGAGCTTCGAAAGACGCTCACAGTGATACACGGGGGTGGGTCTTCCCTGGAATTCCTTTCTTATTCTGCGAAGCTCGTTTATAAACTGCGCCGAGTGGCATATAGCCTCATACGCGCTGTCTGCCTCGGCAAATGCCTTTGCAAGCTCGGGCGGAAGATACGCTCCGCCAAACTCACCGAAGTAGCCCTTATTATCGGGAAAATTCTTTAAATAATTATCAAAATCCTTATAGCTTTTCATTTTTACTTCCTCTTTTCGTTTTATTAAGATATGATGGCATTGGGTGATAAAATCAATTCTCGCGCCATCGCTTAGTTAAGTTTTTCATAAAAATCCTTTCCGAAGGCTCAAAACAAAAACCCGAGCATAGCGAAAACGCTACACTCGGGGCGAATAAACGCGGTGCCACCCGATTTTCGAAGCACGAGCCTCCTCTTATGTACAACAATACACAGTACGGTATAACGGCCGTCAGCCGTCGCAGCCTACTCGCGCGGAGCTTTCGGTGCGCCCTCGGAAGTCCATTCAACCAGCCTTCGAATACCCGTTCTCATCGCCTCGGGCTCTCTGTAAGACGAAATCGCTGCCTACTACTCTTCCTCATCGGTTTATGAAATGATTATACTACGCTTTTTAACTTTTGTCAATAGAAATTTTCGAAAAGCTCGAAATTTATCTATGCCAATATTTTCTATCGAGTGTTCTATACATAATCGCCTCGGCTACGTGGTCGGCATTAACGACCTCCGAGCCGTCGAGGTCGGCTATGGTACGGGCGACGCGGAGAACTCTGTCGTGGCCTCTCGCCGAAAGACCGAGCGTTTCAAAGGCATCGCGCAGAAGCTCCGATGCCTCGTCGTCGAGAACACAGTGTCGGCGGAGCATTTCTGCTGGCATATTAGCGTTGAGAAGCGATGGATTATCGCCCTTTGCTCTAAATCTTTTCGAAGAAAACTCCCTTGCCCTATTGACGCGCTCTCTGATTTTCGCCGAGGGCTCACCCGCGGCAGCCTTTCCCGAAATCTCATCGTAGGAAACCGAGGGAAGCTCTATTTGTATGTCAATTCTGTCAAGGAGAGGTCCGCTGACCTTTTCAAGATATTTTGATACCGACTGCGGAGTACAGCTGCACTGCCGCGATGAGTCGCCAAAGTAACCGCATCTGCAAGGGTTCATAGCGCAAACAAGCATAAACGATGCGGGGTAGGTGATTTTTGCCGCCGCGCGCGTCACGGTAACCACTCCGTCCTCAAGCGGCTGGCGAAGCGACTCGGTGGTTGTTTTTGAGAACTCGGGAAGCTCGTCAAGAAAGAGAACGCCGTTATGCGCGAGCGATATTTCGCCGGGCTTCGGGTAAGTTCCGCCACCAATAAGACCGGGCATACTGACCGTGTGATGAGGTGAGCGGAAGGTTCTCTCGGTTATGAGATTGCCCTTCAATCTTCCTGATACCGAATGTATTTTAGTCGTTTCTATTGCCTCGTCAAAGGTCATATCGGGAAGTATCGACGGAAGCCTTTTGGCGAGCATAGATTTTCCCGTGCCGGGCGGTCCTATCATCAGGACGTTGTGACCGCCCGCCGCAGCAATCTCAAGCGCGCGCTTTGCCTTTAGCTGACCGCGCACGTCGGCAAAATCAAGCTTTGGCGTCCTTGCCGAGAGGTCGAATTTTCCGCCCTCGTACTCCATAGGCGTGATAAGCTCCTCGTCGCGAAGATGGTTTATAAGCTGTCGAAGCGTTTTTACGGGATAAACTGTTATGCCCTCTACAACGGCTGCCTCGCCGGCGTTTTCCGTAGGAACGAAAATCTCGCGCCGACCAAGCGCGCGAGCGCTTACCGCCATAGAAAGCACGCCCTTGACACCCCTTAGCTCGCCCGAAAGCGAAAGCTCTCCAACAAAGCATTTATCGGCAAGGTCGAGCGTGCGGGGTATTATTCCGTCGCTCTGAAGTATCGCTGTAATTATAGCAAGGTCAAACGCCGTGCCTTCCTTCTTTACGTCTGCGGGAGCGAGGTTTATCATTATATCAAGCGCGGGAAATCTAAATCCGCTGTTCTCGCAAGCAGACTGAACCCTGTTCTTCGCTTCCTTTACTGCGGTGTCGGGAAGTCCTACAAGCTCAAAGCGAGGTATCCTGTTCCACGCGCTGCACTCAACGATAACCTCAAAGCCGTCAATTCCCATGACACCAGAGGAATATATCTTAGATAGCATATCTTCTCCTATCTTCAAAAGGTCTTATCAAATGACAATACTATTGTATCAAATTTGTTTCAATAAATCAAGTGCTTGTTGACAATCTTTGCTTTTATATGTATAATATATTTATGAAGTTTTCCGCACTTTGAGGAAAACAAACAAAAAAGCAGCAAATTATGTAAAGAAACATTTACATTTCACCACGACGGAGCTAATATGGAAAACCAATTTTCAAGAACTGAAATGATGCTCGGCAAAGAGGCTGTGAACAAACTTAATTCAGCACGGGTAGCGGTGTTCGGTGTAGGGGGCGTTGGCGGATTTGCAGTCGAGGCACTTGCAAGGGCAGGTGTCGGCGAGCTTCATCTTTTCGATTCGGACAAAGTTTCGCTTTCAAATATAAACCGACAGATTATAGCGCTTCACTCTACCGTAGGACGCCTCAAAACAGAGGTTATGCGCGACAGGATTGCCGACATAAACCCTAACGCCAGGGTTGTGAGCTTCCCGATATTTTATGGCGAGGATAACGCTGACACGGTTGACCTTTCGCTCTACGACTACGTCGTTGACGCCATTGATTCGGTAAGAAGTAAAATCCTCTTGATTTCTCGGGCAAAGGCGTGCGATGTGCCTATAATTTCATCAATGGGTGCCGGCAACAAGCTCGACCCCACGCGCTTTGAGGTAGCCGATATATACAAAACCTCTGTGTGCCCTCTTGCGAAAGCCGTGCGTACCGAGCTTAAACGGCGAGGCATCGCATCTCTAAAAACCGTCTATTCAAAAGAGCCTCCGATACACCCCGCGCTCAGCGCGGGTCGCTCTCCCGGCAGTATTTCCTTCGTGCCGTCGGTTGTCGGTCTCATAATTGCAGGTGAGGTCATAAAGGATTTGACCGATATAAATTAACTTCCAGAATACTTCCGCGTTTTTCGTTATATCATTATTATATAGACTAAAAAAGGAACGAATTATGAAAATAAAGGTAACCGAAAAGTCACTGGAAGAGGTCTTGGCAAAGCCTCCTATAAAACACAAAAGACCCATAAGACCCAATATATTCTTCAGAACACTTATGAAGGTCGCGGCTATTCCGGACCTTATGAAAACGCATTTCAAATGCGAAAAAATCGGTATTAACCTGCTCAAAAAAAGCGAGCCCTGCCTCGTTCTTATGAACCACTCCAGCTTTATTGATTTGGAGATTTTGGCGTCGCTTATGTATCCGCGTCCCTTCAATATCGTTGCAACGACAGACAGCTTTATAGGAAAAAATTGGCTGATGCACGAAATTGGCTGTATCCCAACGAAGAAGTTTATCTCCGACCCAATGCTTGTGCGCGATATGATGCACGCAATTAAGAAGCTCAAAAGCTCTGTTGTTCTTTTCCCTGAGGCGAGCTACTCCTTTGACGGCACGGCAACACCTCTTCCCGATACCATAGGAAAATGCATAAAGCTTCTCGGTGTGCCTGTCGTTATGATAAGAACGTACGGAGCCTTCCACCGCGACCCGCTCTATAATAACCTGCAGGTAAGGCGCGCCGACGTCTCCGCAACCGAGGAGCTTCTTCTCTCTGCCGAGGAGGTAGCGTCTAAAAGCGATGCCGAGATATCCGAAATAGTAAACGACAGATTTAGCTTCGACAACTTCAAGTGGCAAAAGGAAACGAAGACAAAAATCTCCGAGCCCTTCCGTGCGGATTACCTCAACCGCGTGCTCTACAAGTGCCCCGCCTGTAAGGCAGATGGATATATGCACGGCGAAGGCATAACACTCACCTGCAAGAAATGCGGCAAGAAATACACCCTTGACGAATACGGATACCTCGTCGCAGAAAACGGAAATACCGAGTTTGACCACGTTCCAAGCTGGTACGAATGGCAACGGCAAGAGGTTAGGCGTGAGCTTGAGGACGGAAGCTACAAGCTGGACGTTCCCGTAGATATAATAATGACCGTGGACACCTACGGACTTTATCACGTTGGCGAAGGCAGGCTCACGCACACAAAGGACGGCTTCAGGCTTGTCGGCTGTGACGGAAAGCTAAGCTACGAGCAAAAGCCGCTCGCCTCGTACAGTCTGTATTCGGATTTCAACTGGTACGAGGTTGGTGACGTTATAAGCATCGGAAACGCAGACGCGCAATACTATTGCTTCCCGAAAACAGAAAGGGACATCGTTGCCAAAACCCGTCTTGCAACCGAGGAGCTTTACAAAATAGTTAAAAGCAAAATGTAAATCACGGTTTACATTTAAAAGCAGACCGACAAAAATCGGTCTGCTTTTCCTATTCTTTTATCACGGTTACCTTTTCTATACCATAGTAAATAAAGGCGTCGCGTGTTTTCTCGTCAATTCTCTCGCCCAAGACGGCAAGAGGAACGGCAGGCGGACAGCCTACACTTGCAGAGGCAAGAATTCTGCCCGCAGAATTTAACACGGGTACGGCTTCCGTGGGAGAAAGTGCCGCTTCTTTTGCGTCAAGAGCGCTCTCAAGCACAGAAGGACGCGGCGGTTCTTCCTTTATTTCCGGCTTTCGCGGTATAGAGAGCAAGGAGCAGACTATTTTGTTTATATCTGCTTCCTCGATGTCAGGCGTAAGCATAAGAACGAGATAATCGCGGTCACAAAATTCGGGGTATATACCTCGCTTCTCAAGAGCCGCGCCAAGCTCGTATCCGTAATACCCGTATTTTTTAGCCTCTATCGTTATCTTAAAAGGCTCGTCCGAAATCAAAGAGAAGCCACCCGTGTTGAGTTTTTGAGTATATTTTTCTATTTTTTCGACATAGCTTGAAATTCTTTCGGCATAGCCGCAGAATAACTCCTTATTGCAAAGGTCAAGCGACTCAAGTATGAGATAGGAGGGGCTGGTTGAGCCAAAAAGCTCCATTGACGTGCGAGCATAAGAAAGAAGCTCCTTTGGCGCTCTCTTTGATATATGCAAATAGCCGCCGCCGGTGAGAACAGGAAGCGTCTTGTGCGCCGAGTCGCAGACGAGGTCTGCCCCAAGGTCGATAGGGTGGCGCGAGGGCGCGAGAAACTTCAAATACGCTCCGTGCGCGTTATCTACTGCAAATAAAGCTCCGTGTCTATGGCACACCTCTGCTATCCGCTCAACGTCAGCCATTCTTCCAAGATAATCAGGTGAGGTTATATATACGGCAGAGGGTCTTGACTTTAACACTCTTTTCTCTATTTCGTCGCAATCGAGTGAAAAGGAAAGATAGCTGTCGCCCCATATCCACTCAATCTCAATTCCGAGGAGCGCCGCTCCGTAAACGAAGCTTTTGTGGACGTTTCTCGCTACGAGAATTTTTGCTTTTTTACCGCAACCCGCCGAATACCTTGCAATCATTGCAAGCATCGCACGGATTGAAAGCGACGAGCCCTCGGTAGAATAAAGGGTATGAGCGCCAAAAAGAGCCGAGGCGTTCTTTTCGCTTTCCCCAATTATTCCACCGACGCCGTAAAGACTGTCTGCTCCGGTTATCTCGGTGATATCGAGCCCCTCGACACCTAGACGAGAGACCCCTTTGTGTCCCGGCATATGTGCTCTTATACTCTTGGAGCTCGCATATTTTCTTACAAAATCGTAAATAGGTGTATTCATATTACTTATTCATAAAGCGACGTGCAACCTGAACGGCTATCGCGCACTCCATACGCTTCTTGAAAAGCTCGCAGCCGTATTTATACACGCCCTTTACCGAGCCTGTCGAGTGATATGCGTTTGCGGCACACCCACCCGAGCAATAAAGCCTTGCCCAGCAGTCGCGGCACTCTTCGCGCGAATAGACGTTACACTCGGCAAACTCGCACTGCGCCTCGGTATTCGTAACACCGCCGTATATATCTCCGAGCTTGTATTTTTCCTCACCGACGAACTGATGGCAGGGATAGAGGTCGCCCCACGGAGTTACAGCCATATATTCCGTACCCGAGCCACAGCCCGAAATCCTCTTATAAATACACGGTCCGCCCGTAAGGTCAATCATATAGTGATAGAACGTGAATGGCTTACCCTCCCTCTCGCGCTCTATCATAAGCTCGGCGAGCTTCTCGTATTGGTCGAGAACTATCGGAAGGTCCTCACGGGTAAGCTCGGCAGGGTCACCCTCGGCACAAACCACAGGCTCCATACTTAATTCGGAAAATCCGAGGTCGAGCATTACCTTGATATCCTCAAGGAAATCAGGATTTTCGTGCGTAAACGTGCCGCGCATATAGTAATTCTTGCCGCCGCGCGCATCAACGAGCTTTTTAAATTTTGGAACTATCCTATCCCAGCTTCCGTTTCCAGCATAATCTACTCTGTGGCGGTCGTGAATCTCACGTCTGCCGTCGAGCGAGAGAACCACGTTGCTCATCTCGCGGTTGGCAAAATCTATTACGTCGTCGTCGATAAGCATACCGTTTGTCGTGAGAGTGAAGCGAAAATTCTTGTTTTTTTTCTTTTCAATAGAGCGCGCGTACGCGACAAGCTCCTTCACTACCTCAAAGTTCATAAGAGGCTCGCCGCCAAAGAAGTCAACCTCAAGGTTGCGGCGCGTACCCGAGTTCTCAACGAGAAAATCAAGAGCGCGTTTTCCTACCTCGAAGCTCATAACGGCGCGCTCACCGTGATACTTGCCCTGACTTGCAAAGCAATAGTCGCAGTTGAGGTTGCAGGTGTGGGCGATATGCAGACAAAGCGCCTTTACGACGCCGCGCGTCTTTTCCTTTAGCACGCCAGCCGACGCCTCAAAGGTGTCCTCTACGAAAAGCTTGCCGTTTTCCTTCAGCTTCTCTATCTCGTCGTAGCACTCGTAGACCTCAGGCTCGGTTACCTCGGGGTTATCCTTGTACTTTTCGAGTATCGCGGTGATTATATCCTCGCGCGACTTCTCCTCAAACATCGCAATTATGTCGTAAGCAACCTCGTCAACGACGTGAAGCGAGCCTGACGCAACGTCGAGCACTATATTATAACCAAAAAGCTTGTACTGATGTATCATAAAAACCTCTCAAAGCGTATATGGTAAAAAAACGAGCGATCCCGTCGCTCGTTTTCTCATCAAGGAATTACTTCTCTTCCTTGTTCTCGCACTGCTGATTTGCAATACCGCAGCTGGTCTTGCAAGCAGACTGACAAGAGGTCTGGCACTCGCCGCAGCCGCCGTTCTTTGCGCTCTCGCAGAGGTTGCGAGTTTCGATAGTTTCGATATGCTTCATTATAATATCCTCCAAAGAATTCTTCTTACGTTAGTATTATACAACTTTTCACGGGATAAGTCAATATCTAATTTGTATTTATCAAACTTTTTTATCATAATTCGCTATAATTTTTTCATAAAACGTATTGACAAATAAGATTTTATTTGTTATAATATAGTGCGTCACGGGAAATATTCTGTGATATGCTGCTATGGCTCAGTTGGTAGAGCACATCCTTGGTAAGGATGAGGTCCCCAGTTCGAATCTGGGTAGCAGCTCCAAACGCAAAGGACACCCTTCGGGTGTCCTTTTTTGGTTGCGTTTGGTGCTGCTACCACATCTTCGAGCTGGTTTTCGCGCGCGTAGCGCAAGAAAACCGGTTCACATACCCCGCCACAGAACGCGTCGAGCTCGCTCGTAAGCGGCAAGGCGCGGGTATCTTCGCCATCAGCGAATACCTGGGTATCAACGAAAGCTATTATTTATCTCTCGCTCCGTCCAATAAAATAATCAGCACTTACACCGTAAAAATCGCAGAGCTTTATCAAGTCATCGATTTTCAATTCTGCCCTGCCGTCCTCTATGTGACTGTAGCCCTGCTGAGATTTATTTATCACTTTAGCGACCTCTTTTTGAGTTAAATCTCTGTCCTCACGCAAATTACGCATTCTTATACGGTAGTTCATACTAACTCCTTACATAAAATATGTAAAAAGTTTATCATACTCATAAATTGAGTATTGACTTTTACTCAAAGATTGAGTATAATATATGTGTCGTCTTCATAGAGCTGAATTACGATGCTGATTTTTATAAAATTTAAAGGAGAAAAAACATGGCAAGACTGGACGTAATAAGAACTCACAAATTTTCAACGGAAGAGTTGATAGAAACATCTAACTATGTCGCCGAAAAAACCGGCGATGATTGGGTTTCTTATCAAAGCATAAAAAATCACAACGAAAATCTCGGTTTTCCCGGATGTAGCAAGTTTAAAAAAGTCGTCGGCTTTCTTTTTATCGATCATCCGTACATAGGCTTTTTCTGCGCTATAGTTGTACCGGCATTATTGCTCTTGCCTCTTGGAGTTTTAGGTACAGCATTTGGAGCTTTCATCGGATTTGTCGCAGGCTCTTTTATTTTCCCCGCGCTATTTACTGACTGTAAGATTTGTAAATCTCTTAAAAGCTGTAACCAAGTATATTCTTACGCTTTGACAACTGATGAGCATACAGAACAAAGGCGTCAACAAAACGGGTCATATATCAATGTTCGAGTAAGGAAGGAACTCGCCTTCGTTGTATTAGAATGCAAAAAATGCAAAGGAAGAAAGATCGAAATAATACTTTGCACAAAAGAAAAAACGCTTTAATAAAAATATGACTCCACCAAAGATTTCGAGAACACGGAAACATTTCTCCGTGTTCTCGTTTTTTATAAAACTATTTTTTCCCTATCAATCCCTTCACCTCAAGAACGAGAGCGAGGGCGTTTGTTGCCGAGGCGGTGCGGATATATTCTCTATCCCGCATTGGCGGAAGCTGAAGGCGCTTGACGAGCGTTTTTTCCTTTGAGGCGACGGCAATATAGACCGTGCCTACGGGCTTGTCGGGCGTTCCGCCACCGGGGCCTGCTATGCCGGTGGTCGAGATGCCGTAATCTGCGCCGAGCGCGAGCCGTATGCCCTCTGCCATCTCACGCGCTGTCTCTTCGGACACCGCACCGTGCGCGAGAAGCGTTTCGTGCCTTACACCGACGAGCTTTTCCTTTGCCTCGTTGGCGTAGGTCACAGCTCCGCCGAGATACACCTGAGAAACGCCTGCTATATCGGTCAGCCTTTTGGCTATAAGTCCTCCCGTGCAGGACTCAACGGTTGATAGAGTTTCTCCGCCGTCAAGGAGCGATTTCACAACCGCGCCCTCAACGCTTCCGACGTCAATGCCGTAAACGAATTTTCCAACCTCGCTATCAAGCACACGAGCGACGAGCGAGTCGCACATTTGCTCGGCTTTCTCAACGCTATCTGCCGAGGCGGTCACTCTGAAGCGTAGCTCGCCGTCCTTCGCGTATGGAGCAAGCGAGGGATTTATAGACTCATCAATAAGAGGACGCAAAAGCTCCTCTGCTGAAGACTCACCTATCCCGATTAGGTGTATGTTTCGGCTCACTATACGACTAGCCGTACGCTCGGCAAGATATTCCGTAACGTAAAAATCAAACATATTACGCATCTCGCGCGGCGGGCCGGGGAGAAGTATCGCGCGCTTGTAGGAAAGGTCGCTCTTTTCATCGCCCTCTATAATCATACCGGGCGCTGTACCCCACTGATTATAAAGCACGGCAGCGCCCTCGGGAACAAGCGCCTGCTTTACGTTGCTCTCTGCCATTTTGCGTCCTGTGCGCGCAAAGTAATCCTTTATCTCGGAGAGCGCCCTTTCGTCCATCACGAGCCGTTTTCCAAAAAGCTCTGCCGCCGTTTCCTTTGTCAAATCATCATAGGTCGGGCCAAGACCGCCCGTCATTATAACGAGGTCGCATCTCGCGAGCGCCGACGAAAGCTCGCGGCGAAGCCGTTCGGGATTATCTCCAACCACCGACTGATGATATACCGATACTCCAAGCTCGGCAAGGCGCGCTGCGATATACGCCGCATTCGTATTCACGACCTCGCCTAGCAGAAGCTCTGTTCCAACGCAGAGTATTTCCGCGGATTTTATAAATTCTTTATTCATAAAACGCCTCTTTGTATCATTTGTTTCCTATATATATTATATCAAACTCCGTCGGATTTTTCAATAGCCCCAGAGAAAAAGCACTCCCCCGAATTGTCGGGGGAGATGCTGTTAATATTAGCTTTTTTCTTGTTCATTCGGCTCTATTGGAAGCATTATTGAAGCCGAATCTCCTGCAATAACCGAGGGAAGCTTTCCGTCCCACTTGTCAAGATACTCGATGTATTTTAGATATTCGGTTATAAGGTTTATCTCCTCGGTGGTTTTGCCTTCGAAATCAATTTCATACTCAACGGCAACAATGACTCCGTTCTCGTCCTTAACCTCGGTTTCAGAGATATTAAATCCGAGCGCACGCGCCACCTCGATAGATTTGAGCTTGACAGACTCCGCCTCGGCTCTTGCCACCTCAATCTGTGCCTCAGCGTCAGCCTTAGCCTTCTCGATTTTTGCCTGTGCTTGAAGCTTTGCTACCTCAAGCTCCTTCTCGGCGTTGACAATGGCGGTTTCCTTCTCGTATTCCGCCTTGAGCTTCTCCTGCTCTGCAATCATCTTATCCTCAACCGTCTTCTCAAAGGCATCAGAGAAGTCGATATTGGTCAAAACGACAGCGACTATATCAACACAATATTCCTCATCAACCGCGCTCTTTATTGTCTGCTCTACAAGAGGAGATATTGTCGAGCGAGTTTCTATTATGTTCATTGCAGAATAAGAAGACAGCGTTGCCTTCGTCTTTTCGGTTGCGATGGACTGAATTCGGTTTGCCAAAAGGTCAATAGTTCCGTACTCATTTGCGATATCTATTACCTTATTCAAATCAATCTTATACTGTACGTTCATTGCAATCTGCATAGTCTGCGCGTCTTTAGAATATGCCTGAGTAACTATGTCCATATTCTGAACCTTCGCATCGTAATAATCGTACTTTTCGGTTATCCAGAAATCAAAGTATGTACCCGCAGTACGAACCGTCTTAGCCTCTCCGAGATGCTTAACTACGGCAACCTCGCCCGCCTCAACCGTGTGAAAGCTGGCGGGAACGAGCGCAAAGCCTATAACCGCGACAGCTATAACTATTGCGCCAACGGGACTAATCTTTTTAGACTTGTTTTTTTGATATTTCCAAGCTATAATGCCTGCGCCGACAAGAAATACAACAACGAATATTCCTGTAAAAATAAAACTTAATGCCATTTTTTCCTCCAGAAAAGTTTATTTGTGCAGAGCTTAACCAACAACAGCTTTCGGTTACGGACGTCCTCGCCCCGCATTCGCAAGAGGTTATCTCTTACGGTTATATTATACCATTTATTGATTTTTTTGTCAAAGGCAATTTAAGCCTAACCTAAACATTTTAGAGGTTTTTTTGTTTTTCTTATGGTAGAAAATCGCTCAATCTCTTGATTTTTCGTTTTTTCTTTCAAAATCTCGCTTTTTAATGATTTTTGTAAATACACAAGCCTTTTACAAAAAGCCCCCGAATTGTCGGGGGGAGTGCATTGCTATTTTATAGTAATTACATAATAGCGCGAAATTACAAGAATCGAATTTTGAGGGAGATTTTTCGTTCTTTTGACCCAAGGCGTAGTTACCTACGCCGAGCTAGTCAGAAGACGGGAAATATCACCGAATTTTTTAGCGCAAAAATTATTAGTTAGAATCGTTGCTTCACGACCCGAAGCTGTAGAAACCTACTGCGAGAGGGAGCGAACGGCGATTATAACAAGAATTTTTAGCTATAGAACTCTACGAGCTTCTTAAGACGCTCATACTTCGCCTTTGCGGTAGCCTCAGCCTTTGCGAAGTAGCATAGCGGCGCGAGGGTGTTGAATGACAGTCCGGTGGACTGTCAGACCCCGAGCGTGACCGAGCCCGCAAGCGAGACCTCCTGTGCTCTCTCGGGGTAGAATTCCACGACAAGTTAAAAAAGCGCGGCCGATTTCTCGACCGCGCTCTGCTATTTTGTTATTACAAAATTACGAGTAGAACTCTACGAGCTTCTTAAGACGCTCATACTTCGCCTTTGCGGTAGCCTCAGCCTTTG
>JAFVXK010000030.1 GCA_017501175.1 Clostridia bacterium | reverse complement strand
TTATTCTACCTCCGTTCTCTCCCTCTCGACGTATGCTTATACGCCTTCGGGCAGAGAACGAAGATTTCTGCTCTAAATCCGTTCGCCCCGAGGTTCTGTCTCATCAAAAATTCACCGAATTTATATCTCTCGCCTAATTATTTCACATTTCGCTTTGATTTTATTGAATTTTTAATGAGACAGAACCTTTTTTTAATTATTTGCAGTGCACTCCTCGCGAGGTGCGAGAGCAAAATTACGCTTCAACCCGCGCATATGTATAGCGAGAGTGATACCGGTTATGATAAGGCACAGAATTTGTATGCATATTCCTAAAAGGAAGAAGAATAGGGGATTTGTGAAAAGAGGGAATATGACGGTGCACCAAAGTATAGAGAATCCGCAGTTGACCGCGAGTGCGACGATTAGTGGGACGCTCGAGTGCCCGATTGCGCGCTCTGAGGAGGAAAAGATGTTCGTGAGTCCGCTCAATGCTATTTCAATCGGCTGAAGCAAAAGCAGGGGCACAGCGTAAGCGAGGAGTGTCGCATAGCCCTCGTCAGCGGGGTTGAGGAAGAGAGAGAGAATTGCCTTTGAGAAGATAGCAAACAAGGGAATGATTACCGCATAGATAGCGATTACCGTGAATGAGGCGTTGCGTATGACCCTGTTTATTCTTTTTGTATTTTTTGCGCCGTAGTTTTGCGCCACGAGGACCGATACCGCGGTTACGCCAAAACCCGAGGCAATAGGCATAAGAAGACCCGAGGTGCTTCCCGCCGCTGCTGCGGCGTTGAGAATGTCAAGAGGGAGTGTGTTTCGCGTTGCCGATATAAATATGCTTCCAATAGAGTAGGCTATCGTCTGGAGCGCGTTGGGTATTCCGATTTGCAAAATCTCGCACAGAGGCGAGGGACTTATTTTCAGCCTCCTCAGGCTGAAGGCGAGCTCGGGCTCGTCGCGGGACAGAACGGCGAGCTCTGCAAAAACGGCAAGGAGCTCGGATATGACGGTTGCAAGCGCGACGCCCACGACCGACATATGAAACAGCGCGACGAACACGACGTTTAACGCGACGTTCATAATTCCCGAGGCGATGGATATTGCGGCTTGTACCGAGCTTTTACCCTTGGCACACAGCGCCACGCCGGTGAAGGCAAGCATAGCGTGTGCGGGAAGACCGATAAAGATTACCTTTATGTAGGACTCTGCGAGCTCAATATGCTCGGGCTTCGTGCCGAGTGCTTCGAGCACGGGGCGCGATACGAAGAAGCCTATGACAGCGAAAACGACACCGATAAGAAGAGAGAACAGAACCGACGTGTGTATTACGCTCGAGGCGCGTTTTTTGTCTTTGTTGCCGATAGCACGCGCGAGGGCTATGCTTACTCCTACCGAGAGCCCTGTGAGCGTGTTTATAAGCACGTTGTTCAAGACTGAGGTCGATCCTATTGCACCGAGGGCGTTGACGTCGCCCGAAAATCTGCCGATAACCGCCTGGTCGGCTACGGTGTATAGACGGGTTATAAGATTTGACACCAAAAGAGGAAGAGCAATGCTGAGATAGGGAAGGAAAAGCGGTCCCGTCGTGTAGTCGGCGTTAGGCTTTTTTGTTAGTAGCTTCATTATAAGCCACCTCCGTTTTCATACTGCCAAGTCGATTATATGCCCCCATGCCAGAAAAGTCAATAGCCTTGTGAGAAAAAGATTTTTTTATTTTTAATCTGCAAATGTCAAGATGTTATTTGAATCTTAGTCAAAAAATTACGAATATTCATTTTTTCTAATTCTCTTTCGAACCGTTTATGACTATTTTCGCCACCAAAAATAGCT
>JAFVXK010000002.1 GCA_017501175.1 Clostridia bacterium | reverse complement strand
GGTTTTAGAAATTACGGGAGTTGACATTGACAGAGTTGTTGACGGTAAAATTGTCGAGCACGGCGGTTCAACTGAAACCTTTGAGACATTCTGGACAAACGGTTTGATTAAACCAGTATAATACCAATTCCAATTTGTCGAGCAGACAACAGCGTGAAATCGCACACCTTTTTGCTGTTCTTACCTACCTTTACACACCTTTTTACCGCTCTTTCGCAAAAAGAGTAAGAGCAATCGCACAGCGATTGCTCTTACTTGGGGTGAGGACGTGTCAATCCGTCCTATATCAAAAGGGGGATATCAAAGCGTCAAAAGTCCTTCGAGCTCTTCTGAGAGCGTGTGGCTTTGGATATGAACCTTCACCTCGTTTGACTCTGCGTTGGTTTTGAGGTGCATAACAAGACTTGCTATTCCCGCCTTCTTGCGAAGCGGAGTGGTTACACTCTCTACCGCGATTAAATTCTTCGTTTTAAAGACGGTGACGTTTTTCGTAAATCCGCCGCTGTAAACGGTCATTTTGCCTTCACCGATGGCAACTCCGTTAATCTGATAAGCGAGGGCAGCGCTGACCGCTTTTACGGCGAGAACTATTACTCCGACGCCAAAAATCGACAGGGCAACCGCTAAAACGACGCCCGAAGAAACACCTAGCAGATGCATAACGAGAACCGACGACAAAAGCGCTATACCCGTTATACTGCCGAAAATCAGGAAGAACCACGACACGAACGGAAAATAGGACACCGCCCGCGTTTCTTTTTCTTCGGGCGTGTAGCCGGGCAAAATCCGTCCGAGCATTTCGCCGATTTCTTCGTATCTGCAAAACGGAACAAGCACTCCAAGCTCGGCGTTTTTGCTATCCTCGCCGCTATTGACGGTATAGCCAATTACCTCAAGCTTGATGGTGGCGAAGCCGAGCATTCTCTGGACGAGCCCCTGCGAGATTTTTACCGCCTTTATCCTATTTTCGCTAAAGGAGTTGGTGTGCTTTTCAAAAAGTCCGTAGGAAATCTCGATATTGCCCTCGCGCTTCGTAACTTCGAAGCCGTGGTATTTCACGAAGGAATTAACCAAAGAGCCAATGAACGAAACCGCTGATATAAGAAGCATTGCCGAGAGCATAATCAAGAAGGCAAAGAGTAAAAACTCTCCCCAACTGCCGAGAAAATCAAGGCTGAGCGCCAACTTACAAGCCCCAAGTCCAACTATTGCCAAAACGCCAAAGAAGGCTACGAAAATCGCAGCGGAAGCAATGTTAATTAGGCTGTAAAGCATTTTCTTCCCCGAGGTGAAGCGGTAGAGTGGGTCATTATCGGAAAGAACGACCTCTTCCCTCTCTTGCTTTTCCTCTGTCTTACGCACGCCGTTTTCCTTCAGCGAATTTATTTCGCCGATAAGCGCATCAACAACCCTCGCCTTTTCAATGACGGTTATTTCCGCGCGGTGCGAGGTGTTGGCAGAGCCGCTGTCCACCGTTAAGACGGCGATGCCGAAGATTCTTTGGATAATATTTTGCTTTTTATTTAAGGCGTGTACTTTTTTGTACTCAAGTATCGAGCGCTTTCTGAAAAACACGCCTCTTTTGCATTTGATTTCACACTCGGTAAGCTCGTAGCCGGAGGCTCTGTAATACAGAATTCTGTATATAAAAAGGCATAGATAAATTACAATGAAGCCAATAACGAAAAACGGAATTGCCGCGGCTATATCCTCAGGATTTGACTCCTCGCCAAGAAAGAAGTCCTCAAGGAAGATGAAAACCGCGACGATGCTGTAAAAGAAATCCGTGAGCAGCGCCGAATAAATATATCCTTTATCAAACCGCTTCATTTTTAAGCTCCTCAACTCTTGCCTCAAGGTTCTCTTCAAGCGCGTCAATCAAGAGGTTTGCCTCGCTCGTTGTGAGAGTGGAAATATCAAAATTCGAGCCTGCCGTGGAGATGGTAACTCCGCTGAGTCCGAGCATCATCATAATAGGGCCCTCGTTCCTGTGAAGGTCCTGAATCTGACATACGGGAATTACAACTCTCTGCCTAAAAATAACGCCCTGATTTACGATGATACGCTTGTCGTCGTAGCCCCACGAGTACATCTTGTAGCGCAGCGCGGGCATTATCAAAACAAGGCAAAAAATCAAAAGAAGCGGCACGCCCGCTCCGAGAGAAACGGCAAGTATTACGTTTGTCTGCGCCTCGGCTGCAATCATAATAACCGGCAGGCTTACCGTAGCTCCGACGAGCGCGAGGGCAAGTATTGCCGCTCTGATATACCATAATTTCAGCACGGCTTTGTTGAGCTTGTTCATTTTCATAAGGTAAAATCTCCTCTTATCCAATATATAAAGTTTAGATTATTATAGCACACTTTTACTCGGTTTTCAAGTGATTTATGCTCATTGAATCTACAAAAGCGAGGGCTTTCCTCGACGCCTCTCAAAGCCGATAATCTCGCGGTAAAAATGCACCCTAGGGGCGTATTGACCTTAGGGTGCGTAGCGAGAAAATCTCGCTTTATTTTATGCGGTTTAGCCTCTCAGGGCTATACCGTGTTAAGTTTTATTGCTCGTAAACTACGGGAACGAAAATTTCGTAAACTACGAGAGCAGAAATTTCGTAAGACAAGGCAAAGCGAGCAAATGAGGCGACGGCGTATTTACATACGACGAGCCGAAATGCGCCCGTTAGCAACGCGATACCTCGCGATTTATGCCGAAGTTTACGAGAGCAGAAATTGTGCAAGACAAGGCAAAGCGAGCGAGGGAAATGAAGCCGTAGTTGCCTACGGCAATTTGACCGAGTCGATGCTTTAACGCAGTATTGCGCGATTTATGCCTCGTAGAGAGGGTACTTTGCGCAGAGGGCGGCTACTCTTGCGCGCGCCTCGTCTGCGTTCTTTTCAAAATCGCGGAGGGTCATACCGATAATCTTACCGACCTCGATAACGTCCTCTTCTACGAAGCCGCGGCTCGTACAAGCGGCAGTACCGATACGGATACCGCTGGTTACGAAGGGCTTCTGAATATCGAAGGGGATAGCGTTCTTGTTGACGGTGATGCCAATCTCGTCGAGAAGGTGCTCTGCCTCCTTACCCGTGTCAACCTTCATACCGGTGAGGTCAACGAGCATAAGGTGGTTGTCCGTACCGCCCGAAACGAGCTTGAAGCCTTCCTTAAGAAGCTGGTCTGCGAGAGCTGCCGCGTTCTTTACGACCTGCTCTGCGTATGCCTTGAACGAGGGCTTGAGAGCCTCACCGAAGCAGACCGCCTTTGCGGTGATTGTGTGCATAAGAGGGCCGCCCTGAATACCGGGGAAGATAGCCTTGTTAATCTTCTTTGCAATCTCCTCGTCGTTACAGAGGATAAGTCCGCCACGAGGACCGCGAAGAGTCTTGTGAGTCGTGGTGGTGGTTACGTCGGCATAGGGCACGGGCGAGGGGTGAACGCCTGCAGCAACAAGTCCTGCGATGTGCGCCATATCTACCATAAGGTATGCGCCGACCTCCTTAGCGATAGCCGAAAACTTCTCGAAATCGATAACTCTCGGATATGCAGACGCACCTGCGAGGATAAGCTTAGGCTTACATTCAAGAGCAAGTCTTCTGACCTCCTCGTAGTCGATAACGTTCTCGGACTCCGAAACACCGTAGGGAACGATTTTCCAATACTTACCCGACATATTTACGGGAGAGCCGTGGCTGAGATGTCCGCCGTGCGCGAGGCTCATCGAAAGAACGGTGTCGCCGGGCTCAAGGAGCGCGAAGAATACCGCCATATTTGCCTGTGCGCCCGAGTGAGGCTGTACGTTTGCATAGCCTGCGCCAAAGAGCTTCTTTGCTCTCTCGATTGCAATATTTTCAACTACGTCAACGTGCTCACAGCCGCCGTAGTAGCGCTTTGAGGGGTATCCCTCGGCGTATTTATTGGTAAGCGTCGTGCCGTTTGCCTCCATAACCGTTTCGGACACGAAGTTCTCGGACGCGATAAGCTCAATTTTGTTTCTCTGTCTTGAGGTTTCGTCCATTACCGCGGAGTAAATCTCCGGGTCATTTTCCTTAAGAAGTGAATATTCTCTCATTTTTTAGACCTCCAAAAAATCTTTAACAGATTGATTATACTATATTATTGAAGCTTTTTCAAGGGGTTTTAGAAAAAAACAGCCTAATCCCGAAGAAAAGGCTGTTTTTATATTTAGTTTTGTCAGCGAACTTACTGATAGTGGAGAAATTGCTGTAAGACAAGGCGTAAGGGAGCAAACGAGATGAAGCCGTAGTAATCTACGGCGATTTGAGTGCGCCGACCGACAACGAAGTATTACACAATTTATGCCTATCAAAGCTGATAGTGGAGAAATTGCTGTAAGACAAGGCAAAGCAAGCGAGGGAAATGAAGCCGTATTATCATACGGCAATTTGACCGAGTCGATGCTTTAACGAAGTATTACACAATTTATGCCTATCAGTACAT
>JAFVXK010000029.1 GCA_017501175.1 Clostridia bacterium | reverse complement strand
GGTGCATATCCCGTCAGCTCTGGTGGGGACACAGAATTCCCGCCTTCTATTGCGACGTGTGCGGACATATGGAGGTATCGAAGGAGGATATCACGAAGTGCCCGAAGTGCTCTTCTGCCGTAAGACAGGACGAGGACGTTCTTGACACCTGGTTCTCCTCGGCGCTCTGGCCTTTCTCGACGCTCGGCTGGCCCGATAAGACCGACGACCTTAAGAGATATTACCCCACCGACACGCTCGTTACGGGCTACGACATCATCACGTTCTGGGTTTCGAGAATGATATTCTCGGGTCTTGAGCACACGGGTGAGAAGCCCTTCTCGAAGGTCTTTATCCACGGACTTGTCAGAGATGCGCAGGGAAGAAAGATGTCGAAATCGCTCGGCAACGGTATCGACCCCTTGAAGATTATCGAGCAGTACGGTGCTGACGCGCTCCGCTTTGCTCTTGCTACGGGTAATTCGCCCGGAAACGATATGCGCTTCTCGGACGAGAAGATTGAGTCGGCGAGAAACTTCGCAAACAAGCTTTGGAACGCATCGCGCTTCGTGCTTATGAACCTCTCGGAGTCCGACGAGGAGCTCACAGCACCCATCGCGGACGGCGACCTTCAGATTGAGGACAAGTGGATTCTCACGAGATACAACGCCCTTGTCAAGACCGTAAACTCGAACCTCGACAACTACGAGCTCGGTATTGCGCTCGGTGAAATTTATTCGTTCACCTGGGACTCCTTCTGCGACTGGTATATCGAGATGGTTAAGAGCAGAATATTTGACACGGGTAGCGCCTCTGCCCTTACCGCGAAGCGCGTGCTCGTCAAGGTGCTGACGGGAATTCTCAAGCTCCTTCACCCCTATATGCCCTTCATCACCGAGGAAATTTATCAGTCAATTCCTCACACCGACGAGTCTATAATGATTTCCGCATTCCCCGTCTTTGACGAGAAGCTCGTCTATAAGACCGAGGAAGAGGATATAGATATGATAATCGAGTGCATCACGGCTATCCGTGCGCGCCGTGCCGAGATGAACGTGCCCCCCTCAAAGAAGGCAAAGCTCATCGCCGTCACCAAGCACCGCGATACCTTCGAGAGATGCGCGAAGATACTTGAGAAGCTCGCCTCCGCCTCCGAGGTAATCCTTGCCGACGGATATGACTCCGACGACGCGGTTATGATAGCGACGGGTGCGGGCAACCTCTACATTCCTCTCGCCGAGGTTATCGACTTCGAAAAGGAGCGCGCACGCCTCACCGCCGAGATGAAGAAGAACGACGGAGAGATAGAAAGACTTGAGAAAAAGCTCTCAAACGAGGGCTTCGTTGCAAAAGCTCCCGCCGCCGTTATCGAGGGTGAGCGCGCGAAGCTTGCGAAATATCTCGAAACGCGCGAGTCCTTAAAAACCGCGCTTGCAAAGCTCGGATAAGACTATGGATTTCGAGAAACAATCAATTAAAGACGGCGAGGAAAACAAACTCGCCGTCGTTTACAGAGGAAGCTACGAGGACACGGCGGATATACGCTCTCTTCATATCGAAGAGGGCATAGAAGAGATAGCCGAAAACGCATTCCGCGACTTTCTCTCGATTGAGGAGCTTTACCTGCCAAAGAGCTTAAAGAGAATTTCCGCCTGCGCCTTCTCGGGCTGTAAAAATCTCAAAAAGGTCGTTATGCAGAGCGGTATCACCGAGATACTTGACGAGGCGTTTTTCGCCTGCTCATCGCTCACAGAGGTGATTATGCCCGATACCGTGTCGAGAATTGGCGAGGGGTGCTTTGAGGGCTGTGCCTCGCTCTCGCGCGTGAGGCTCTCCGAGTCGCTCCTTATGATAGGCTCGGGCGCGTTTGCCTTTTGCTTCAATCTTACCGAGATTACAGTCCCCGACAGCTGTGTGCTTGTCGAGTTCAACGCCTTTGCGAATTGCTTCGCTCTTGAGTCGGTGAAGCTCTCGGACAATATGGGACTTATCGACGAATCCACCTTCGAGGGCTGTCGCTCTCTAAAAACGGTTGAGATGCCCGTAAGGCTCGTCAAGATAGGCAGACGCGCCTTCAAGGACTGCACCTCGCTCGACCAAATAATACTTCCCGTAGGACTGAAAACCATAGGCTTTGACGCCTTTGCAGGCTGCTCGGCGCTTCGGAGAATTGCGATACCGAGGGATATACGGGAGCTTGAGGACGAGGATATATTCGGCGCGTGCGACGCCCTTGCCGAGATTTCATTCGGCGGCAGCCGTGAGGCGTGGGAGCTTCTATGCCACGGCAGGTCGCTGACGGTTGAGCGCTCTGACGCCACCCTCGCAACACCGAGAGTTATCTTTTTGGATTTGAAAAATGAAGTATAAATGCCTTGTTTTAGACCACGACGATACCGTCGTTGACTCAACCGCCTCAATACATTTCCCCTGCTTCCTTGAGTATCTTTCAAAGTACCGTCCGCACCTTGCGGATAGCTATGACGTCGATAGCTATTTTAGGAAAAACTTCGACCCCGGCATACTCTCGCTTCTTCGCGATGAGGTAGGGCTCTCGGAGGAGGAGATAGCTCACGAGGGCGAGTATTGGCGCGAGTACGTAAAGGGACATATTCCGCACGCCTATGACGGAATACGCGAAATTATCGACGAATATTTAACACGGGGTGGCACTATCTGCGTCGTTTCGCACTCCTACCGCGAGTATATAGAGCGAGATTACCGCGAAAACGGACTTAAAATGCCAACTTTAGTTTACAGTTGGGATATAAATCCCGAGCATAGAAAACCATCGCCCTACGCTCTCTTTGATATTATGAAGCGTCTATCGCTATCCCCCTCGGAAATCCTCGTAGTTGACGACTTGAAGCCAGGCTACGATATGGCAAGGGCGGCAGGCTGCGACTTTGCCGCGGCAGGCTGGGCGTACAATATTCCCGAAATTGAAGCCTTTATGAGAGCAAACTGCGACTTCTATCTCCCAACCGTAAAGTCACTCGCAGAGTTGCTCTTCAATTAAGCCTTGCGCTCTGCAAGCTACACAAAGAGCTATAATTTAATATCTTGCTTGAATGAAAAGGACAAAAAATGAAAAAGAATTTATCTATCATATGTTTTATACTTGCCTTTGCTTGTATTATGGTATGTATGTCCGCACTCACATCTCCTTCCGATACTGAAATAAATATTCGCACAGCAGAAGGACATTATATAAGTTCAGGAAGAACCGGAAGGGTTCCCGATGATCTCGATTTATCCGGCTTATCTAACTCAAGCGCACTCGCAAGACTTAGAATAGCGGCAGCAATGCAAAAAATAACATACGGGTGCGGTTCAGACAATTGCGAATATTGCTTGGGGGAAGTAAACAGTAACATAGAATCATTTACGTATATCAAAAGTCAAAGGTATTACGCAGAACACATAGAACAAACAGATTATACCCCGATAGTTTCTGGGATTTTTGCGACAGGTTTTCTGTTGGCTGCCGCATATTTTACTTATATGTATTACAAGGAAAAGTCAAAAGCAGTAAAAGAATCTGTCGGCGAAAAAGTCTTCAAGACTCCTGATATATTGTCAAGTGATAAAAACGAGAAAGAAGAAATAACTACCGTCAATGAAATTAGAAATTGTTTTGATTCCAATATACCAGAAATAAAAGAAGAAACCTACGAAGCAGCAGAAATTAAGGCAACCGAAACAAACGACGACTTGGTCATATATGTTTTGGGGTTGCTTCTCATCCATTTTATTGTTTATATAATTTCTTGCATAATCTTATTCTCTATAACTTCAGGAACATCTTTTGGAGATAGCATAACAGCTATTTTGACTACAATGCCCGCAAGTACCTCGGGCAATCTTCTCCCGTCTGGGCTTGCAATTGGAACAGTGTACCTCTGCGCGTACAAACTTCTAAAAAACAAAGATTTAGCAAAAAAAGCTCTTATAGGTACGTTTATAGCTTCAGCTATTGCAGAAATTATAGGAATGTCCGTTTTTTACTCACAAATGGGAAAGTTTATTAATGGCTCTTTTGCCATCATAACGACATACATAATTATGTGCATTCTTCACTGGAAGGAAATCAAAAAGACGAACAACTAAACAGAAACGGTCACGGAATTTCCGTGACCGTTTTGCTATATATCTATGCTTGCCTTCAGTACGGGAGGCCTTTTTGCTGCTTTTTGCCTGACCGTGTTAAATTATCGTACTCTGGAAGGCTACCGCCTTGCCGATTATCTTTATATTCGCGAGCTCCTCGCCTATATAGACGAGAGGCGCGTAGCGCGGGTTCTCGGGCGAGAGGATAAGCTTCTCCTCGTCGGGATAGTAGTAAACGCGCTTTAGCGTTGCCTCGTCGTTGATTATGACCGCGGCAATTTCGCCGTTATTGACCGACACCTGCGAGCGAATGAAGATAATATCTCCGTCGTAGATGCGCGCGCCAATCATAGAATCTCCGTGCGCGACAAGGCAAAAGTCGGCTTTGAGCCCACCGTCTGCCGAAACGAAGCTCTCGTGCTCCTCGTTGGCGAAAATCGGGTTACCGCAGGCTATCTCGCCAAGAATAGGCAGTCTTTTCGTCGATATCGGCATCACTCCTGTCGGCAGGGCGCTCTCTTCCCAGCCCATAAGCTCCGAGGGCGTCGTTTCGAGCGCCTCTGCGAGCTTCTCGACCTTTTCGGGCGGAATATTCGTGATAATTCCGTTCTCGTAGCGGTGTATCGTCTGCTTGCTTGTGCCGAGCATCGTGGCAAGCTCGTCCTGCGTCATTCTTTTTGCCTTTCTGAGTGCTTTCAGCTTGTTAGCTATCATATTTTTCTCCTTATCCGTGAGTTGCCGCGCTTTTTTTCATTTCGTCGCGACGTTTTTTTATTATTAAAGGTAGTGTTTTTGCTCGATTGTCGAATTTTGTAGCTATTTGTAATGATTATAGCATAAAGTCACTTAAAATGCAACACTTTTTCGAAAAAATTACAAAAATCACTTGACAAGCGACTTTTTTTGAGCTATAATTGTCACGTGGCAGGTTACTTTTTGCCCCGAGTAGTCCTGCTATGCAACAAAAATCGTTCAAAATGAAGGAAGGAGAAATTTTATTGCTGGTAAGCTACAACACCTACGAGGGCGAGTCTGCGCGGATATACCGCCGTCCCGCCGAAATAAGAGCAGACATTGCTGACATTAAGGCGAAAATCGCCGAAACCGACAATATGATAAACGTACGAAGCCTTCTTCTTGACGCCCTCAGCGAGTTTTCCGAGGACGAGCCTGACAGATGGCTTCCCGAGATAGAGGAAATAGTAGAGGAGGCGAGGGAAACTCTAAAGAGCCTCGCGTCCCTTGAAAAGACGCTTGCCGACCTTGAGGACGAGCTGCGTCGCACGAGAGGAGTGATGGGACTTTATGGGAACGCTTGACACGCTTGTTTCGGCTCTGTGCGCCGACTACCTGCGAAGAAGCGAGCTTATCCGCTCGGGCGGGCTCTCTCGCAGAGTTGAAACCGAGCTACGCTATCTCAACGCCAAGATTATCGACGCCACAAGCGAGCTTGCCCACGACTTCGAGGTCGAGGGCTTTATCGAGGAGATAGGCTCGTCGGTGGGATACGCGAAAAGCCGTTTTGACCACATTTCCGAGGCTACATACAAAACAAGAAAGAAGGAGATAAAGGAAAATATCGCAAGAAGGCTCTACCTCACCGAGTAGAATATTTTTCAAGCCGTCAAGGTGCGACAAAATTTTTCCTTTCCGAGTGATAAAATGTATTTGTCTAACAAGGAAGTAAAAAGGAAGAGGTAAGGAAAATGCAGGACGATTTAAACATAACCGAAAACGGAAAAATCCTCACGGCAGAGCTTGGCTGCGAGCTGGACCATCACAAAGCCAGACGCGTCAGAGAAAAAATAGACGAGGCGGTTTTTGCAAGGCGGCCCGAGCTTCTCGTGCTTGATTTTTCGGCGGTTCATTTTATGGACTCGTCGGGAATAGCTCTGATAATAGGCAGAGTAGAGGCGGCGAAGGCTGTCGGAGCTCTCGTGCGCGTAACGGGACTTTCGCCGACGCTGAGAAGGCTCGTGCGCCTTTCGGGACTCGATAAAATACGAGAGCTGACAATATCGGCATAGGAGGAAGCGAAAAATGAGGAAAATTATAAACGAAATGAAGCTGAGGCTTCCCGCAAAAAGCACAAACGAGGCGGTAGCGCGCTCCTGCGTTTCGGCATTCGTTGCGGAGCTCAGCCCCACCGTTGAGGAGCTTGGAGATTTAAGATGCGCCGTGTCCGAGGCTGTCACCAATTCGATAGTCCACGGCTACCGCGGTCTTGCCGAGGACGAGGTTGGTAATATATACATATCTGTCAGACTCTACGACAGCCGCGAGGTGTCGGTGGAAATATCCGATAACGGCTGCGGCATCGAGGACGTCGAGCGCGCACGCGAGCCGATGTTCACGACGGGTGAGTACGGTGACAGATGCGGAATGGGCTTTCTCGTTATGGAGAGCTTTACCGACTTCTTGTCAGTAAAGTCGCGTCTTGGCAAGGGAACAACCGTCCTAATGAGAAAAAAACTGAAACCCTGACCGTCAGCTCTTGCGAATGGAGAATATTACCGAAAGAAAAAGTGCCTATGACAGAAATATTGAGCTTCTCAGGGAATACAGAGAAGGCAACCGCGAGGCAGGCGAGAAGCTTGCCGAGCTTAACGCGCCCCTTGTTTACAGCATAGCGGGACGCTTTGCGGAGCGCGCGGAGATGTCCGACCTCATAGAGTGCGGAAACATCGGGCTGGTTAAGGCAATGAAGAGCTTTGACCTATCTCGCGGCTGCGCCTTTTCCACCTACGCTGTACCGCTTATTATGGGCGAGATGCGGCGATTTCTGCGCGACGACGGCTTGATAAAGGTCTCGCGCGACGAAAAAAGATTGGCTACGCTTCTGAATAAAGAGCGAGAGCGCCGTCTGGCAGCGGGCGAGGATACAACGCTTGACGCTATTGCAAGGGCGGTTGGCGTCAGTCCTCAGGACGCGGCAAGTGCGATTTTCTCGGCAGTCCCCCCGCGCTCGCTTGACGAGCGCGCCTTCGACGACGAGGACTCGGACACCCTCGGCAGTATAGTTGCCGACGAGGACGCAGAGGCGCTCGCCTTTGATAAGCTCGCGCTTCGAGGCGCGATAGAGAAGCTCCCGTCCGAGTGGCAGAAAATCATAATTCTACGCTACTTCCGCGACCTCTCGCAGCAAGAGGTAGCGCGCATAATGGGACTTACGCAGGTGAAGATATCGAGGGAAGAGAAGAAAATCATCCAAGCTTTGCGGAATGAATTATCTTAGCATACGGAAATTGTTAACAAATTGTGAAATATTAGGAAAACTATTGATTTTTTAATGCTGTTAGTATAGAATATAGCCAGTGAGTTTAGCACTCGCGGCTTTTGAGTGCTAAAAACGATTAAGGAGGACAAAACAATGAAGCTCAGACCCTTATTTGATAAGGTCGTACTTAAAAAGGCAGAGGCGGAGGAAACCACCAAGGCAGGAATAATCCTTCCCGGCTCGGCACAGGAGAAGCCCGAGATGTCGATTGTCGTCGCGGTAGGACCCGGCGGACTTATCGACGGCAAGGAGGTCGTAATGACTCTCAAGGAGGGCGACAAGGTAATTATTGGAAAATACAGCGGCACAGAGGTTAAGCTCGACGGCGTGGAGTACACCGTTGTCAGCCAGTCCGACGTTCTCGCGGTAGTTGAGTAATTTTTGGAGGTAAGATAAATGTCAAAGGAAATTCTTTACGGTATGGACGCAAGAGCGGCGCTTCTTCGCGGCGTAGATAAGCTTGCCGACACCGTTAAAATAACTCTCGGCCCTAAGGGCAGAAACGTCGTTCTCGACAAGAAATTCGGCTCGCTCCTCATCACCAACGACGGCGTAACCATCGCCAAGGAGATTGAGCTTGAGGACGCGGCGGAGAATATGGGCGCACAGCTCGTGCGCGAGGTCGCAACCAAGACCAACGACGCGGCAGGCGACGGCACGACCACTGCAACTCTTCTTGCGCAGGCTCTCATTCACGAGGGTATGAAGAACGTCACCGCAGGCGCAAATCCTATGGTACTCCGCAAGGGTATCTTCAAGGCTACCGACGCGGCGGTAGCAGAGCTTGCAAAGCAGGCGAAGAAGGTTTCGGGCAGCGAGGACATCGCGAGAGTAGGCGCGGTTTCGGCAGGCGACGCTACCATAGGTCAGCTCATTGCAGACGCTATGGATAAGGTTACCGCAGACGGCGTTATCACCGTTGAGGAGTC
>JAFVXK010000028.1 GCA_017501175.1 Clostridia bacterium | reverse complement strand
GGACATTTCCTGCCCCGAAGATATTTATGAGATTTCGGTATGCGGTGACGGTGAGATGACATACTACATTTCCGGTCTTTCCGCAGGAAAGTGGACGGCAGAGGCTTCGGGCAAAACCGTCGAGCTTAACGTTTCCGAGGAGGAGAGATTTGCGAGATTCAAACTTCCCTTCGGAAAGCTTACTCTCAAAAAGTCTTAACTTTAAGGTTTAAAATTTAAAAAGCAGAAGGCTATCTCAAATCGAGATAGCCTTTTGTAAACTTTAGTTTGCTTTTTCCGCTATCGATTAAATTGTAAATGTAAATTTTTCTCTATCGACGGGCGCTACCATAAAAACGATTGACAAGTCCCTTGTAAACTGATATAATTATTCTGTATTTTAATTAAACCTACGGAGATAAAAATGGGCAAAAGAAAGGCTGTGAGCAAGGCAAACCCCTTGCTTCTCTTCATAAAAAATAATTTAAAAGCGATAATTCTGATAGCGGTAACGGTTGCTATTATTGCAACTGGACTGACGGTGGGATTTATCGTCGGACGGCGGGAGGTTTCTCTTAACGGAGTAAAATACACCCTCGACGATAAACTCGGCGGATACGTAGCCTCTGCCGTAAGTACCGATATAAAATACGCAGAGGTGCAGGCAAAGATTGACGGAGTTCCCGTCGTAGCCCTCGCAGATGAGGCATTCAAGGATTGCAGCGAGCTTCTCTCTCTAAAGCTCCCCGACAGTATCGTAAAGATAGGGCACAACGCTCTCGTTGGCTGTGACAAGCTTAAATATAACGTATCAAGCGGTGCAAAGTACCTCGGTAACAACAATAATCCCTATCTCGTTTTAACCTCCTATTCCGATACCCAAGAGCGCATCGCTCTCAAGCTGGAGGACGGAGTAAAGATAATCGCTCCTCGCGCATTCTACGGAAGTGAATTCCTTGTTACTCTGATAATTCCCGAAAGCACCGAGATTATCAGCGACGAGGCATTTGCGAACGCCGCATCGCTCGTTTCTCTGACCATTTACGGAAATATTACAAAGGTAGGATACGCCGCATTTTCGGGCTGTACCTTCCTTGAATCTGTTTTTCTTCCGGATACCGTCGAGGAAATAGGCGAATTCGCCTTTGCAAACTGCGATTCCTTGAGAGCCTTTAATTTCCCTAAAAATATAACCGAAATCAAGGCTAACACCTTCGTCGGTTGCTTCTATCTCTCACAAATTACTCTTCCCGAGGGACTTACATCAATAGGCGAGAGTGCATTCGGCGGCTGCTCGCAGATATTTGACGGCGAGCTCGTGCTCCCCGACACCTTGACGGAGATTGGCGGTGCCGCATTTGCTTGGTGCCACGCCATTGACTCGGTTGTAATTCCCGATTCGGTTACCTACCTCGGCAAGCAAGCCTTCACCGGCTGCTCAACGCTTGAGGTGGTAAGAATAGGCAAGGGGGTAACCTCTATACCGGACAGCGCCTTTTCAAAGTGCAAAAAGCTCGGCGCTGTATATATGAGCGACACCGTTGTAGAGATTGGTCCGTCGGCATTCTCCGGTTGCGAATCCCTTATGGCGTGTGATATTCCCGACGGTGTTCTTAGAATAGGCAAGCTTGCCTTTTCGGGTTGCTCCTCGCTCTCCGAGATAGCTCTTCCCACATCACTCACCGAAATACCGCAGGGTCTGTTCTCGTCCTGCACCTCTCTTGCCAAAATCGACCTGAATAACGTTACCGTGATAGGCTCTTCTGCCTTTTCGGGTTGCACGTCGCTTGGCGAAATTACCGTTCCCGAAACGGTGATAAGCATTGAGTATAATGCCTTTGGCTCTTGTACAGCGCTTTCGAATGTAAAGCTTAACGACGGGCTTTTGTATATTGGTGAGAGCGCCTTTTCTAGCTGTACGGCACTTATGACGCTCGAAATTCCCGACACACTTCTCGACTTCGGTATGGACGCGATAGCGAATACCGGTATCAGCTCGTATAATGAATACGAAAACTGCAAATACCTCGGAAATGAGTCGAACCCATATCTCGTCCTTATAGATCTTAGCGACGAGGTGGAGGACGCTGTAACGCTTCACCCAAACACTCACGTTATCGCATCCTACGTTTTCTCGGGCTCGGACATAGCCCTGGTAGAGCTTCCGAGCTCGCTTTGCGGTATATCCGTCGGCGCGTTTTCGGCATCGGCTATTACCGAAATTTCCCTGCCCGACAGCGTAAAGCATTTAGGTCACAGCGCGTTTGCCGAGTGCTCCTCGCTCACAAGCGTAAGGCTCTCTGATTCGGTAAAGGAAATCCCGCACTACGCCTTTCTCGGCTGCACGTCGCTAAAGGAAATTCAGTATTCCGACTCGCTCACGTCTATTGGCGTTTCGGCGTTTGCTCTTTGCAGAAATCTCGAGGCATTTACTATCCCCTCAACCGTAACCTCTGTTGGCACACTTGCTTTCTCTGCCTGTAAGAGCCTCACATCAACAAGCTATGACGGCGGTATCTACCTCGGAAACGAGGAAAATCCCTATCATCTTTTGATAGCTATTGACGACGCAAGCTTGAAAAGCTTCACTGTTCATCAGAACACGAAGATAATAGCAGCGTCAGACGTTTCGGGAACTACGATATCTACGAGTGTATTTTCAAAAACCGACGTTGAAACAGTAGCGCTTCCCGACGGGCTCTTGCATATGAGCGGTGCGGTGTTCCAGAATGCCTCAAAGCTGAAATCGGTAGTTATTCCCGAGAGTGTAAAAGCTCTCGATGAAAATGCATTTTCGGGCTGCTCGGCGCTTGTGAGCGTCACTCTGCCGAGCGGATTAGCATCTATCGGCAACGGCGCATTCGCAGGAACGTCGTCGCTCACCGAGATTAAAATTCCCGCCTCGGTAACGAGTATGGGAAGCGACGTCTTTGACGAGGCATCAGGCGTCAGAACCGTTCTTTGCGAAACGAATCACGAGCCTGTAGGCTGGAATATAGACTGGATATACGACATCAGTCTTGCAGTATTCGGCAGCAAATAATAATTGCAAAGCAAAAGAGAGAACAGGGATTCCCCGAGTTCTCTCTTTTTATATCTACATAGTGAATGTAAACTTTAATTTACATTTCTCTTACACTGACCTCGCCCGTGATAAGTTTTTCCACGCTTCCGTTCGCAATTCTTATTATAAGCGAGGCGTCATCTCCGATGCCTATAACTCTTGCGTTATAAGAAGCCGTAAGCTTATGCACGGTTATTTCTCTGCCGATAAGATACGAGCGCTGTCTGTATTTCTCGAGCGTTTCTGCCGACGAAAGCTTATCAAGCCCCGAAAGAAGCTCCGCAATTATCTCTGTGATGAGAAGGCAACGGTCAAGGCGAAGTCCCGTGACGTCCTCAAGCGAGGTAGCAATATCGGCAATTTCGGTGGGAAAATCACAGCTTGAAACATTAACGCCTATGCCCACTATGACGTAGCTTGCCGTTTTCATATCGTCGGACAGCGCCCCCTCGGTCAATATTCCGCCGAGCTTTTTGCCCTTGTAATATATATCGTTCACCCATTTTATATCGGCGTGAAGTCCGCATACGCGCTCTATGGCGCGGCAAACCGAAACAGCCGTGTAGGTTGTAACCGAGGTAAAGTCACGAATCTCTTCCTTTGGGTGCAAAAGAATGCTCATATATATTCCCGTGCCGTGCGGGGAGCAAAAGCTCCTGCCTCGCCTGCCCCTTCCCGACGTCTGTCCGTCAGCGATGAATACAGCCGCTCCTTCTTTATGCAATTCGTGATAAGCTCGAGCCTCTCTGTTTGTCGAATCGGTTTCATAAAAAACACAAATATCGTCTAAAACCACACCTTTTTTCTCAAGCCCACGCCTTATCACCTTCGAGCTAAGTCCTACATCAAGAAGCTCCGTGTTGTTTTTAGAAGTCATACTATCATATTCCTCATTTTATTTCTGTACTCGCGCGGCGTTATTCCCTCGCTTCTAGAAAAAAGCTCGGTGAAGTAAGAGGGCGTTGAAAAGCCACAATTCTCGGATATTTCTGTTATATGATTGTCGGTCATAGCAAGCTGTTCCTTCGCCGCCGAAAGCTTACAGGCTATTACGTAGCTCTTCAAGGACATACCCGTGTATGCTTTTACAACTCTGTTAAGGTGATTCGGGTGGTATCCAAAGCGCTTCGCAAGCTCGCTGTTTCTTATATTCTCGCGGTAATTTTCCCTGACGTACTCAAGTATTCGTGACGCTGTGGTGGGAGAGTCGTCCACCTCGGCTCTTGTCAGAGTAAACAGCAAAATTTTTTTCATATATACCGAAGCAAAATCGGCGTAATAAGCCTCACGCCTTGAAAATATCCCGTTTAGCTTGTTTATATCCTTGTATGCTCCATCGGCATTTTGAAGCACTATTGGATTTGAAAATTCGGGCAAAGTGCTCTCTTTATCCGAGGTGTCGCCGTTCCACATGGATACGGGTATCGGCTTCCTGTGCGTTTCGTCCGAGCCCTCTCGCGCACAAACGTCAAAATTAAGGCAAACAAGCGAAACGTCGCCACCGCCGCTCTTAAATTCAAAGCGATACTCGGTATATGACGGAATATACGCAAGCGTGTTTTTCGATATGGAATAAGACTTGCCCGATATAACAAGAGTAGCCTCTCCCGACGTAATATAAAATATTCTGTTCTCCCGTCCAACGCAGGTTTTCGTATTGGCAAGGCCTACCTTGAACGCCCTTGCATAGCGCACCAGCGGATTAAGCTCCTTAAGCATTGCTTCTCCTTTTTTGCTCAAAAGTTTGATTTGTTATATTATAGGTTGCTTTTTTGCTATTATTATAACAGATTGTGTGATATAATGTCAATAGAATGTATAAATTTCGTCATTTTTCATATAAAGGCGGGAGTGCTTTATGAACAAATTTACGGTTGGTCTTCCAATAGAACCAAAGCCCGGATTTATTGATAAAATCGTTGAATACAAGGATAGAATTTCCGAGGTTTATTTTTCTTGGGGCTCATTCCCCGGCGGAAGAAGCGCGCAAACAAGCACAGAAAACGCTTTTCCCTGGGAGGCTGAGGCAAAGCTTATTGAAGCGCTCAAATATCTCTCGGACGAGGGTCTTCGCTTCAATCTGCTCTTCAACGCCAACTGCTACGGCGCGGAAAGCCTGTCACGCTCGCTGTTTATGAAAATAGGCGACACGGTGGATTATATTGCTTCCAATTTCACACTCGCATCTGTAACAACGACCTCACCTATTATAGCGGGATTTATAAAGGATAACTTTGACGGGGTCAAAACTCGCGCGTCGGTCAATATGGAAATCGGCACTGTCGAGGGTATGGATTATCTAGCCGATAAATTCGACGGATATTATATGAATCGCGAGTACAACCGAAATCTTGAGAAAATTAAGGAGCTTCGCGCCTACTGTGATAAAAACGGCAAGGAGCTGTATATGCTCGCAAACAGCGGCTGCCTCAATTATTGCTCGGCTCACGTTTTCCACGACAACCTCGTCGCGCACGAGGCCGAAATCGCAAAATACGACAATGCATATAAATTCGGCGGCGTCTGCCACTCGTATTTAAAGGGCAGAATTGAAGAATATCTTCGCATTACAAACTTCATAAGGCCGGAGGACCTTCACCTCGTTGCAGATTACTTCGACGGCATAAAGCTCGCAACGCGGGTCAATCCCAATCCCTCGCGCCTGCTTGACGCTTATATGAAGGGTAGCTACAGAGGTCAGGTAACCTCTCTTCTTGAGCCCGACCACTCGGGAGTATTCTACCCCGCCATAATAGAAAACCAGAGTATTGACGAGCATTACACCGAAACGGTTCTGAGCTGTAACAAGCGCTGCGCCGAATGCGGTTATTGCATAGAAACCTGTAAAAAAGCTATTATTAAATTGGAGGAGCTATAAATGCTGACAAGTCAGAAAATCAAAGAGTTAGCCCTGGCTGCCGGAGCAGATGCCTGCGGTATCGCGCCCATGAGCAGATTCAACGGCGCTCCCAAGGAGATGAACCCGCAGTTCCTTTTCCCTGAGGCAAAGAGCTGCATCGGCTTCGTTTTCAGAATACCGAGAGGTGTTCAAAGAGGTATTGAGGAAGGAACGCAGTTCTATCAGTACCCCTCTATCGCATATGGAGGAATTAACGAAATATTCGCTCCGTCTGTTCTGTACACCGTAGGAAAGCTTATCGAGGACGAAGGCTACGAGGCGTTCGTTTACCGTAACACTGGTGCAAGAGGCTGTGTTTCGGATATGGACGGCTCTCCCGGAAACACGCTCTCCCCCGAGGAGCAGATTGAGGTCGTCAACAACGCAAAGGTTGCTACAAACCACCACAGAAGCGTTCAGTTCACAAGAGAAACGCGCGAGGGCGGCACTCCCCCCGATATTCAGTTTCAGTTCCGTATTGCAGCAGTTGCCTGCGGTCTTGGCGAGATAGGCTGGTCTAAGATGCTCCTTACCCCCGAGTTCGGACCTCTTCAGAGAGTTGCCTTCATATTCACCGACGCGGAGCTTGAGTACGACGAGATGTATAACGGCGAGCCTCTTTGCCGTAAGTGCGGTGCGTGCGTTCGCGAGTGTCCCGGCGGCTGTATCCCGGCTATCAATTCGGGCAAAACCGTACATATTGAGATTGACGGCAAGGTTTGCGAGTGGGGCGACATAGATATGTGGCGCTGCTACGCCTTCTATACTCACGGCGGAAGATACTATAATCCCTTCGTTCCGAAGAGCGTATTCGACGAAAACAAGAACGGCGACCTCGACCTTCTTGAAGGCAAGCAGCCTATCGCAAACGAGAAGGAAATTATGAAGGTCTATAACGCTCTTGCCAAATACTTCCCCAGCTGGGTTGGTTACAATATGGCTAAATGCGGCGGTTGTATCCGTGCCTGCGTTTCTATGCTTGAAAAGAAGGGCGGCTGTATGGAAGACAGATTCAAAGCTCCCCTTCGTACCAAGAAGGCTTGGAAGCTTGACAGATAAGGAGGAAGAGTATGTTAACCGCTGAAATTATTAAACAAAAAGCAAAGGAGCTCGGCGCTGCCGTTTGCGGCATAGGTAAGATTTACGACGAGCCCGATATTCAGAAGGACCCGAGAATGATTCTCCCCGAGGCAAAGTGCATAATCGGCTTTGGCTTTGCTGTTCCGAAGGCTCTTTATCACACGATGGAGATAGGAAGTCAGTTCTACACCTACGTCAACGAGGGCGTTAAGTACATAGACGAGGAGCTCGCCGAGATATTCCTTCTCAAGATTGGCGCTGTTATCGAAAACGAGGGCTACGACGCTTGTCTTCAGAGAACCGTTCCCGGTATGAAGGCAAAGGGCGATAAGAGCACTAATCCCGAGGTTTTCGATACCTTCGAGCTTATGTCCGACCCCGTTGAGCCCGGCAAGCCTGCGCCCGACGTTATGATAGACTTCGGCAAGGCGGCAGTTGCCTGCGGCATCGGAGAGCCCGGTCTTAACGGCAAGATTATTGCAAAGGGACACGGCCCTTATATGAGATACGCGTTTATCATCACCGACGCACCCCTTGAGTGCGACGAGCCGCTTACCGAAACCCTCTGCGACAAGTGCGGCGAGTGCATTAAGGCTTGCCCCGGCAATGCGGTATCCGAGGACGGTCTTGACACCTGGCAGTGCGCGGTATATTACAAGGGCGCTCACAAGTCCAACCCCTTCATGACCGACGATTTCCTCAAGGATAACCCCAACCGCGAGGCTATTCTTAACGGTGAGTTCCGTTTTGACGCCGTATCCGCGAGAGCCCTCTACCCCGAGCTTAAATTCCTTCCCAAAACCCACTGGGGCTACGCTCCCTGCCTCTGCGGCAAGAAGTGCGACATAGCTTGCTATAAGCACTTAAAGTCAATAGGCAAGATTTAAGGAGGACGAGCGATGAAAAACAGAATTATTGAAATAGCTAAAGAAAACTGGGCTGACGCCGTTGGCTTCGCTCCCGCGTCAAGATTTGACAAGGACGACCCCATCTTCAAGATTATGCCCGAAACCAAGACCGTAATCTGTCTTGTGTTCAGACTTCTCCGCGGCTCGTTCAGAGGTATTGAGGAGGGTACGACCTACTATCAGTACACCACGATGTCGGTTGAAAATATGGAAGAAACCATTATGCCTATGGCGCAGATAAAGGTTGCAAACTTCATTGAGGAAAACGGCTTCCTTGCCCTTCCCCAGCGCCGTCACCAGAACATCATGGCAGAGGAGAACGACACCAACCCCGAGGTTGCTTACGACTCGATTTACAGAGGCAGAACCGCTGAAAATCAGATGAACTTCGTTGATTCCGCGGTTAAGTGCGGCGTTGGCGAAAAGGGCTTCCACGGCGCGCTTCTCACCGACGACTACGGTCCTATGGTAAGATACTGCTTCATTCTCACCGATGCTGAAATTGAGCCTGACGAGGTTATGACTCCCCACCTCTGCGACGGCTGCAAGGAATGTGTAAAGGGCTGCCCCGGTCATGCGATAGACGAGGTTACCGGAAAGCTTGACAACTGGCAGTGCGCGGTTTACTATAACGGCGCAAACGGTCTTTATAACCCCTTTATGAATCCCGATGCATTCCCCCGCCTCGAAAACAGACTCGAAATAATCGCAGGCGAGGCAAAGGTCACCCCCGAAACAGCAAGAACGATACTCGACAATATCTTCTTCTATCCGCCGGCAAAGCACTCCTATAACTGCTCCATCTGCGGAAGAGCCTGTGACCGTGATTGCTACGTTCACCTTGAAAAGAAGGGCGTCTTAAAGAAGAGCTTCAAAGAGCCCTTCAGAAAGCGCGAGAAGTGGCACTTCGAGCTGTCTGACTTCGACGTAATTAAAAAGTAAACTAAAATTTACAAAAAGATTTGCCGATGAGGTTTCGAACAATTCCTCATCGGCTTTTCCTATAGCATTTTTTCTCGCTCTCAAAATATTTTCATTATCTCTTGATTTTACCTACAAAATATGATAAAATAATAGCGATAAAAATTTCGAAAGGAAGTCTAAAATGGGAAAAGACGTTATTATCGCCTGTGACTTCGACAGCGCGGAAAAAACCTTCGCATTTCTTGACAAATTCACCGGCAAAAAGCCGTTCGTTAAAATAGGAATGGAGCTCTACTACGCAGAGGGACCCTCCATCGTTCGCGAGATAAAGGCAAGGGGACACAAGATATTCCTTGACCTCAAGCTTCACGACATTCCCAACACTGTAAAAAAGTCGATGGCGGTGCTTTCCCGTCTTGACGTTGATATGACAAACCTGCACGCCGCAGGCACAAAGCGTATGATGGAGGCGGCTATCGAGGGACTTACCCGTCCTGACGGCACACGCCCTATGCTTATCGCGGTTACTCAGCTCACCTCTACCGACCAAGAGGCAATGGAGGCTGACCTTCTTATAAAAGAGCCTATCGACAAGGTTGTTATGCACTATGCAAAGTGCGCCATGGAGGCAGGACTTGACGGCGTGGTTTGCTCTCCCCTTGAGGCTGGCAAGGTGCACGACACCTGCGGCAAGAGCTTCGTTACTGTCACTCCCGGTGTAAGATTTGCTGACGGCGACGTTGGCGACCAAAAGAGAGTTATGACTCCTGCGGCTGCAAAGGAGATTGGCTCTGATTACATCGTTGTCGGCAGACCCATTACTGCGGCAGACGACCCCGTAGCCGCATACGAGAGATGCCTTTCTGAGTTCGTAGGATAAGGAGATATAAAAATGGAATGCTACAAGAGAGAATTTATACAGTTTCTTGAGAGCGCGGGCGTTCTCAAATTCGGTGACTTCACTGCTAAGAGCGGAAGAAAAATCCCCTACTTTATCAACGCGGGAATGATTAAGACCGGCAAGGACATCGCAACTCTTGGCGAGTTCTACGCAAGAGCCTACTTCGAAAAGCTCGGAGCAAAGAAGGCTGTCCTCTACGGCCCTGCCTATAAGGGCATTTCGCTCTCTGTATCGGCAGCTGTCGCTCTTTCGAAAAACGACCTTAACGTACCCTTCTTCTTCAACAGAAAGGAAGTCAAGGACCACGGAGAAGGCGGAGTTTTCGTCGGATACGTTCCCACCGCCGGCGAGGAGATAGTTATTATTGAGGACGTTATAACCGCAGGCACGGCTATCCGCGAGAGTATGGAAATCCTCTCTCACCTTGAGGGCACGAAGGTTGCGGCAACCTTTATTATGGTTGACCGTAAGGAAAAGGGTCAGGGCGAAAAGGGCGCTATGGCGGAAATTGAGGAGCAGTTTGGCTTCCCTGTTTACTCTATCGTTGACGTTTACGACATTATCGAGTACCTTGAAGAAAAGCCCGAAAACAAGGAAAACGTGGACCGTATCAGAAAGTATCTTGAGGTTTACGGCGCAAAGGCGTAACGCATTTTTGTAAACTTTAATTTACAAAACTCTTTTAGGAGATACGAGATGAGAAATCTTATTGATATTCTTGATTTTTCTACCGAGGAGATAGACAAGCTCGTCGAGGTTGCCTCGGATATTATGGAAAACCCCGAAAAATACGCAGACGCGGCAAAGGGGAAAATTCTCGGCACGCTCTTCTTTGAGCCATCAACGAGAACGCGCCTCAGCTTTACCTCGGCTATGATGAGCCTTGGCGGTAACGTCCTCGGATTTTCCTCGGCGCTCAGCTCATCGGTAACCAAGGGCGAAACACTTTCTGACACCATTCGTATGGTCAGCGGATATTCTGACATTATAGCTATGCGTCACCCCAAGGAAGGCGCTCCCATAGTTGCATCGCGCGTTTCGGGCGTTCCAATTATCAACGCTGGCGACGGCGGTCACTATCACCCGACGCAGACGCTCACCGACCTCTTAACAATTAAGCGCAGATGTGGAAGATTTGACAATCTCACAGTAGGCATCTGCGGCGACCTCAAGTACGGCAGAACCGTGCACTCGCTCATCAGCGCAATGGCTAGATACAATGGCGTTAAATTCGTTCTTATATCTCCTGACGAGTTAAAGCTTCCAAGCTACGTCAAGGAAGACGTGCTTGAACCGTGCGGCTCTGAATACCGAGAGGTTCATACGCTCGAAAAAGCACTTCCCTCGCTTGATATTCTTTATATGACGAGAATACAAGCCGAAAGATTTGCCGACAAGGACGAGTACGAGCGTCTCAAAAACTGCTACGAGCTGACAGCGGACAAGCTCTCGGTGGCGAAGGAAAGTCTTTGTATTCTCCACCCCCTGCCCCGCGTCACCGAGATTGCCGTCAACGTTGACGACGACCCAAGAGCCGCCTACTTTGAGCAGGCTGAGTGCGGCAGATATATTCGAATGGCTCTCATTCTTATGCTTCTCGGCACTAAGGGCGTTGATGACAGACGCGGCACTGACGGGTGCGAGGACGAAAGGCTTATTTGCAACAATCCTCACTGCATCAGCAAGAGCGAGCGCGGAATAAAACGTCTTTACAAGGGCGGTAATTGCATTTATTGCGACCAAAAGGCAGACGAAATTTGAGAAAAAGCGTCCTTCACTTGAGGGACGCTTTTAAAGTTTAGAATATTTTCGTATTGACAAGCCTGATATTTGTAACTATAATATAGGATAGTAAAGGAAAGGTGTAGGTTATGGCTCGTATATACACGTCAGCGGACCAGCTCATAGGAAAAACTCCGCTTTTAGAATTAACCAATATAGAAAAATCATTTGGGCTTAAAGCAAAAATTCTCGCAAAGCTCGAATATTTCAATCCCGCAGGCTCGGTAAAGGACAGAGTGGCGCGGGAGATGATAGACGAGGCAGAAAGAGAGGGCAAGCTCATACCCGGCTCGGTTATAATTGAGCCCACCTCAGGCAATACGGGTATAGGCTTATGCTCGGTTGCAGCGGCAAGAGGATACAGAATAATCATAGTTATGCCCGACACGATGTCGGTGGAACGCCGTCAGCTCATGAAGGCATACGGAGCAGAGCTTGTGCTAACCGACGGTAAGCTTGGTATGTCGGGTGCTATCGCAAAGGCAGAGGAGCTCGCAAGAGAAATCCCCGACAGCTTCATTCCCGGTCAGTTTACAAACCCCGCCAACCCCGAAGCGCACAGAAAGACCACCGGCCCCGAAATATACGAGGACACCGACGGCAAGGTTGATATTTTCGCTGCAGGCGTCGGCACGGGAGGAACGATAAGTGGCGTCGGAGAGTACCTGAAATCAAAAAATCCCGCCGTCAAGGTGGTAGCGGTTGAGCCGAAGAGCTCAGCCGTGCTATCGGGAAAACCCGCAGGAGCGCACGCAATTCAAGGAATTGGCGCAGGCTTCATTCCCGATGTTTTGAACACCGATATATATGACGAGATAATCCCCGTGTCAAACGAGGACGCCTTGTCTGTTGGCAGACTGGTTGGTAGAAGCGAGGGCGTTCTTATAGGAATTTCCGCAGGCGCTGCGGTATTCGCTGCAATAGAGCTTGCAAAGCGTCCCGAAAACGCAGGAAAAACCATAGTCGTGCTTCTTGCTGACTCTGGCGACAGGTATCTGTCAACAGCAATGTTTAATGATTAAATGTAAATGTTTATTTACAAAAATCGGGCTGTCTAATCGACAGTCCGATTTTCTTTTTTAAGTATATCCAGCTCCTCTGCGGTAAGCTCACGGTATTCGCCCTCTGCGAGCGACTCGTCAAGAGGCACGCCGCCGAGGGATATGCGCCTGAGATAGACGACCTTTGCACCGAAGTGGCGTATCATGCGCTTAACCTGATGCTTTTTCCCCTCGGTTATCGTCAGCTTTCCTATAAACGCAGGGAGTGTAGGACGCGAAAGAGCAATTTTTCTGTTTGCCTCATTGAGATAGGAAACGACCTCTCCGAGAGTTGTGCGTTCTATTATCTCTAGCTTTGACGGCTTGGTTTTCGCCATTTTTCTTATTGCAATATCTATACCACCCTCAAGGCGTGTCACGTTACCGTCGCTGATTTCGCCCTTTGCAACGAAAAAATAGGTCTTCTCAATATGACTATCGGGATTCATAAGGCGCATACAGAGCATACCGTCGTCGGTGACGAGAAGAAAGCCTACCGTGTCAAAATCAAGTCTGCCAACGGGAAAAAGAGTATCTCTTTCACATTCGGGGAAATAATCCATCACCGTTTTATGACGCTCGTCGCGCCTTGCAGTGACACAGCCACGCGGCTTATTAAACATATAATATCTCGGCATCACTTCACCCTAAGCGCTCGCATAGCGTTCAAAATCGCAATTACCGCAACTCCAACGTCGGCAAACACCGCAAGCCACATATTAGCAAATCCCAGAGCTATCAAGCCGAGGATAGCAAGCTTCACTCCTATGGCGAAGACGATGTTTTGCTTTGCTATTCCCACCGTCCCCCGCGCAATTTTCACGGAAGTGGGCAGGCGTGTCAAATTATCCGACATTATCACAAGGTCAGCTGCCTCTATTGCAGAGTCCGCGCCGCGACGTCCCATAGCTACGCCAACGTCAGCCATACGCAGTGCAGGAGCATCGTTTATACCGTCACCGACGTATATTACACCCTTTTGCCTTTCGATATAGGCAAATTTTTCTTCGGGCATAAGTTCAGCGCAAATTTCGTCTATTCCCAGCTTATTCGCTACCTTCTCTGCCGTTTTTTTCTTATCTCCCGTAAGCATAACCGTGTGCTTTATTCCAATTCTACGAAGCTCTGCGAGCGCGTCCTCGGCTTCGGCCTTTATGCTGTCCGAAAGCGTTATTTTACCTATTATACTCTCGTTTTTTGCGACAAGCACGCTACCCGTGTTAAACTTTTCATCATAATCAATGCCAAGTTCCAGCATTAGAGCTGTATTTCCGACGGCAACTCTATTGCCGTTTATATAACCGAAAACGCCCTTTCCCGAAATTTCGGTGATTTTCTCTGCGATTTTTACCGTTTGCGCTTTTGCTGTAATAGCCTTTGAAAGCGGGTGATTTGACCCCGCTTCAATCGAAGCCGCGAGAGATATAAGCTCCTCCTGCGGAACACCGAAGCTCTCTATCTCCGAAACCTTGAATTCGCCCGTCGTAAGCGTTCCGGTTTTATCAAAGGCAACCGTTTTTGCCTTCGCAACCGTTGAAAAAACTCCGCCGCCCTTGAAGAGAATTCCCTGCGATGCCGCACCGCCAATTCCGCCAAAGAATGCCATCGGCACGGATATTACTAGGGCGCAAGGGCAGGACACGACAAGAAACGAAAGCGCTCGATAAACCGAGTCCATAAGACCCGTAATATTGAATATTGGCGGTATAACGGCAAGAAGCACTGCCGCACCAACAACAGCAGGTGTGTAATAATGAGAAAATTTAGTAATAAAGCTTTCCTCGGGCGCGCGCCTTTCACTCGCATATTCAACGAGCTCAAGAACTCTTGCCGCCGCAGACTCGTCTGCTACGCGGAGCGCAACGCACTTAATCACGCCGTCAAGGACTATAACTCCGCTGTCAAGTCTATCACCGACACCGACAGACCGAGGTAGAGATTCACCCGTCATAGCCGAGGTGTCAACATTAACCGAGCCTGAAATTATCTCGCAATCGAGAGGCACGCGCTCTCCTGCGCGTATAACCAACACCTCGCCGATTGACACCTCATCGGCGTCAACCGAAAGCTCAACACCCTCACGAATAACGGTTGCCTCGTCAGGCTTTATTTCCATCAGAGATTTTATGGATTTGCGGGATTTCGCAACCGCCCTGTGCTCAAAATACTCTCCGACGAGGAAGAATATCATAACAGCGACACCCTCGCTGCACTCGCCTATTATCATAGCTCCCAAAGCGGCTATTGACATTAAAAATTTCTCGTCCAGAAGGTCGCGCCGCAAAATTCCGCGCATTGCCCCCACGAAAACTCTGCCACCCGCAAAAATCAAGGCTAAAATATATAAAACCAGCGCACCCGTGCTAAATTCAAGCCATTCAAGTATCAGCGCGGGGACGAAAAAGCAAGTTCCCGATACAATTCCGAAAAGCTCGTTTTTTATTAGTTTTTTAAGCTTCCTCATTTTTTAATTTCAATGCCGGGCTCAAAGCTATCTGCCGTCTTTTGTAGAAGCGAAATAGTATCGAGCTCCGAAAGCTCGCTCTCAACCGTCAGCTTCTCGGCAAGAAAGTTTATCTTCGCCGAGGTTATTCCGGAGCACTTCTCCATCATTCCCGCAAGCTTTGCAGCGCAATTCGGACAGTCAATTCCTGTAATTTCAAATTTCATCTTCATTTCATTCTATCTCCTTTACGAAAATTATTCTCTGATATGCTGAAGAGCCTTCTCGATTATATCGCGCACATGCTCGTCCGCCGGCTCGTAAAAGACGTTCTTGCCCACCTTTTTATAGGTAACGAGGTCGCACTGACGCAAAATTTTCAGCTGATGCGACACCGCAGACTTAGTCATTCCGAGAAGCGCCGCGATATCGCAAACGCAAAGCGGTCCGTCGTCTATGGCAAAGAGTATCTTCATTCTCGTCGAGTCACCGAGCACCTTGAAAAAGTCGGATAGCTCGTAAAGCTCGGTTTCGGGCGGCATATTTTTTCGGGTATGCTCTATTTCTGCCGAATGCAGCTCGCAGCACTCGCAGCTTGGGGTGTCTAATCTTTCAAAATCCCTCATTTTATCTCCTTACAGTTGAATGATTGTTCAACTGTTTGTATTATATCAAAAATTGTGAAATATGTCAAGAAGTCTGAATAAAAAAATCGAAGTTTCAATAAAATTATGATGAGGTTATTGACTTTTCTTATAAAAAGTGGTAGAATTTATATAAATAAGGGAGTAATCGACGGATTAACGGAATAAAGTCAACATCATGAACTACGTTCTGGCTTTATTTTTACAGTAAGGAGCCCTGTTCCCCACTGTCAACGATGAGACTTATCCTCCGGGATAGGTCTCTTTTTTTGTCGAGATGCTTCCTAAATTATGAAAGGGAAAATATAATGAAAGAATACCTCAAGGAAAAATCAGCCGTTCTTGACGAGGTGAACTCTACCGAGGCGGGTCTTTCCTCGGCAGAAGCCGAAAGAAGACTTGAAGAAAACGGCAAAAACAAGCTCGCAGAGGGCAAGAAGGAGTCGCTTATAAAGCGCTTCTTTAAGCAACTCGCAGAACCTATGACCATCATACTTCTGGTGGCGGCGGCAATTTCGGCAGGTCTTGAAATCTATGAAGGCTTAGCTCACGGCGCTTGGGCGTTCCCTGCTGACGTTGTTATTATTCTTGCCGTTGTTCTCATTAACGCCGTTCTCGGCGTGTTCCAGGAGAGCAAAGCCGAAAAGGCGCTTGAAGCCCTGCAAGAAATGTCCAAAGCGCAGAGCAAGGTAATTCGCGACGGCAAACAGATAAGTATTCCGAGCGAAGACTTGGTAGTTGGCGACATTATAGTTCTTGAGGCGGGTGACGCAGTTCCTGCAGACGCTCGTATCATCGAATGTGCCTCTATGAAGATAGAGGAGGCGGCTCTCACGGGTGAGTCGGTTCCCGTTGATAAGAAGGACGGCACTCTCACCGCAGGTGAAAACGGTGACGTTGCGCTTGGCGACAGAAAAAATATGGTCTTTATGGGCTCTACCGTGGTTTACGGACGCGGCAAAGCAGTCGTAGTTGCAACCGGTATGGAAACCGAGATGGGTAAGATTGCAGACGCTCTTTCACAAGCCGAGGAGGGTAAAACTCCTCTTCAAATAAAGCTCGCTGATTTATCCAAAATTCTCACCTACCTCGTTATCGGTATCTGCGTAGTTATCTTTGGCGTACAGCTTATTCGTGACGGCGTTGGCTTCGAGCCTATTCTCAACTCCTTTATGATAGCTATCTCGCTTGCGGTTGCGGCAATCCCCGAGGGACTTGCTACCGTTGTTACGATAGTTCTCTCCATCGGCGTTACAAATATGTCAAAGAGAAACGCGATAATCAGAAAGCTGACCGCAGTTGAAACCCTTGGTTGTACGCAGATAATCTGCTCTGATAAGACCGGTACTCTTACTCAAAATAAGATGACCGTAGTTGACCACTACGGCGATGACGAAAATCTTCTCGCAAACGCGATGTCACTCTGCTCCGACGCCGAATTTGACGAAGAGGCTAAAACTGCCATTGGCGAACCCACCGAGGCGGCTCTCGTAAACTATGCCGAAAAGCTAGGGTTCTCAAAGAGCACCCAGAAGAACGTATACGTCAGAATAGGCGAAGTTCCCTTCGACTCCGGCAGAAAAATGATGTCCACCATTCACAAGACCGAGGACGGCAAGCTCGTACAGTTCACGAAGGGTGCGCCCGACGAGCTTCTCAAAAAGTGCTCGAAGGCTCTCGTTGGCGGTGAAATAGTCGATATGACCGACGACATCAAGGCTAAGGCTCTCGCAGCTAATAAGGCGATGGCAGACAAGGCGCTCCGTGTTCTCGCGGCGGCAAAGAAGGACCTTACCGCAGAGCCTGCGGCATACGAGCCCGAAGCCGTTGAGTGCGACCTTATCTTCATCGGTCTTGTAGGTATGATAGACCCTGTTCGTCCCGAGGTTAAGGCGGCTATTGACGAGTGCCGCTCGGCAGGTATCCGTCCCATTATGATAACCGGCGACCACAAGGACACCGCTGTTGCAATTGCTATTGAGCTCGGTATTATCACCGATGCGTCCGAGGCTATTATGGGCGCAGAACTCGACGATATTTCCGACGAGGAGTTTGAAGCTCTCGTTGAAAAGTACTCGGTTTACGCAAGAGTTCAGCCCGAGCACAAAACAAGAATTGTCAACGCTTGGCGCAAAAAGGGCAAGGTTACCGCCATGACCGGTGACGGTGTCAACGACGCGCCCTCTATCAAAAACGCCGACATCGGCGTCGGAATGGGTATCACCGGTACAGACGTTACAAAGAACGTTGCCGATATGATACTCGCAGACGATAACTTCGCTACGATAGTTTCCGCGGTTGGCGAAGGACGCAGAATTTACGATAATATCCGCAAGGCTATTCAGTTCTTGCTTGCGTCTAATCTCTCCGAGGTTCTTACGATATTCTTCGCAACGCTCTTTGGATTCACGATCTTCGCACCCGTGCATCTTCTGTGGATAAACCTTATCACCGACTGCTTCCCCGCTCTCGCTCTTGGTATGGAAAAGCCTGAAAAGAACATTATGAACCGCCGTCCCCGTGATTCGAAGGAAGGCATCTTCGCGGGCGGTCTTGGATTTGCGGTTGCATATCAGGGCATTCTCGTTACCGTTATCACTATGGCGTCGTATCTTATAGGCCGCTTCGTGCTGGTTAACACCGACCCTCACGCCGCAGGTCTTGTCGGAGATGCACTTACCGCATACGCAGGAAAGGTTGGCACGAGCATGGCGTTCCTCACCCTCTCGCTCTGTGAAATCTGCCACGCATTCAATATGAGGTCCCTTCACGGCTCTATTTTCAAGATGAAGGGTCAGAACCTTTGGCTCTGGGGCGCGGCTGCTCTCTCTCTGCTTCTTACCACGGTGGTTATCGAAATTCCCGTTCTCGCTAATGCGTTTGAGCTTGCACAGCTTGACCTTCCCGAGTACGGCATCGCTTTCGCTCTCGCAATTCTCATTATTCCTATCGTTGAGATAGTTAAGATAATTCACAGAGCTGTTGACAAAAAGAAAGACAGAGTATAAAACATTTAATACGCGAAAAGGACTGCCGCTCAAGCGGCAGTCCTTAGTTTTTAAACAAAACTCATTCTATTATTTCAACGACGGCAAAATTCAAAACCTTGTCGATTGCATACTGATAGTACGCCTGGTCGGCAAAGAAGCTCTCTCCGTAATAGTCAAGCACCGCCTCCTCGGCATCAAGGCGAGCCTCGGCGTATTTCGCCTCGCTCTCGTAATTCTCGACGGTCTTTCCGTCAAGATAGTAATCGACGTATTCCTCAAAAAGCTCATCGTAATGCTTCTTGAATTCGCTTTCAGGAGCGAGAAGTCCCTCTTCCTTTATTATATAATAGAAGATAAGCTTCTCCTTAACCTCGGATTTTGCCTTTTCCATAAGGCTTTCCTTCCAATCCTCGCCCGAGTCAAGAGAAAGGTAGGCGCGCGCAAAGTCATCAAGCTTTGGGTAGCTATCCTTGTACTGCGACCATACGAGCTCGATTTCAGAGACGTCGGCGGTATAAACCGCCATCAGAGCGTCCTCGGGATATTCTATAATAACCGCCTTGTCATTGTAGTGATACCACATAGCCTCTTCTTTTATAGAGGCAAGCTGCTCTTCCCTACTTTCCGAAAGCGCCGCTTTTACAAGCGCCTTGTATTTTTCCGCCAAGCCGTCGCCCTCAAAGCCCGAAAGCATCTCTTCGGTCACCTCAAGTCCCTCGAGATTTTCAAGAATAAACTCATCGTTAAGCTCAGGCACGTCGTAAGCTGTGAAATAGTGCGGGAATATATCGAAGTATATTATACTGCCCGCCATATCGTAATCCTCATAGTCGTAAGGAAGGCGAGCCTCAACTGTGAGATAATTCGAGTCCTTTGGATACGCCGTGTCAATTTTTACGTCCTTATAGACAAGACTTCCGTTTTCTCCCGAGGTTGTAAAGGAAGCAAGCTTCCCATTTGACTCGGGAATTGCCTTGCCGATGAAGTAATCACGGAAGCCTTTACCGAATTTGGAGTCAAGGTCCACGCTTGAGAGGTCTATTCTGACGCCGCTTTTACTCTTTTGCCCGTCGGTTGCGGAAAGGAGCGAATAGCTGATATAAATTATATCATTTTCGGTTATAGCCTCGCCCGCAGACTTTTTCACGCTCTCAAGCGATGAATAATCTGCAATAACCACGCCAACAAGAGAGCTTTCGACACCGAGCGGAAGCTTTGCCGAGCCTATTCCAAGCTTATACGCAGAGCTGCTCGTCATATTTGAAAAGCCCGACACATCAATTTCTCTTCCATTCTCGTCCTTAGTATAGCCGCGATACCACATCTCAAGAGTATCGCCAACAGTAAGGGGAGATGTTTTGCCGGGATTTTTCGCCTCGTCGGAGCGGAACTCGTAAAGAGTCTGCATTATCTGCTCCTCAACCGATTTATCGGTTATAGCGCCGAGCTTGACCGTAAGAGTATATCCCTTATAATCAGCGGGCGATATGGCAACGTATTTCGTAAGGTCCTCTCCGATATAATCAAAGCTGTACGTCTTTTCATCACCGCCGCAGGAGCTAAAGCTCACAGCAACAAGAGGCAGAAAAAGACAAAGAAGCAAAACCAGAGTAATTATCTTTCTCATACAATCTCCCATTTCATTTTAAAATCAAAGAAAAGAGTCGGCATAGGCGGTCGCCAGAGCGTCACAGCGCTCATTATAATCGTGGCCGTTATGCCCCTTAACCCAAATAAACGTCACCTTATGTATAGCCGTAAGCTCCGAAAGCCTCTGCCAAAGGTCAGGGTTTTTAAGCTCGTCCTTACCGCGACGCCAGCCGTGAGAGCGCCACGCGTCAACCCAACCTTCGTTATGAGCATCAACGAGGTATTTAGAATCCGAGTAAAGCTCCACCTCGCAGGGCTCTTTCAAGGCTGAAAGCCCCTCTATTGCCGCAAGAAGCTCCATTCTGTTGTTAGTGGTTTCACGTTCTCCGCCCGACAGCTCCTTTTCAAAGCTGCCATAGACGAGAATTGCTCCCCAGCCGCCGCGTCCGGGATTTCCCCTGCAAGCGCCGTCGGTGTATAGCTTAACCTTTTTCATACTCTTCTCCCGAATAATATGACGATTTTAAAAATTAAGGGGCTGTCAATTGACTGCAGCCCCTTGGTTGTCTTGTTATGACGAAAATCAATCCTCTTCGGACTCGTCCTCTTCAGCCTTGATTTCGTACTTAATGTTCTTGAAGGGAAGCTTTCCTTCGGTTACACCCTCGGTGTAAACGTATTCCTTCATCTCGCCCTTATTGTCACCGTCCTCATAGGTTTCTACCTCAAGAATGGTAGAAAGGAGCTTATCAAACTGATATACGGTACGAAGGTTCGTTTCACCGTAGGTTTCTACGTAGTAGTCGTAAGAGGAGTTACCCTTGACGAATTCCTCTTTATACTCCTTGTCGGTAACTACGCAGTCGTACTTTTCTGCTACCGCGTAAAGCTGAACGATAGGCTTCACAGCCTCCTCTGCCTGCTTACGAACCTCTGCAAGTGCATCAGCCTTGGTCTTGCCCTTTGCAAAGGTTTCGATGAGATAAGCATCGAACGAACCGTTATACTTGCTGTAATTGGACTGACTCGAGGAAGAACCCGCAGTACCGGTGTAGAAGGTGTACTCGTGGTTTTCAAGAATACGCTCGTAAGCCTCGTTTACAGCCTTCTCGGGAAGAGAGTTAACCTTAACGGTTTCTATAAGAGCCCATACCTCTTTTGCGATTTTCTCTATGATAGCGTTGTTATACTCGTTCTCGAGAGTTTCCTCTGCGAGCTTCTTGTATTCCTCTATTATCTTGTCTTCAACGTCAGAGCCGGTAGCAAAAATCTGTTCAATCTTAGTGTCAACCTTGCCCTGCGCTGCATCCAAGTTGTCCTTGGCTGTTTTAACAGCGGCCTCGGCTGTTTCAACAGCCGTCTTCTGAGCCTCGGTAGCATTCTCGCCCGCCTTCTCTACCGCTTCTTTCTTGCTCTCAAGAGTTTTTTCTGCGGTGGAAAGCGCGGTTTCTGCGTCGTCACGGGACTTGCAAAGCGCTGCAAGCTCCTCTACGAGAGCGGAGAGCTTAACCTCCTTGCCGTCAACGGTGGTCTTGTAGTCCTCGTTCTTAAAAACGTCGAAGAGGTCCTTCGTAAGACTTGCACCAACGAGCGAGTCAAGAATAAGCGTTGCGGTAAACTCGGGAGATTTTACAAAATAAACGGGGTAAACGTGATAGGTGATGGTCTTGTCCTTGATGTCGGCAAGCTTGCGGGAAGCGCCCGCAACGTCGGTTACAGACTTGGTGTCGTCGAAGTCCTTGACAGCGAACTCGCCAAGCTTGTTATCCTCGGTAACTACCCAATCAACTATGGTGTTCTTGTAAGTGCGCTCAACTCCGTCGATAGTAACCTTGAAGGTATCCTTCTTGGTTGCAACCTTCTGGCAGTTGTCAATGATAGCCTTGCTGAGTTCATCGCCCTCGGTGAGCGTCATAAGCTCGTAGGTTGCCTTAACGGTCTTTATGGCGCCGTCCTTGGTGTAGTCGTAGGTGTAGGAAACGTAAACCTTATCACCGTACTTAAGCACGGTTTCGGTGCTAACGTCGGTCTTGTAGAGATAGTCCTTGATGTCCTTATCCTTAATAGCCTCCATAATGGCGGTATCAAGGTCGCCTGCGGTAGATACCATGCCAAGCTGAAGCTTTGTAGCAGAGGACTCCTTCATATTAGATGCGTAGAGAACCACGTTCTCTGCGCCCTCGAAGTTTGCGGTGCAGTAGTATGCATAGTAGAGAATATCGTAAGTGCCGGGAGTGCCCTCGGTGAGCTTTGCGGTGAGGTCTGCCTCCTTACCCACGGTGTTGTAAACCGTTTCAAGCACCTTCTGTGCTCTGATTTCTCCGTCCTTTGTGGGAGTGAAGCTGCCATCCTCGATAGTGAGCTTAAGAAGCGCGTCCTTAAACGCCTTGAATTCACTGTCGCCAAAGGTAACGTAATTGCTCATACTGTCGTTGGCGAAATTGTACGAGCAGCTCGCAAGCGTAACAACGAGCATAACGCATACGAGAGCCAAACTGAGAATTTTCTTCATAATTTCTTTCCTTTTATATATTTTTTAGCGAGTGCGGTCTTCTGTGCGCTGAGGCAAAAAGCCGCAAATTCCTTGCGTACATTTCATTATAGCACAAAGGTAGAGAAAAAGCAAACATTTTTTTATATTTTTTAAATATTTTTTCAATTATAGAACAAATTCTTAATCAACATTAGGTTTTTATTGCAAAACGTCCGCTTTTCCTCGATAGGTAAATCAGTCCTCGGTAGGATATCCGACCTCAGCGTCGATGTCCTTTGCATTCAAAATGTCAATGAAGCCCTGCGCTATTTTTTTGAAAGCAAAGGTCGAAATATACATATCACAAACGCCCTCTGTAATCTGATTGCCGTCGGAATCCGAGCGATACAGGTTAACCATAATGCGTCTTTCATCTATTCTGTGGAATTCATAGGTGTAGTAATATCCCGTTGTTTCAAGAAGCACCGACATTTTCATAAGAGGAGCTTTGCTCTTAATTTCAGCCTTCTCCGCCTCGCTCATATCCGTCAGGGTGTCGGTGTAGTAGATACCGTAAACGAGATGCATAAGGTTCTTGAAATTGCTCGAGCCAAGCGTATCCTTACTGCTCATTATCAAGCTTCCGTCACCTCTCACGTTATTGTAAAGAGTTGTCATACTGGTCTTTGTAAGCCCGTTTGCCTCTAAGAATTTAGAGAACTCGGTTTCAAAGCACTTGCCCGACTGGCTCGTGTCGATGTGCGACACTTTGTAAACGTCGGTATAAATGTCGTCAGGGGGAATAACGTAGGATTTACCATTCTCGTCAACATAAACGGTTTCATGGCGAATATCAAAATTGTATTTGCCATAGACGTCGTTCATATTGAACTCAAGCTTCATATTCTCTATGAGCATAAAGTCGGTGAGCAGAAGATTACGTCTTGCCCAAAATTCAGCAAAATCGAGCTTGAGGAAGTTGAACATCTCTCCGTCCATCTTCACAACTATGTCGTACATATCCGACGCAACGTATCTTGTGCCGTCGTACTGCTCCTCGCTGACATAGAGATAGAACGAAAGCGTGTCGCGCCAATCGTAGTTATCAAGCGCGTTCTCGTCGTCGTAATTTTCGTCCTCTCTCGGATATATACCTCTTGGAATTTCGATGTATATGGTATAAGCGTAAAGACCGTATTTGTCCATCAAGGTGGGCGTAAGACCGACAGCCACAGTTTCATCGCCGAGAAGTCCCGACGAGGTAGATGACGATGAGCTCGTAATGCCCATAAAGGACTTGACAATTTCAATACATGCGTCTGCGTTTATACCGTAGAGCGAATATTTGCCCTCGGTTTTATTTTCGTAAACCGATTCTCCGTAGAAGGGGTCTCTGTCCGATGCATTTACAAAGCCAAAGGCCGCAACGAGCTCCGAGGTAACGAAATATTCTATCTCGGAAATTCGGTAGGTTATAAAATCGTAGAATATCTCGCTATACTCGGTGTATTTCATAACGCTGATGTTAACGTCTGCCGAAATGCCCTTGCCCACGAGAGCCTCACGAAGCTTTGCCGTTTCCTCGCTCTCACCCTCGGTTTTTGCAAGAGAAGCCGTTCCTACGTGAATATCGTCCTGCTTTACGCCGTCAGCAACTATATAATAACGATATACGACAATGGAGTCCTCTTTTATCTGAGTTGCTTCCTTTCCGTCCTTATCGTATATTTCAAGAATGTCGCATACCACGTATTCACCCTCGAACTTCACCGCATTATCAACGGTGTAGTCGATTGAGAAGGTAACCGCCGTCGAAAGCGTACCTACCTTTGCCGAGGAAAGCGCAGCCTTCGCATCGGCAGGGATTCTCTCGTCGTCAAGGTCTATAACCGCGTGAGATGGGTAGCTACCGAGCTTTTTACCGTCGCAGCTTACCTCGTAGGTAACCTTAATAAGCTTGTTTCCAAGAACTGCAACGCCCGTCTCTGTTATCTCCGCCTCGTCGGTCAGAATGGACTCGATGGCGGTTATCTTATACTCGTAGCTCACCGCGTCATTTTCGCCGAAATCTATCGTCTTTGACTGCGAAATAAGCGTGAATATTATAGCTTCGCTAAGGTTTGCGTTCTTATCTGTATAATCGTAATACTTGCCGATTTTTTTACCCGTAAGGGCGTTTATCATTCTTACGTAATCGGGATTATCCTTGTAAGCGCCGAGATTAAACTCGGTTTTTGCAAATCCCGAATACCTGTAACCGTCCTCGCTGTCGCCAAGAGATGACGAGAAAGCTCCACCGGGTTTCAGGGGCGTTATGCTCTCTGCATTCGCTATAACCTGCGAGCCAACAGCAACAGCCTCTCCCTCGGTTTTATGGACGGTGTTTTTCCACTCTCTGAAATCAGTAGTAAGATACGCGGCGAGAATACTGTCGTCACCGCTCATTCCCTCGGTCACAAGGTACGGCTTTATGAAGTAAACAAAGCCCTGAACGCCGTACTCCATATAGTTTGTTGCAGAGCAGTAAACGTAATCTCTGTTATCTACAATAAAGTATCTGCCTGCGCCGGAAATATTCTGCTTTCCGATAGTAATAGTGTGAGTTTTCTCGGACTTGCTCTCCTCGTCGGAATAGGCGATTTTTACAGAAACCGCTTTATCCTCGGTAAGTCCGAAGCTCTCAAGCTGATTTTTTCTTACGTCAGGGTCGTCGGAAAGCTTAATTCTATCCTGAAAGGCGGTAAAGCCTACCGCACTGCAAAGATAGGATATCGCGGGAATCATTCCCATTCCGTCCTTTTGGTCTATTGCATAGAGCGAGCTGTACGCGATATTTTCGTCCGTGCCGAGAATGTTAGGGTAATAGACGTCAAGTCTGCCCTCGGCATTGGTGTAATAGAGTATCATATCGCCATTCTCGTCAGGACGCGCAAGTCTGAATGAGTTAGACTTGTCCGAAACGCTGATATAATTCAGCTTCGCGTCATCAATATAAGGATACGCTACGTTATAGCTTCCGTATACGCTCTCTCCGTCGAGAACCTCGAGAAGCTCGTACTTGTTGCCCGAGCTTTCGTCACCGCCTAGAAATATATTCATAAGAATTGAGGCGGTAAGCAAAACAACAAAGGAGATAAGAAGAACGATAGCTGTCAGAAGCTTTTTATTAAATTTCTTTTTTACCCGTATCATTCGCTTCTCCTTATAGATATTTCCTCTTGATTTTGACGACTATTCCTACCGTTGCAACAGCCACGGGCAGAAGGAAGATGAACACCGAATAGACCACAATCTCAGAGGTTGCAAGGCCGTAATTCTTCTTTATAGGAGTTGATGCGTCCTTGTAGTAAATAACCTCTCCAAGCGCGGTCATTTTATCGGAAATAAGCATCTTTCCGCCGTAAGAGGATGAATTCTGTGACGTGCCGCCGAGGTCTATTGAAGCGTGCTCGTCCGCGCGCGTCGTGTTAACTGCCGCCGCGACCAAAACGTCATAGTTGGAATAAGCGCTGCTACCCATAAAGGGATTTGTAAAGAAGTCGGCGCTGTTAGAGCACATTACGTAGGAATACTTATTCTCATTAGTCACCGAATTAAGCTGTTTTCTTACAGTAATTCCAACTAAATCCTTGCGTCCCTCGTTGGCATAAAGAAGGTTATAGTTGCCGTCCTTGTCCTTAGCGTATGCGGTTGCCTTGCCAGAGGTGAAGATAACGGGAGAATAAATTCTCGATATTCCGGTAGCTCCGTTCTCGTAAACAGAGTCGGAAACCCCGTATGAGCATCTCATATATCCCGTATCCGTGACGATGAATTTCGGAGCGCTCTCAAGGCTCGCAAACTCGGAATAAATACCCATTCCGTAGCCGTTTTCATCGGTGTTGTAAACGCCTATAATCTGTGTTTTTGTGTCGTCAGCGTCGTCAATGCTGTTATCGGTATCCTTTACAAGCGCATTCTCAAACTCAAAGCCCCATTCTCTGAGAAACTCCTCAAAAAGAGGAAGCTCGGTTTCGTGGTCCTTAGCTACCATAATCGTTCCGTAATCGGATATGAGATATCTGTCCAGCTTCTCAAGCGGGGAGATATAATAGAATTCGTTCTCTTTATCCGCCTCGGGAAGAAAATCCGTCTTCGGATTATTTATGACGATGAGCGCGCAATCCTCGGGGATTTCCTCGCTGTTTATGTCAAGCGTCTTTACTGTAAGTCCCGCGTCCTCAAGCGCGTGAATGAAGTTGAGAAGCTCGCGGTTCTCGTTTGGCTCTGCCTCATCATAGTAGGTTTCGCCGTTTCCGGTCAGAAAATACGCCGACGCTCCTCCTGCGTTGCTGAACGCAGTAATCGACTTTATTAGAGATGCCATTTTATATTCGCCGTTATACGAGAAGAGCTGGTCCGAGCCATCTCTGTACCAGAACACCTCTGCCTTAACAACTCTGTATCTGTCGCCGTAGGAAATGATAACGTCGTCAGGCTCAATTTCCGCAAGAGAGGTAGTCTTATATTTTGACACAGCGGTAGGATTAAGCGTGACGTTTACGGTTTTGGTTTCGAGGTTTTCAAAGCTGTTATCCAACATCACCGACATAAAGTAAAGCACTCTCGTTACCGTCTGCGAAATGAGCCTGTCAGGGTCGTCGCAGAATATTATCTCCACCTTACCGTCAAGCTCGTCAATGAACGAGCACTCCTTCTTCATAGCATCGGTAAGAGTGTAAAATCCCTCGTAGGTAAGGTCTAGAAAGAGCGTCTTGTGTATGCCAAAATAGCCAAGCACCAGGTTGAGCGCTAACGCAAGAAGTATTATAGCGACAGTGATGACGGTAAATATTCTGGTTCTTGTACTTTTTCCTTTAAAAATGTTCATCTCGTTCATCACCTATTCTTTCTTCTTGTAAGAACAACCGCACAGGCAACGGCAACAGCTGCGGGTATTGCCATAATAATCGCAGTGTATATATTAGCGGTTTTCATAGTAAGTCCTTCCAGCATTGGAGTTCTGAAGGATATTATACTCGCGCCGTAAGGAAGCTGTGAGCAGCCGTAAAAACGCTCAAGCAGCGAATAAACGAAGTCCTTGTTCGCGTATCCGTTGGTTACAAGCGACGCCGTTGTTGCAAGATAGGTGCTGGGAACTACGAACACTGTTCCGACCTCGCCGTTTTCGCCGACCATCTCAGCGCTTGCCGCTACCGTATATCCGCCCTTGTTATCGGTTGCCACACCGTGTGCGAAGAGCTGCGACGCAGAGGACGAAACCAAAACGGGCTTTGCCTCTCCCGAAAGAACAAGCGCCGCAACGTCGCTTATGATAACCTTTCCGTCCGAGTACTTTGACACGTTTTCGGAAAGCCAGCTTCCGTCATCGGTATTCGCGTAGCCTGCCACTATCGTATATCCGCTGAGCGCAACAGTCTCGGCTGTATCCCTAACGATATTCAAGGCTCGCTCGCCGTCCTCATTTTCAGCGTAAGAGAGCGAAATTCCACAGTCTGCAAGTATTCCCTCAAGCACACTTTGCTCCTTTGCAAGAGAGTTAAGCGAAACGAAAAGATTTCCGCCCTCGTCAAGATAGTGCTTAATTCTGTCGCTCTCGCTCCTCGCCCCTGAGCCCTCCAGGGAAGCCTCTATATCGGTTCTCGGATTTGAAATTAAGAGAAGGTCTGCGTCCTTGGGGATTTCGTTCGTTTTGAGGTCGATAACACCTATTCTATAGCCCGCTCTTGAAATAACATCTGCAAAGGCGGGGTCTATAACTTCGCCGTGTCCCGTAGTGAAATACGCCATCTTATGCTCGTCCTCAAGCACCCAGCATATATTCGCCGCCATAACCTCCTCACCGTTATACGCTATCGGTGTGGGGTCGGTGCCCGAGTAGTCAAGAACGAAGAAGCTCGCGTATCCCGCGCTGGTAGTCGTATCGGTTACAACCTTGTGATTATCGCCGTAAATGAATATGACCGACGTTTTGGTTATCGGCATCGTGCTTCCGTCAGAATCAACCGAATACTTGCTGACGTCAAGATAGTCACCGTCGTCTGTGACGTTGGTTATTATGTTAACGTATTTAAGCTCAATCGTATCGGGATATCTTTCCTCAAATTCCTTGGCGGTTCTGTAAACGTATCCGCCTGTGCCGTGCTCCTTGACGTTCTTCTCGGGATAGCAGAAGAGGACCGTTACCTTTTCACCCACGCTTGCACATTTTTCCATTATCCCGTCCATATTGCCGCTTATTGAGAAATCCTGAACAGCAGTCGAGGAAAAGTGCCAGCCAAAATAAGAAAAGAGCGTGTAAATAACGGTGTTAGCCACGAGAATAACGGCGATAAGCGCCGCCGTTAAGACTGACGAGGAAAACTTTTCTTCCGATAGCGTCTCACCTATTTTTCCTTTTATATTTTTCATTATTTAATCTCCGAAGCGTTAGCCGAATCTGCGTCTGTCATATACTCTGTAGGTGAGGTAAAGGAAGATAGCACCGACAGAAATATAATAAATCACGCTTGACAGATCGAAATATCCGTTAGAGAAGGTCTGGAATCTCGTGAAAATGGATATGCTGTCAAGAACGTATCTCAGCCAATAGCTCGAAGGAAGAAGGGCATTGACAAGTCCGATAAGTAAGAACGCCATAATTATTGCTATCGTTCCTACGGCAGCAGAAAGCTGATTCTCCGTAAGTGAGGAGATAAAAAGACCGACAGCGATGAAAACGAAGCCGACAAGCAAAAGCGCAAGCAGATTTCCAATGAGCACTCCCACCTGAATGAATGCGTATCTGTAAAGTATGAGGAAGTAAAGCGAGGTGAAAACTGCCGCTCCCGCAAACATGGTATAAGCCGCCAGGAATTTGCCCATTACCATCGAAGGAATGGAAAGCGGCGCTGTCAAAAGGAGCTGTTCAGTCTTAGTCTTTCTCTCTTCGCTGAATGATTTCATCGTAAGAAGAGGAAGTGCTATCGCCGAGAATAGCATCATTATCATATAGAACGACGCGGGGTTCGCCGACATCGAATAAAGCGTGGAATAGCAGAATGCAAGTCCCGCCACCGCAAGATATAAAACAAGGAAAACGTATCCTATGACTCCCGTAAAGTAGGAGCGCATTTCTCTTTTGTAAATTGCAAGCATTTTTCGTATCCTCCGTCCTTATCTTTTCTTGCTCTTTGCGGGCGCACTTCCCGCCTCGCCTCTGTCTATCAGCTTTATAAACACCGATTCAAGATCGGTTCCTATGGGATTAAGCCCGAATATTGCCCAATTCTTTGACGCGCAAAGTGCGAAAATGCTCTTTCGCACGTCTATTCCCTTTTCGCTCTCAACGATAAAGGTATATGCATCGGAGTCGCGCTCGCCTGTGGCTCTTACCTTCTTGACTCCGCTTATTTTCCCGAGCGCCTGCTCGACCTCGCGTTCAGGGCCTGCGATTTTCACAGAAAGGCTATAACCGCCCTCTATGGTTTTGACGATATTATCGGTTTTCTCGTCTGCTATTATCTTGCCCTTGCTGATTATGATAACTCTCTCACACACAGCCTGAACCTCGGCAAGTATGTGAGTCGAGAGAATAACCGTGTGCTTCTTTCCGAGCGTTCTTATAAGGTTTCTTACCTCTATAATCTGCTTCGGGTCAAGTCCAACGGTAGGCTCGTCGAATATTATTATCTTCGGGTCGCCGACAAGCGCTGCGGCAATTCCAACTCTTTGCTTATATCCCTTTGAGAGATTTCGTATAAGCCTGTCCTTAACGTCAAAAAGCTTTACAACGTCAACAATCTCTGCAAGATGCTCCTCTCGCGGAAGCTCACACGCCTTCAATTCATATACGAAGCCGAGAAACTCCGACACAGTCATCTCGGGATAAAGCGGAGGCTGCTCGGGCAGAAAGCCTATAAACTTCTTTGCTCCAATAGGGTCTTCAAGTATATTTATTCCATTGATATAGGCCGCGCCGGACGTTGAAGAAAGGTATCCTGTAAGGATATTCATAGTCGTACTCTTACCCGCGCCGTTAGGACCGAGAAGTCCGACTATTTCGCCCTCTCCTATCTCGAAGCTCACATCGTTCAATGCGTAATTCGAGCCGTATCTTTTTACAAGATTTTCTACTTTTATCACAGTTGTTTTCTCCGTTCTCGCCTCTCGGCTAAGGTTGTATTGTTATGTTCGTACCCAATATTTTAACATATAATTTTAAATAAATTGTTAACAAAAGTATATATTATAAAAGATTATGTTGAAAAATAGTTTAAACAAACGTTGAATTTACAGTGAACCAAACAAAAAATCAATTAAAAACTCCTTCGCACTTGACAAAAAGAAGAGATGATTGTATAATTATTAGGATATTCAACGGCAAAGGAGCCAAAAAAATGACAGGCGACAGAAAAACAGTATTCTCGGGAGTACAGCCCTCAGGAAACCTAACGATAGGAAACTACCTCGGCGCAATAAAGAATTTCACGCGTTTTTCAGAAGAATATAAGACCTTCTACTGCGTTGTTGACCTTCACGCAATAACGGTAAGGCAGGTTCCGGCAGAGCTCCGACGCAGAACCTACGAAACGCTGGCGCTTTATATGGCGTGCGGTCTTGACCACGAGAAGAACACCCTCTTTGTGCAGTCGCACGTGCCGGCGCACGCAGAGCTTGGTTGGATTCTCGACTGCTACACTATGTTCGGCGAGCTTTCAAGAATGACGCAATTCAAGGATAAGAGCGCAAAGAACGCGCAGAATATCAACGCAGGTCTTTTCACCTACCCTGCCTTGATGGCGGCAGATATACTCCTTTACGGCACCGACGTCGTTCCCGTCGGAATAGACCAAAAGCAGCATCTTGAGCTTGCCCGTGATATTGCTATACGCTTTAACCAGATATACGGCGACACGTTCACCGTTCCCGAAGGGTACATATCGCAGGATACGATGAAGATTATGTCGCTTGCCGAGCCGACCTCCAAAATGTCGAAATCCGACCCCAACCAGAACGCAGTCGTCTATATTCTCGACTCAAAGGACGACATAATGCGTAAGTTCAAAAAGGCGGTAACCGATTCCGACGCAGAGGTCAGATATTCCGAAAGCAAGCCGGGCGTGTCAAATCTTATGACGATTTACCGCGCCTTTACGGGAAAAAGCTATGAGGATATCGAACACGAGTTCGAAGGACGCGGCTACGGAGATTTCAAGCTGGCAGTTGGCGAGGCGTGTGCCGACGGACTTGCCGACGTGAGAGCCGAGTTTGACAGACTTATAAAGGACAAGGCTTTCCTTGAAAGCGTTATGAAGGCAGGCGCAGACGAAGCTTCCTACTACGCAAGAAAAATTATGTCCAAGGTAAGAAGAAAGATAGGCTTTGTAAACTAATATTTACATATTACGCAAAGCACCTATGTTAACGGTTTTTTATGCCGTCATAGGTGCTTTTTCTTTTTTTGGGCATAATGGTATTAAGGGGGTGAGGGCTGTTATTACCGCAATTATATCTTATGTCCTGTGTAGAGCCATCCTGTCGTTTTCTTATTCGACCAAAACGCTTGATATGCCTGATTTTAATCGAAAACTCAACACGGTACCCGTCCCGCGCCTTGGCGGAGTGGGTTTTTTCCTCGCTTTTTCCCTTTCGCTTTCTATAAAATGTTTTGTTTTTAAGAGCGCCTCTCTTACCGACACGGCACTTCTGACGGCTGGCGGACTATGCTTGCTTCTCGGATCGGCGGACGATTTTTTTGACCTTTCACCAACAGTAAAGCTAATCTTTCAAATCATCATATCTCTGATAGCATCGGCAATTCTCTGCTACGGCGAGCCGCCGCTTTACGTCATCATAAAGGCTTTCTATATATCACTTCTTATCAACGCCTTCAATTTTATCGACGGACTTGACGGTCTTTGCTGTGGCATTTCAATCTCAGCGCTATTGTTTTTCTCGCTCTCCGAGCTGCTTATTCTTAACACGGGTATGGGTATAAGCACTCTTTTACTCGTATTTTCCCTTGTTGGCTTTCTTCCTCTCAACGCCTATCCTGCGCGGCTTTATATGGGTGATGCAGGCTCGCAAACGCTTGGAATTTCAATTGCGATTTTTTCTCTCGCCTTTTGGTCCGAAGGGCTTTATATTACGTCGGCATTTATGCTTATTCCTATTGCAGACGTTATTTTAACCGTAATAAGAAGAATTTCAGCAGGAAAATCACCCTTCAAGCCCGACAAAGCGCATCTGCACCATAAGCTGCTCGACCTCGGGCTTACGCACCCCCAAGCCGTCGCTCTGCTGCTTGCGTTTTCCGCTTTTTGTTCGTTGCTTTCGTTATCCGCATATCTAATCTTCACGGCATAACCATTCCTTTAGCAACCGTTTATTAGATAAAAAGCGAGGCGGCCCTTAAAAGACCGCCTCTTGTGCGTTATTAAATTAGTTCACGGGAGTAATTACAACGCTTCCCGAAGGAGCTCTGAAGGTGAGAAGTCCGCCCTCCTCGGTTGCAGTATAAGTACCGCATTCCTTGCCGTCAACAGTAACCTTCCACTCGCCTGCCGCAACGCCCGAAATGTAGTAGCTGAGCTCGTCATCTCCAAGAGCCCTGCAGGAAAGCTCCTCTGTTGCACCGTTTCTGTCGGCTGCGAAGATAGCCGCAATCTTATCGTTAAACACCGCGCCCTCAACGCCGCTTGCGCTGCTGACCTTTCTTATTTCAACCGAATCGTCGTTTCCTTTATCGGTAACGTAGAGTACGTTCATAAAGGTAACGTCCGTTGCCCTTGCAGTAGAAACAATCTCAATTCTTCCCCAATGTCCGTCGTCACCACCGCCATGGAAAGGAACAAGCTGTACTCCGTTCACAAGATAGTTTTTCGAGCTTGCGCAAACGTATTTTCCGGTTGAACCGTAGGTTCTTCCGCCGGCAGGATTGATGCTGATATTACTCGAAAGGCAGGTGAGAACCAGACGTCCGCCACCGTTTTCGGTAGTTACGGTTTTTCCGCTTACCGTGGGCTCATCCTTGGAAGATATCTGAAGAAGGAAACGCTTTTCGAAGGAAATGCTCTTAGACGCTATATCGTCAAACACGAAGAATACCATCGGGAATTCCTCGTCACCCGTATATACCGTAAGCATTCTTCTTCCGACGTAATCAACGGTCTCTGAATCGTAAGCCTTCGTTATATCTCCTGCTATGTATGCGTAAAGAGGCTGCGTTTCCGCATCGTCAAGATACGCGTGCTGATGTCCAAGCAGCTCTGCCTTGTCCATATCGGTGTTGCCAAGCCAATCGTTAAGAGATCCGCCGGGTCCGTAATCTCTCGTCTGACCACCCGTGTAATATCCTTCCTCGGTATGAGAAAGACCGGGGTTATAGATTATAAGACCGTTATGAGATATCGTAGCATCGTGGTAATACATTGTGTGAGCAGCATTATCATTATCATAGCAACCGCCGTCACTCGTAAGCATTCCCTTGTAATATATTTCAAAGGTACCTACGTCAAGATGCTCGTGACCGCCCGTTGAACGCTCCTTAATCTTCATAAAGACAGCCGCCGCGGACTCGTCGCCCCAGGAGTTACGCACGACGTACTGACCGAGAGGCGAGGCATTGTACTGAATAAGGTTCATAGAGCCATACCTGTTATCCGACGCCTCGAGATCACCAAGTCCTCGCAAAGCTATGTAAGCGACTATGTTGAGTTGATTGTAAGATACTCCGAAAGTATTATCCTTCGGGCTGATGCTGTAAAGATAATCCGCCATAGCAAGCATATCGGAATCCTGATACAAATAAGCATTTAGATAAGCGACGTAGTAACCCTCTGCCGCCTCTGCAAAATCTCCGGTTCCATCACCTTCGCTAAATATATATCCCGGATAAATCTCATAGTTAAATATGCCCCAAGCAGCATCAGAAAGCGCATCGCTATACGGATTCTCCCCTGTAGCAACCTGCAAAATCCAAGCAGAATAGAGGTCGCTTGAGTGCCTTCCGATAGCATATCCCGTTCCCTGATGTACGACTCCCGTAGCAGCATAATAGTAATCGCGGAACGGAACGAATTGATTATACACTCTTCCTGCGATATACTCATACCAAGAACTGTTTTCATCATAAATAGCAACCGCGAAGGAAAGATAGTCACGCAATATCTGGAACTCGCAAGCGTGTCCTTCAATAGCTCCCTGCTGCGAGGGCGGGAATCCTACCTCCATTTTGGATTTATTTCCGGCATTCCTGCCTCGGCAAAGGCAATTCTCAACGCCGGCAATAAGCTGAATCTTGTCGGTTTCGGTAAGAAGGTCGTAGCACCAGTCGTAAACCAGAGCCGCAGCACGCATAGTATAACCGTATCTGCGCGTCTGGTCGGAGGGAATTTGCTTTATGTCAAGCGACATTAGATAATTCTTCATATAGAGAATTGCCTGATAGCCGTAATACTCGTCGCCGTAAATAAGGTACGCCAGAGCCTTTGCCTGTATAATGGTGAGGTAATTCTCGTTAAGGTTATATTCCATAGCGCCGCCTACCGTGCCGTGCTCTCCCTGATATTCGGGCTCAGGAAGAATACAGTCGTTGGGAATGACTTTTTCAACCCAATAATTGAACTTGTCGTTAAGAGCGCTGTTTTCTTTAATCTGTCTTCTTATCAAAGGAAGACTATCCTCGGTAACAAGAAGACGGGGGTGCTGATCCTTGGTGGGATATGCATCGGGCGAGCCCCAAGCTTTATCTGCGGCAGCTACCATATCCTCTGTATAAACACCGAACAGGTTGATCTCGGGATTGGACGCGCTGACAGGGTCGTATTTGCTCCAGGTTCCCTTGAAGCCGGCAAGATAGTCGCGCTGAGTTTCCAAAAGAGCAAGAAGCTCTTCCGCGTCCTCCGCATGCTCTGCCTTTTTATCAGCGGCGCTTTCCTTGAAGAACTCGTCGTATTCCTCGTAGGTCATTTTGACGTGCTCTTTGAGATTGTCCTTTATAACTATGCCCTTGTCGGTCATATACTTATCAAAGAAGTCGTCAATTGCAGGCTCGTATGCGAGCTCGTCGTTTGCGATTATAGCAAGCTTACCGTCTTTGTAGCAGAACACCCAGTGAAACGCGTTATCATCATTGGATACATTGCTTTGAAGGAGCTCCCAAGCTATAATTGACGCTTCTCTGTCGGTTTTGCCGAAGAGAATTTCATAATTACCGGTTTCTGCCGTATGACCAAACACAGTGGACACACACTTCAAACCGTTTGCGGTCAACTCATTCTTAAACGACATAGCTCCGTTTTTTGCCGTATCATTACCCGCTTCATAAATGCACAGGTATTTTGCGGAGTCCTCTTTAGCAATTAACGTAATATCCTTGCCCCCGCCACACGAAGCGAGAAAGGAAAGGCACAAAAGAAGAGCAAAAGCCGAAATAATTGATTTGAAGCCTTTTTTCATTGTGAATAACTCACTTTCAAAATATTTTCACTTCATTGTAGCACAAAATAACAGGATTTTGCAATATTCAAAGCGAAATTTAACATAGTTTTAAATATTTTCGTCCATATTAACAAATAGAATCTTTTAAATTGTGCAAAATGCTTATAACTACTTACAACGAACAGATTAGGTGTCCTGAAGGTAAACCACAGGACACCTTTTATAAATAACGTTTTTAGTCAAGCGGGGAAATTACAACCTCTCCCCCCGATGCTGTGAAGGTGAGAAGTCCACCCTCCTCGGTTGCCGTGTAAGTGCCCTGGTCCTCTCCGCCAACGGTGACCTTCCACTGACCTGCCGCAACTCCCGAAACGTAGTAATCGAGATCATATCCACTTGTAGTTTTGAAGGAAAGCGCAGATTTCGCGCCGTTTCTGTCGGTTGCAAAGATAGCCGCGATTTTTTCGTTGAATATCGCGCCCTCAACGCCGCTTGCGTTCAATACCTTTTTGACCTCGGCGGTGTTTTCGTTGCCCTTATCGGTAACGTAGATCACGTTCATAAAGGTAACGTCGGCACTTCTTGCAGTGGAAACTATCTCAACTCTGCCCCAGTGTCCGTCATCCTCGTATTTGTTGTATGGGAGAAGCTGTTGTCCGTTGAGAAGATAGTTGCTCGAATTGATGCAATCGTAGCTTCCGTTGCTCTTATAAACTCTTCCGCCGACAGGATTGATGCTGACGTTGCTCGAAAGGCAGGTAAGGACGAGGCGTCCGCCGCCGTTCTCGGTGGTTACCGTCTTTCCTCTGACCGTCGGAGCGTTAGGCGAGGTTATTTGAAGCAGGAAGCGCTTCTCAAAGCTAGAGCTCTTCGATGCTATGTCATCGTAAACGAAGAACGCCATCGGGAATTCCTCGTCACCGGTGTACACGGTAAGCATTCTTCTGCCGACGTACTCTATCGTTTCGGTGGAGTACGCCTTGGTTATATCTCCTGCAATGTAGGCATAAAGAGGCTTCGTTTCGGCATCGTCAAGATAGCCATGCTGTCTGCCGGTCACCTTGCCCGTATCCAAATGCGTAGCGTTAAGCCAGGTTTGCAGAGTGTATCCGGGAGAGCCGAGGTCATTCTGTCCGCCTGAATAATATCCTTTTTCGGTATTGGCGAGGTTGGGGTTATAAATTATAAGTCCGTTGTGAGAGATGGTTGCGTCGTGGAAATATTGCGTATGGTCGGAGTTATCATTACTGTACACTCCGCCGTCGGTTGTGAGCATTCCCTTGTAGTATATCTCAAACGTACCCGTGTCCATGTGCTCGTGACCGCCGGTTGAGCGTTCCTTAATACGCATAAACACTGCCGCCGCATTGTCGTCGCCCCAAGAGTTGCGTACGACGTACTGACCGAGAGGCGAGCCGTTATACTGAATGAGGTTCATTTTCTCGTATCTGTTTTCGCCAGCCTCAAGCTCGCAAAGACCGCGCAAGGCCACGTAAGCAACAACGTTGAGCTCGTTGTAGGAATATCCGAAGGAGTGATTGTTCTGACTCATCAGGTATTCGCCCATTGCAAGCATAGCCGAATCCTCATAAAGATACGCATTGAGGTATGGCATATAATATATCTCGGCAAAATTCTTATAGTCGCCGGTCTTGTCGCCGTCGTTGAAGCCGATACCGGGAGCAACCTCGTAATTGAGAAGTCCCCAGCCTGCCTTACCCAAAGAATCACCGTAAGGATTTTCACCGGTAGCAACCTGCAAAATCCAAGCGGAATAGAGGTCGCAGGAGTATCTTCCAAAGGCATATCCCGTGCCCTGATGTGCAACGCCTGCGTTGGAATAGTAATAATCACGGAATGGAACGTAGTCGTTATAAACTCTTCCCGCTATATATTCATACCAGGAGGAATTGTCGCCGTAAACCGCTATGGCAAAGGAAAGATAGTCGCGCAAAATCTGGAACTCGCAGGCGTGTCCCTCGACTATGCCCTGCTTTGACGGCGGGAATTCGACCTCCATTTTGTCGCCTTGAAGGTTTCTGCCTCGGCAGATGCAATTCTCAACGCCGGCAATGAACTGAATTTTATCCTCTTCATTAAGCAGGTCGTAGCACCAGTCGTAAACTATCGCCGCCACGCGCATAACGTAACCGTATCTTCTCGTTTGGTCGGAGGGGATTTCCTTTATCTCAAGAGTTTTCAGGTAATTTTTCATATAGAGAATTGCCTGATAGCCGTAATACTCGTCGCCGTAAAGAAGATAAGCGAGAGCCTTTGCCTGTATGATAATCAAATAATTTTCGTTATGATTGTGATATAACGGCTCACCCAGCGTGTCGTTTTCGCCCTGATATTCGGGGTCGGGGAGAAGACAGTTATCGGGGATTGTCGCATCAACGAGCGACTTGAAATACTCGTTGGATTCGTTTTCCTCGCGGAGCATCTTCCTTATTAAGGGAAGACTGTCCTTTGTAAGCATAAGGCGCGGGTGCTCGTCTTGGGGATATTTGTCGGGGGAATCCCACTTTTTATCAGCAACCGCCTTAATATCCTCAGTGTAGTCCTGGAACATTTTAACGACGGGGTTGGCGGCGCTCTCTGCTACATACTGATTCCACTTGCCCGTAACCGTTTTAAGCTCCTCGCGCTGAGCGTCAAGAAGCGCCGTCAGCTCTCCAAGATACTGCTCGTGCTCCTTCTTCTTCTCTTCAGCGGCGAGCCTTTCCTGTTCAGCCAGATAATCCTCATATTCGTCATAAGTCAACAAGCCGTGCTCTTTAAGCGTATCCTTTACGACTATTCCCGCATCGGTGAGATATTTATCGAAGAAATCAGCCACCGCACGCTCGTAGGCAAATACGTCGGTCGCTACTATGGCAAGCTTTCCGTTCTTATGTGCAAACGCCCAGTGATATGCGTCCTCATTTTCGGCGACCTTGCTCGCAAGAAGCTCGGAGGCTATTTTCGATGCCTCTCTGTCGGTTTCTCCGAAAAGAATCTCAAATTCACCGTTCTCTGCCGTGTGAGAGAAAACGGTAGGCACGCACTTGAGCCCGTTTTTATTCAGCTCCTCCTTAAACAAAAGCGCTCCGCTCTTTGCCGAGTCGTCGCCCGCCTCGTAAATACACAGATACTTTGCGGCATCGCCCTTTGCAATCAGGGTGACGTCCTGACCTCCGCACGCGGCGAGAAGCGAAAGGCACAGCGTCGTCAAAACAACCAAGATAATTATTTTGAGGCTTGTTTTCATATGAAAATTCTCTCTTTCAAAAATGTTTTCGTTTTTACTGTAACGGAGTAATTACTATGCTGCCCGACGGCGCTGTAAAGGTAAGGAGTCTGCCCTCCTCGGTTGCCGTATAAGTTCCGTAGTCCTTTCCTCCAACGGTGACCTTCCACTGACCTGCCGCAACTCCCGAAACATAGTAGCTGACCTCGTCTTCTCCTACAACTCTGCAGGATATTTCCTCTGTTGCGCCGTTTCTGTCGGTTGCAAAGATAACCGCTATTTTTTCGTCAAACACCGCGCCCTCGACACCGTTTGCTTGAGTTACCTTTTTTATCTCAACCGACTTATCGTTTCCTTTGTCGGTAACGTAGAGCACGTTCATGAAAGTAGCCGCTGCCGACTTTGCAGTAGAAACTATTTCAATTCTGCCCCAGTGTCCGTCGTCCTCATAGCCGTATTCATATCCGTAATAAGGAAGAAGCTGACTTCCGTTTACGAGGTAATTCTTAGAGTTCACACAATCATAGCTTCCGTCGGCATTATAAGCTCTGCCTCCAACGCCGTTAACGCTAACGTTACTTGAAAGGCAGGTAAGAACAAGGCGTCCTCCGCCGTTCTCGGTAATAACGGTTTTTCCGTCGATGGTAGGCTCATCGGAAGAGGTTATCTGAAGAAGGAAGCGCTTCTCGAAGTTTCGGCTCTTTGACGCTATATCGTCATAAACGAAGAATACCATCGGAATTTCCGCGTCGCCGGTATATACCGTAAGCATTCTTCTGCCTACGTATTCAACGCTGGAAGAGTCGTAAGCCTTAGTGATGTCGCCTGCTATGTAGGCGTAAAGCGGTTGAGTTTCCGCGTCGTCAAGATATGCGTGCTGTCTGCCGATAATCGTTCCCTTGTCCATATCCGTGTTTTTCTGCCATGCTTCGAACGTATAACCGGGAGAGGGATTGCTCTTTTGTCCGCCAGAGTAATATCCTTCATCGCTGAGTGCAAGACTCTGATTATAGATTATAAGTCCGTTATGAGATATGGTCGCGCCAAAATAGTACTTCGTATGCTCCGCACGTCCGTTTCTGTATATGCCGCCGTCGCTCGTGAGCATTCCCTTGTAGTATATTTCAAACGTACCGGTATCTCGATGCTCGTGACCGCCGGTTGAGCGCTCTTTAATTCTCATAAATATCGCCGCCGCATCGTCGTCACCCCAGCTGTTACGGACAACGTACTGACCGAGAGGCGAGCCGTTATACTGAATGAGATTCATCGAGCCGTATCTGTCGCCCGACGACTTAACCTCACAAAGTCCGCGCAAAGCCACGTATGCAACTGCGTTAAGCTCATTGTAGGAATTTCCGCACTTGCTATTTCTGATGTCCATCAGGTAATCGGCCATAGCCAGCATATCCGAATCCTTGTAAAGATACGCAATTAAATACGCCGTGTAATAAGCGTCAACCTGCTGCTTATAATCTCCGGTCTTGTCACCGTCGTTGAATATTTTCCCCGGTGCAAATTCATAGTTGAAAAGTCCCCAGCCTGCCTTTTGAAGCGAGTCACCGTAAGGGTTTTCACCCGTAGCAACATTAAGAATCCAAGCAGAATAAAGGTCGCAGGAATATCTTCCGACAGCATATCCTGTTCCTTGGTGTGCAACGCCCGCATTAGAATAGTAGTAATCTCGGAAGGGAATGTAATCGTTATATACTCTTCCGGCTATGTACTCATACCAAGAGCTGTTATTTCCCTCCTCCTTGTCGCCGTAAACGGCAACCGCAAAGGAAAGGTAATCACGCAAAATCTGGAACTCGCACGCGTGTCCTTCCACTATACCCTGCTTTGATGGAGGGAATTCTACCTCCATTTTATCGCCTTGCAGGTTTCTGCCTCGACAGATGCAGTTTTCAACGCCGGCGATAAACTGAATTCTGTCCTCTTTTGTCAGAAGGTCGTAGCACCAGTCGTAAACAATTCCCGCCGCGCGCATAACGTAGCCGTATCGGCGCGTCTGGTCTGAGGGGATTTCCTTGATTTCAAGCGTTGCAAGGTAATTCTTCATATAGAGTATTGCCTGATAGCCGTAATACTCATCGCCGTAAAGAAGATATGCGAGCGCTTTAGCCTGTATAATAATGAGATAACTCTCATTGTGATTGTGATATAGAGTTTCTCCAAGGGTAGCATTTACTCCCTGGTCTGTCGGCTCGGGAAGAATACAGTCGTTGGGAATAGTAGCGTCAACGAGGGATTTAAAATATTCGTTGGTGGCGTTTTCCTCTCTGAGCATCTTCCTTATCAGCGGAAGATTATCCTTTGTAAGAAGAAGTCTTGGGTGCTCGTCAATAGGATATGCCGCAGGCGAGTCCCACTTTATATCAGCAGCTGCGCCGAGGTCCTCGGTGTATGCCTTAAACATGTTTATAACGGGATTGGTTTCGCTTGCATCAACGTATTGATTCCATTTTCCCGTGATTCCGTCAAGATTGGTGCGCTGTGTGTCAAGCAAAGCAAGCAGATCGGGTATGTATTGCTCGTGCTCCTTCTTTTTCTGGGCGGCAGCAAGCATCTCCTGCTCGTCTAAATATTCGTCAAACGTCAACATACCGTGCTCCTTTAGCGTGTCCTTGAAGACTATTCCCCTGTCGGTGAGATATTTATCAAAGAAGTCCCGAACCGCACGCTCGTAAGCGTAGGCGTCGGTTGCAATTATAACGAGCGTACCCTCTCGGTAATAAAACACCCAATGATATGCTTCC
>JAFVXK010000027.1 GCA_017501175.1 Clostridia bacterium | reverse complement strand
CTGGTTGCAGAGGGTTGCAAGATGCTTTGCGGGCGCAGAGGTAATCTTACCCGTAACGCCGCCAAGTCCCTCTTGGATAAGCTGCTTCAAGGACCAGCCTGCGCAGTAGCCCGTGAGCATCGAGAGGTCGTGAATGTGAATGTCGGCGTTTCTGTGAGCGTTTGCAATCTCGTCGTCGTAAATCTCGGAGAGCCAATAGTTAGCGGTGATAGCGCCCGAGTTCGAGAGGATAAGTCCTCCGACGGAATAGGTAACGGTGGAGTTCTCCTTAACACGCCAGTCAATAGACTTAACGTAGCTGTCAACTATATCCTTGTAGTCAAGGATAGTAGATTTCATATTACGGATTTTTTCTCTCTGACGGCGGTAAAGAATGTATGCCTTTGCAACGTCGGCATATCCCGCCTGAACGAGAACCGACTCAACCGAGTCCTGAATGTCCTCGACTGCGATGTGATGGTCCTTTATCTTGGGCTCAAAGTCTGCTGTGACCTTGAGAGCAAGGAAATCAATGATATTCTGGTTGTAGTCCTTTTCCTGCGCTTCAAAGGCAAGCTTTATCGCGTCGGAAATTTTCGTGAGGTCAAAATCAATGATTTTGCCATCTCTTTTCTTAACTGTGTACACGGTGTCCCTCCTATTTGAAATGTTTATGTTTTTTTGTTTTTTACTCTTTTTTCGCTCCGGAGAGCGAGCATAAACATTATACTATATCTTGTGTCATTTGTCAATAGGAAAACACAACATTTTGTGGAAAAAATATTTCAAGCAACGATATGTAGTATCAAATCCCACGAATTTCGGCGTTTGGAATATAAGTTTTGAGCACTTTCAACAAAGTTTCGGACGTATTTTTGTCAAGTCCGCTAGTTTCCTCTAAAATAAGGTCGCCCGAGTCCACGAAATTCTGAAGATAATATCTCGGAGCACCCCTAAGCCACTCGCCGATAAGGCGGATTTCGCGCTCTGTATGGTGTCCTTCGACGAGGGTGGTGCGGAACTCAAACTCCACAGCACCGCTCATAAGATACTCGGCGCTTTCGAGTATGGGAGCGACGTCAAAGCCCTCGACTCCGACAGTCTTCGGATACATATCGGGGGAATTTTTTATATCCATCGCAACGTAATCAATAAGCCCCTTTTCGACGAGCGACCTCAAAACCTCGGGGCGTGAGCCGTTGGTGTCTAGCTTGACGAGAAAGCCCATGGATTTAATACGGGTGAGAAAGTCCTCGAGGTCGAACATCAAGGTCGGCTCTCCGCCGCTGACGCAAACACCCCCAAGTATGCCCTGCCGTTTTTTTAGAAAATCAAAGAAGTCCTCGGTAGGCATTGCCGCGCCAAGCTTCGAGGGGATTACGAGCGAGGCGTTGTGGCAGAAAGGACATCTGAAATTACACCCACCCGTGAAAACGGTGCAGGCAATCTTCCCCGGAAAATCAAGAAGCGTCAGCTTCTGTAAACCCATTATAGTCATATAGTGCTCCTTTTCGAAATCTACATTTATTATATATATTCTATCACAGACAGAAGCACTTTGCAAGACGCAAGACGTAGGATTTTTTTCTGTTTTTTGGAAAAGATAAATGGGATATATATATTAAAGGAGAGAAAAATGGTTTTCGGAATTTTAAAGGACACAAAGGCTGGCGAATACAGAGTAATCACTACACCCGCCGAGGTTAAAAGTATAGTTGCCGCGGGACACACCGTCCTTGCCGAGCAGGACTGCGGCAAGGCTGCGGGCTTTCCCGATGAAAAATACACCGAGGCAGGCGCGAAAATAGCCAAGGCGCGCGAGGAACTATGGTCGAGGTGCGATATGATAGCAAAGGTGAAGGAATTTACCCCCGAGGAATATCCCCTAATGCGCGAGGGACAGATAATTCTCGGCTGTATTCACCCTGCCGCAAATCCGAGCGAGGTTGAAGCTATACTTACGAGCAAATGCATAGCATTCACTGCAGAGGACGCGCACCGCCACGGCTCTCCGAATTGCGAGGCGGCGGGAAAGCAGGGGGCTCTTTTCGGTCTTGAATCCATGCTGACGATAAACGGCGGCAAGGGCAAGTTCGTCGGCGGTCTTGCCGGCGCACCGCGTATGAGAGTGCTTATTCTCGGTGCGGGTGTCGTCGGTCAGGGAGCGCTTGAAATTTTACACGCCCTCGGTGCTGACTGTACGGTTATGGATATCAACGTCGGAATTCTCCGTACCCTTTTATCGAAATACAACCGACAGATAAATACTATGCTTTGCAGTAAGGAGGCAATAGCCTCGGTGCTTCCCTACACCGATATGGTAATAAATTGCGTCAAGTGGCAAAAGGAGCGCACCGATTTTCTTATAGACAAGGAAATGCTGAAGCTTATGGAGGAGGGCTCGGTGCTGGTGGATATATCAAACGACAACCCCGGAGCTATCGAGTCAAGCCGCGAAACACACCACGAAAGCCCAAGATACACCGTAAACGGTGTCGTTCACTACTGCGTCGCAAATATCCCCGGAGCTATCGCCAACTCCGCATCCTGCGCGTACAGCGCGGAAATTCTGCCCCTGATACTCTTACTGCTTAACGGCGGCGTGAAGGACGCCTGTATAAAGGACGGCTATCTGCGCCGAAGCCTCGTCGCCTACCGAGGATACCTCACCCACGAGGAAACCAGCGCCGTCCAGCGCCGTCCCTGGATTCGCCCCGAGGACCTGCTCGGTATAGCGGGACAAAAACTCGACCCCGCCCCCACAGCAACAACGGCAAGGTCTGAAAACTATTATAAGGATAACTCGGGGTGGAGAAGGTAGTTAACGCGCAATATCGTGGGCGAAGCGCATACCGATTGCCGAAAGGCGAATACACCCAAAGCCTTTCGTTCGCGCGAGTTGTTAGCAAGCTCAACTATGATAGTCAACGATACACCTAAAGCCTTTCGTGCGCGCGAGTGGGCTCGAAAGCGTACCGGCCACCAGCACAGAAAAAGAAAAGCACCACAAATGTGGTGCTCCCCACTCTACCGTCTATTTTGGTGCATACCGCGCAAGCGGTATATTGCCGTGCGAGGAGATGTGAGCTTCAAGAAGAATGAGGCGGAACAGTTACCGCAAACTACGCCCCGAGCGGCAAACAGGTACGGGAATTTGCTCCGCCCTTCAAGGCTTCCGACGCGGAAGCGGCGGAGCAATGTTTCGAACCCAATTCGCGCGTTTGTTAGTAATCCTAACTATGATAGTCAACGATACACCTAAAGCCTTTCGTGCGCGCGAGTGGGTTCGAGGTTGTGCCGAGCACAACAAAAAACACAGACACCCCTTGTGGAGTGTCTGCGTTTTTTCTTGGTGACCGGTACGGGAATCGAACCCATGTTTTCAGCGTGAGAGGCTGATGTCTTAGCCGCTTGACCAACCGGCCGGTTTGCCTTGCCGAAATATTCTACCACATCTTGTCCGATTTGTCAAGGGGTTTTTGAAAGTTTTTTCAATTATTTGCGTTTTTATGTTTTTCGCCCTTCAGAAAAGCAATTTGCACTCAAAAAAGTTTTATAAAATCGCTCAAAAATATTCCTTTTTCTCTTGATTTTGCGCGCGTAAAATGCTAAAATTAGTGTATAATATTTGTTTTATTATATTTTGAAGCTTTTTGGGGGTGCTTTGATGAATTTCGGTGAACTTAATCCCACGATATACTCTGCGGCAATTTATGACCGCGGCGGAAAGGCAAGCAAGCGCTGTGAGCGCATTTCCTATGCTTCTCGGCTGATTTACGTTTTTTCCGGTGAGATTGGCGGCTCTATCGACGGAAAGAAGATAACTTCCTTCGGCTCGGGAGCGCTTTTATATATTCCCGCTGGTACGCGCTACGCGCTCTTTGGACAGTATATGCGCGCCGCAGTGATTAGCTTCAGTCCTACGGGCAATACCGTAGATAATGCCACGCCCATAGCACCCGAGGAATTTAATTCCGAGCTATGTCCAAAAGAAACTGCGCCGTTTGACAAAGTAATACGCATTGACGAGCTTGAAGCGGTATGGGGCGAGATAGAAGAGATTACGGAGCTCTTTATTTCAGAGGACGTCTATTCCTTGGCAAAGGCTGCGGCAATACTCAAGCTCATTCTCATAAGGGTCGCCGAAGCGACAGACGAAAATGCTCTCCCGCTGAGAATGCTCGACACCCTTGACGATTATATAAGGGAGCACGCAGGCGATGAAATATCCAACACCGAGATAGGCGCGATTTTTGGCTATCACCCCTTCTACGTAAGCACGGTTATGAAGGAAAAGCGCGGTATCACCCTTCGCCAATACATTATATCCTACCGCCTGCGTCTATCCAAAAACCTTCTCCGTTACACGACAAAAACCATAGCACAAATCGCAGAGGAAACCGGATTTACAGACGCTTCCTATTTCACAAAAACCTTTAAGGCGGCTTTCGGAGAAACTCCGAAGGAATGGCGCGCAAAATTCCAAGAAGAATACATATAACGTAAATAATTGTTTACAAAAGGGCTCTTATGCTGAAAAAGAACGATTTAGTTAATCTAAAAATAACCGATTTAACCAACCTCGGCTTTGGCGTCGGACGTGAGGGCGGAATTGTAGTTTTCGTATCAGGAACAGTCCCCGAGGACGAGGTCGAGGTAAAGATAATCAAGTCTGCTTCGTCATATGCCGTGGGGCGTGTAGAGAAATTCATCAAAAAATCCCCCCTGCGCGCCAGCGACAGATGCGACAATACCGCCTGTACCTCATGCGCATACAAATGCATTTCATACACTCACGAGCTTGATATAAAAAAGCAAAACGTAAAAGAAGCCTTCGTCAAGGCAGGTCTTTCAGAGGTCGAGGTAACCGACGTCACCCCCTCGCCTAAAACGAAGGAATACCGTAACAAAGCGCAATACCCCATCTCAAAGACAAAGGACGGCGAGTACGTCATAGGCTTCTACGCACCGAAAAGCCACCGCGTCACCGAGGCGCGCTGTTGTCCGCTTGCCCCCTCTGTTTTCCGCAAAATTCTCGACACGGTGTCCGCCTTTTTCAAAAAGCACGACCTTTCGGTTTACAACGAGCAAACGTGCGAGGGACTTTTACGCCATATTTATCTCCGTCGCGGCGAGGTCAGCGGCGAAATTTTGCTAACTTTAGTTGTCAATGGGAAGTCTATCCCCCACTCTGACGAGCTCGTCACCGACATAACCTCGCGCTATCCCGAGGTGGTGGGCATTCTCCTTAACGTGAATACAAAAAACACAAACGTAGTGCTCGGTGACGGGTATATAACCCTCTTCGGGCGCGACTATATATTTGACACGCTCGGGGGTGTACGTCTCAAAATCACCGCACCGTCCTTCTATCAGGTCAACAGAGCCGCAGCCGACCTTCTCTACGCGAAGGCAAAGGAGCTCGCCGCGCCAACCAAAAACGACGTTCTCCTTGACCTATACTGCGGTGCTGGCTCGATAGGGCTTTCTATGGCAGACGCGGCGGGTGAGGTCATCGGCATTGAAATCGTAGCCTCGGCGGTAGAGTGCGCGAAATTCAACGCCGCGGCAAACGGCATTTCCAACGCAGAATTTTACACGGGCGACGCCTCCGACACCGAAAAGCTGCTTTCCCGCGCCGAAATCTCGCGCGGCGAGAGAATTCTCCCCGACATAATTGTACTCGACCCGCCGCGCGCCGGCTGTGACGAGCGTCTTCTGCGTTACGTCGCAGGACTGTCGCCGAAGCGCGTAGTTTACGTTTCCTGCAACCCCGAAACTCTTGCAAGAGATGCGGCTATATTCAAGGCTCTTGGCTACGAAACGAAAGAAGTTTTTGCTTTTGACCTGTTTCCTTGTACGGGACACGTTGAGAGTGTCGTTTGTCTCGAAAGGAGACGCAAATGAAAAAAGATAAAAAGAAACTTAAAGAAGCGTTTTTCGAAGGACTGCTAGAAATCGTATTGACCTTAATATTCTTTGGCATAGGCGCTCTTGTTGTCAGTGCGTTTGGCGTTGAATTGGACTCGCCAAACATTGATTTTGATTTGATTGTTTTGCTCGGTATTATTGTTCCTGTTGTTGTCTTTGAACTTGTATACGCATTAGTTCAATGGCTCAAGAAAACAATCAAAAGCAAACAAAAATAAAATATACCTTTTGGACTTACAACCCCCATTTTTGGCACAAAAATATACCTTTTGGAGTCTTGACCCACGTCGAAAGCGTTGTTTGCTTGACACGCACTGCCAACAACCTTCTTAAAACCAAAGACGCCCTTCACTACGGAACAGAATAAATTCAAAAAATGCTTTGATTGGCAATTATATAAAAACAGGATACGACGAATACGAAAAAGCGCGCGATTTGCGCCAGGTTTTTATATTGAGGAAAACTATAATGAAAAAGACAACCTATTTATTTGATTTTGACGGCACGCTCGTTAACTCGATGCCGACCTTTTCGTCGGTTATGCTACGAATTATAAACGAGCATAAACTAACCGTCGGCGATGACGTAATAAAAACAATTACTCCTCTTGGCTATAACGGCTCGGCAAGATATTTCCGCGAGCTCGGATGCACTCTTTCCGAGGAAGCTCTTGTCGCTATGATGAACGACTACGCCTTTCCCGACTACGCCGAAAGAATAGAGGCTAAGCCCGAGGTTATTGCGACGCTCAAGGCCCTTCGTGAAAGAGGCGACAGCTTAAACGTGCTGACGGCAAGTCCTCACTCTATACTCGACGTCTGTCTTTCCCGTCTTGGCATATTCGAGCTTTTTGACAACGTGTGGTCCTGCGACGATTTTGCTACTACAAAATCAAATCCCGAAATATATAAAATGGCAGCAGAGAGGCTCGGCGTGCCGACGGGCGAGGTCATCTTCGTCGATGACAACGTAACCGCCGTCAAAACCGCACGCGACGCCGGCGCTGTCGCATACGGCATCTACGACGACTCCTCCGCGGATTACGTTGAGGAGATGAGGGCAACTGCCGTGCGGTACCTCAAGAATTTTTCAGAGCTTATTTAAGGAGATTTTGGTATGACTGCACTTTTACTACTATATAAAATAGCACAGCTTTTCTTGGTTATGGCTATCGGCTTTGCGCTCGTGAAGCTCCGCGTCGTGAAATCGGGCGACTCTGTGGTGCTCTCGCGCCTCGCGCTCTATCTTTTGATGCCGGCGGCGATAATCAACTCCTTTAACGTCGAGCTCAGCGAGGAAATTCTTGGTGGCTTTGCCCTTGCTATCGGTGCGGGAATTGTTCTTCACCTTATGTTTGTTGCCGTTGACCTCTTGTTTGCAAAATTCGCGCACGGCACGGTGGTTGAGCGCGCATCGGTGTTCTACTCTAACGCGGTAAACCTCATCATTCCGATAGTTTCATTTGTCCTTGGTGACGAGTGGGTCATATATTCTCTCGGCTTTATGTCTGTACAGCTCTGCTTCGTGTGGTCGCATGGCGTCGGACTTTTCGAGCGCGGTGAGGGTATCAAATTGACAAAAATCCTCTTAAATCCCTGCATTCTTGCGATAGCCGCGGGCTTCGTTCTTTTGCTTTCGGGCATCAGGCTTCCCGAATTTGTCAGCGATATAACCGCCTCGCTCGGCGGAGTGCTCGGCTACGTGGGTATGCTTATCGCGGGAATGACGGCGGCGAGCCTTAACTTCAAAAAAATGGTGACTAACCCCCGTATTTATCTCACAACGGCTATGCGAGTTATCATCTGTCCCCTTCTCTCTCTCGGTGTGCTCTTGCTTATGCGGCTTGTCTTCAATATTCCAAACGTCGAGAAAATACTGCTCATCTCATTCCTTGCGACTATGACGCCTACCGCCGCAACGATAATGCAATTTTCGCAAATATACGACACCGAGGTTGAATATTCGGTTGCGATAAACATAATGACGACTCTCGTTGCCTGCGCGACGATGCCGCTTCTCGTGCTTCTTTATCAAGCAATATAAAATCAACCTACCGAAAGGAAATAAAAATGAAAAAAATTGTATTGATTGGCGACTCTATAAGAATGGGCTACGACAAGTACGTCAAGGACGCCCTCGCAGGCACAGCCGAGGTCCTCTACCCAGAGGAAAACTGCAAGTTTGCGGAGTACGTTCTGCGTTTTGTGCAAAACTGGAAAAGAGACGGCAAGTGGGGCGACGACGTTGACCTCGTTCATTGGAACGCGGGACTTTGGGACGTGCTCGAGCTCTTTGGCGATGAGCCACTCACATCGCTTGACTACTACGGTGAGGCAATAGGGCGCATTGATAAAAGACTTCGCCTGCTTTTCCCGAGGGCAAAAATCATCTTTGCAACCTCGACGAAAATAATCGAGGGAAAAAGCGAACCCGATTTCACAAGGCATAACTCTAACATCGAAAAGTACAATGCCGAGGCACTCCGCGTCCTCGCCGACACCGACACCGTGATAAACGACCTTTATCCCTTTACCGCGTCGCTTCCCGAGTCGGCGCACTCTGATTGGGTGCACTATTACACCCCCGAGGGCACGGAAGCTATCGGTGGCAGAGTCCTCTCGGTAATCTGTGAGCTCCTCGACATCACGCCCTCCGAAGTAAATATCGAGAATTTCGAGCCAGAGCGCTATTCAAAGAGCAATATAGGCTCTTGATGCCCAAAGCCGAAGCCAATTATCAAAGGACGAAAAAATGAAATTTTACGCAAAGAAATTCGATGAGCTCTCGGCGGGAGAGTTATACGAGATACTGAAGTCGCGCGCCGAGATTTTCGTCGTGGAGCAAAAGATAAGCTACGTCGATGCCGACGGAATTGACTACAATAGTTTACATTGCTTCTTCGATGACGGGGGGCGTGTCACGGCATACCTGCGTGCCTTTTATGACTCTGACGGCTCTGTCAAGATTGGCAGGGTGCTGACCCTTTCTCACGGGCAGGGGCTCGGACGGACGCTTATGGAGAGCGCACTTTCCGCCGTCAAGAAAAAGCTGCCGACGCATCTCATATACGTCAACGCGCAGGAGCACGCCGTCGGCTTTTACAAGCGCCTCGGCTTCACTGTCGTTTCGGACGTGTTTTACGAGCAAGACATTCCCCATTACAGAATGGAGCTGAAGTAATATGAAAACAACGAAAATTTGTCCAAAATGCTTGGGTAACGATATAATAAAAATCGAAGGCACAGCCGGCGCATACGGCGCAGGAAACAACATTCCTCTCACCTGGTCGTACGTCAAGGTTGACCGTTATCTCTGCTGCACCTGCGGCTACTCCGAGGAATGGATAAGACGCGATGACATAGAAAAAATCAAAAAGAAATACATAAAAGGAGCAAAGCAATGAAGGTTTTTGAAAAAAGCAAATGGATTTGGATAAAAGAGGGCGAGGGTCCCGACCAGTACGCCGATTTTCGTGACACTATATGCCACTCGGGCAAGAAAACGGTGATAAACATCTCCGCCGACTCCGACTACACCCTCTACGTCAACGGCAAGTACGCCGCCTCGGGTCAGTACGGCGACTACGAGCACTACAAAATCTATGATACCATTGATATAACCG
>JAFVXK010000026.1 GCA_017501175.1 Clostridia bacterium | reverse complement strand
GGTACGCGGCGGTATGACATCTCACGCAGCTGTTGTTGCTCGTGGTATGGGTACTTGCTGTGTTTCCGGTTGCGGCGAAATAAAAATGGATGAAGAAAACAAGAAGTTCGAGCTTGCAGGCAAGACCTTTACAGAGGGCGACTACATCTCCATCGACGGTTCCACCGGTAACATCTACGACGGTATCATTCCTACCGTTGACGCTGAGATCTCGGGCAACTTCGGCACCATCATGGGCTGGGCTGACGAGTTCAGAACTCTTAAGGTTAGAACCAACGCCGACACTCCCGCTGATGCAAAGAAGGCTCGTGAGCTTGGTGCAGAGGGTATCGGTCTTTGCCGTACCGAGCACATGTTCTTCGAGGCTGACAGAATCGCGGCATTCCGTGAGATGATCTGCTCCGACACCGCTGCTGAGCGCGAGGTTGCGCTTGAGAAGATTCTTCCCTACCAGCAGGGCGACTTCGAGAAGATTTACGAGGCTATGGAGGGTACTCCTGTTTGTATCAGATTCCTTGACCCTCCGCTTCACGAGTTCGTTCCTACTACCGAGGAGGACATCGCTCTTCTCGCTAAGGCTCAGAACAAGAGCGTTGAGTCTATCAAGGCTATCATCTCCTCTCTCCACGAGTTCAACCCCATGATGGGTCACCGTGGCTGCCGTCTTGCAGTAACCTATCCCGAGATTGCAAAGATGCAGACCAAGGCTGTTATCAGAGCAGCTATCAACGTTCAGAAGGCTCATCCCGAATGGACCATGGTTCCCGAGATCATGATTCCTCTCGTTGGTGACGTTAAGGAGCTCAAGTTCGTTAAGAAGGTTGTTATCGAGACCGCTGATGCTGAGATTGCAGCAGCTGGCGCTAGCCTCAAGGACGAGGTTGGTACTATGATTGAGATCCCTCGTGCAGGCCTTACCGCAGACGATATCGCAGCTAACGCTGACTTCTTCTGCTTCGGTACTAACGACCTCACTCAGATGACCTACGGCTTCTCCCGTGACGACGCAGGTAAGTTCCTCGGCGCTTACTACGATGCCAAGATCTTCGAGAACGATCCCTTCGCTAAGCTCGACACCACCGGTGTTGGTAAGCTTATGAATATGGCTGTTACTCTCGGACGTCCCGTTAACAAGGCTCTCCACGTAGGTATCTGCGGTGAGCACGGCGGCGACCCCACATCTGTAGAGTTCTGCCACAAGATCGGTCTTGACTACGTTTCTTGCTCGCCCTTCAGAGTTCCGATTGCAAGACTTGCAGCAGCTCAGGCAGCAATTTCCAACAAGTAATTTGTAGCCGATATAAGTTATTCAAGAGTCCTCGGTTTTTCGGGGACTCTTTTTTTCGGGCTCGCTCTTTAGAGCTCCGATTGCAAGGTCTCGCCGCGGGCTCGGTCACGCTCGGGGTCTGACAGTTCACCGGACTGTCATTCAATACCCTCGCGCCGCTTCGCTACTTGCAGCAGCCGGGGCAGCAATTTCCAACAAGTAATTTAAGACTCGGTTAAATCTATAACCAAGCACTGCACCCCACGGTTTGCCGTGGGGTGCTTTTTTCGTATTCATGCTTTCAGCCTTAAACCTTTGGTTTATCGCTCTTTAGGATATGCCACTGTCGCCAGGGGAAAGAAACGAATATTCCAAGAACGGCAAGTCCCAGCCAGATGAGAATGAGGTTTCCCCAGCCTACAAGAGTGACTATATTGCCAAAAACGGCAGTCGCTATTGCCGCCGCCATATAGCTTAAGAAGTCAAGGAAGCCCGTCGCACTTGAAACCATTCCGGTGTCGGCAAGACTCGGGCAATAGACACTCCAAAGTATTGACGACGAGGCGTTAGAGCCGATTACGGCAAGAACTAGGAATATGATATTTAGTTTCGGAGAGGTGACAATGAAGGTGAGCACAAACGATACGGCAGACACTCCAAAAAGGATAAGAAGCGCAGGATAGCGCCGCCTGCCAAGAAGCTCGTAAAGCCCGACGGCAATAAAGGAATTCGCCGAAATAACGAGCGTCGCAACAGTGAAAATAAGCGCCGCAGCTTCGCTGTCGTAGCCGAGATGCTCGCTAAAATACGTAGGCATCCAGAATAGCACCGCCGTCCTAACGACTCCGGTTATCATTGATATTGCCGAAAATCGAATTATATCGTGCTTTATCAAAAGCTTTACTTTAGGAATTAATCCCACAGGCGCAGCCGCAGATACAGTTAGAACTTCTCTCTGACCGTACTTCACAACTCCGCGTCTCTCGAAAACGGTAAAAAGCAGGAAGCAAACAACCGACATAAAAACGAGAATCGAGCTTGAGAAATTGAACGCGTCTTCCCATACAAAAAATGCCGCAAGAATTCCCGCTGCAGGAGAGCCGAAGAATGACGCGAAGGTGTAGCCAAGCGAGCACCTGACAGCGTGTATAGGCTCGGTTGACTCGGCAACTACGCGCGTCATCGGCGCATAAATCATAGAGAGGAAAAATCCCGTCATTCCGTAAACCGCTACAAGCCAAACTCCGCCCGACACGAAGAGGGGAAAGAGAAATCCCGTAACTCCCGCAAGCAAGAGCCCCGTGCTAATCATATAAACGGCTTTGATTTTATCGCCTATTATTCCGTTTATAAGCTGACCAACGGCATAAAACGTAAAATATGCAGACGAAAGCGTCCCGAGAAACTCTTTGGTTAAAAGTCCCTCCTCGAGTATTTCCGGCGTAACTGCCGAGAGTATATTTCTGGCAATATACACGGCAAGATATGCCACCGAGCAGAGAGTGCCTATGTATATCGCATTTTTTGCATTTTTTGAAAGCCTCATTTTCACCCCGTATTATTATGCTTTTGAGCAGTTTATTATGCTCTCACAGCCCACGGGCGTTAAGCTTCCAAATCGCCCCTTGCCTAAAACTATTTTTCAAAAACGCTATGAGAACCAAGAATATTACGCAACCGCGACTGAACACCGCCCTTGTTTGCACCGAGCTTTTCACCAATATAGGCGCAAACGGTGTCTGCAATGAGCATCTGCGAGAGTCTTCCCTCTGAGTTTTCGCCTACGTAGTCAACGCCGCCGCTGACAGCGGAAACGAGCAGCTCGTCGGCAAGAAGTGCAAGAGGCGACGTGCGATTACAGGTGATAGCAATAATCGGCACTCCGTTATCCTTTGCATTTTTCGCAGCGTCAATGACGTCCTTAGTCTGTCCCGAAAGAGATATGGCAATAAATACGCTGTCGGAAGAAAGCAACGAGGCAGACGCCGCAGAGGTAAGAGCGTCGTTTATGTAGGTCGCGGAAATTCCTATCTGTATGAGGTTATAGCAAAAATCTGTAGCAACAACCGCAGAGCGAAAAAGTCCGCAAAGCTCTACGCGCGAGGCATTCATTATCATATCCGAAACGCGCACCAAAGCCTCGTCGGAGTTTACCTCGACGGTGTTTTTCATCGCGCGGATAGCGCCCTCGACCGTTTTGTCAAGCGTCCTCTTCATTTCAGGGCACGTGCCTTGAGCATCACAGGAAGGCTCGCTCACAGCGACAGCTTCAGCAATTTTGAGCTTCAGAAGCGGATAACCGCCACCGACAAGTCGCTTTGAAAAATTAACCACACTTCCCTGCGAAACCACGGCAAGCCTTGCAAGCTCGGTCATTGAAAGCTCGGTAAGCTGTCTTGGGTTGCGAAGTATTACGTCTGCTATTCTCCGCTCTGCAGGACTCATAAAAATTCTACGGCTTTCAAGCTCACTTAACACATTTTTTCTCATTTTAACCTCGGCTTATTGAGATAATCTCATTTTATTTTAAAGCCATTTGAGTATATCACAAATAGCTGAATTTGTCAACCGTTTTCACAAAATAAATATAGAGAAAAAAAGAAAAAAGGACGCGTGCGCGTCCTTTTTTCGATATATACAAATTATCTCTGAATTCTTCCCGAGCCGTCGCCGCCGGCGAGCTTCTCAACCTCAGCGAGAGTAACCATATTGTAGTCGCCCTCGATGGAGTGCTTAAGAGCAGAAGCCGCAACCGCGAACTCAACAGCAGCCTGAGTGGACTTGCCGTTCATAAGCGAGTAGATAAGACCGCCGCCGAAGGAGTCACCGCCGCCAACGCGGTCAATGATGTGAAGCTCGTACTTCTTCGAGAAGCAATACTCGTCGCCAGCTACGTTGTAGAGCATAGCCGACCAGCCGTTGTCGAATGCAGAGTGGCTCTCACGGAGAGTGATAGCAACGTACTCGAAGTTAAACTTGTCGGCAAGCTGCTTTGCAACAGACTTGTATCCCTCGTGATTGAGCTTACCGCCGTAGATGTCGGTAGCCT
>JAFVXK010000025.1 GCA_017501175.1 Clostridia bacterium | reverse complement strand
TTTTAGGGAACAGGATAAGAGGTGGGACTAAATTGCCGTCACTGCGCGAATTTAGCCCCACCTCGATTGCTTAAAAGCGGGCTACCCGCCTTTATAATTTTTGCTGGTTTGATAAATGCATATCAGTTTGTGCGCTCTGTTAAAACCCATTCAAGTTCTATTTCTTTCCAGAGATATGCTACATCAAAGTCCGTATATGTATACTTGAAAATAAACGGAGCTTTACTTGCAAAAATTTCTGACACATAAAATCTCACAATACCAGTAACGGTTTCGTAAGGGCCTACATCAATATCCATTATTGTATGATCTAAAACATAATTTACCGCCTCTACTTCGGCATTGTTTTCTGTTTCAATTAAGAGAAATTCGTCTGAGGAAAAACCGAGTTCAGATTCACCGTTATTCTCAATTGTCAATTCAACAGTAATAAACCTTTTTCCTTCTTCTGCATCAACGCGACCCATTAAAGATGAATAATAATTACTTTCCGTTATACTATTTACTGTGATAGTAATCCCCTTGTAAGATTGGCTCTCATGCAAATACATAAAGTTTTCGGTATCGGTCAAACATTGGCTTAAAAGCAATAAAATACATACGAAAATTAGTAATCCTATAATTACATATTGCGGAAGTGTTAAATGGTTAGGTTCCGTTTTTTTTATTTCATGTTCCTCAATAATAGGTGCGATTTTTTTCATTTCGTGTTCCTCCAAACAATAAATGTAGTAAAATAAAAAGTGCGTACAACCGAAGTCGTACGCACCGAAAAACGCAAACCCCGATTGCTGCGAAACAAACTTTAACAGAATGGGGATATCAAATCTTGCCAACCCTACCAAAGTGGAATTTGCGCTTTTACCAAATTCACAAAATAGCATAGGCAAAAAAAGGTATAATATTCCCTGAAAAAGAAAATACACCTCGTTTTGTTATTTAGTTTGTTTCGCAGAGCTATTATAACACTTTTTGGTTAATTTGTCAATAGGAGCGGCAAGCAAGTTTTTATAGTTAATTAAAAGTCACTCTTAAAGAAAAAAGCCTTCTCCTCTAAGAGAAGGCTGAAATTTAACACGCCCCGCGGGTAATTCCACGGGGCGCATCTTTTTTGTAAACAATAGTTTGCTTTTTAGCCTCTTTTCGAAGAGGCGTTTTTTGGTGTTTGAAGCCACCTTGGGCGACCTTTGCGTTATTTTATAATCTCGCGCAGAGCCTCTGCCTCGCGCGGAAGAGTAGTTAAGAGGTTGTCGGGCATAAATTCGAGCAGGAGTGTTCTCGGGCGTGAAAGCGCCGAGAGGTATCTTTTCCAGTCGCCAACACCGTCGGCAAGTGTATAGCGGTGGCTTCCCGCCCAGTTGAACACGTGCAGATGCTCGACGTAGGGCTCGACCCTTTTTAGATATGCGAGATTTTCATCGACGGTTTTCTCGCAAAACGGTTGCCAATACATTCTGAATTTGTCCGAATCCACGTTTTCCATCAGCATAAGCGCATCTTCAAGACGTTCAGTGAAGGTGTTCTGGTGACATTCGACGCAAAGCTTGACACCCTCGCGCTCTGCGACGTCAGCACATCTCCAGCAGGAGTCCATAAACTTCTCGATTTCGGGCAGCGAGAGCTCGTAGCCGCGCCTTCTTCCCGCCCAAAGCCGCAGAATATCCGTGCCGAGCGCCTTTGCTGCGCGTATATAGTCAATAAGGTCATCGACGGGAGTTTCTCCAAGTCGAAAATACGTTCCGTATGAAGAGCAGCTGACACCGTACATATCCTGCATCTTGGCAAGCTCCGCGAGCATATCAAGCCTTTTGTGCGGCGCGTGAACGTCGCTGCCCCATTCGATATATTTGAGGTTTGCCCCCTTCATCATCTCGAGTATTTCGCGCTGGGTGTTTTGACGGAAGGAAATCGAAACAACACCCGTCTTAAACTCAACACGGGGTGGCTCTTTCGGAGCGGTGAATTTCGGAATGTAAGGTTTCATTTGCATTCTCCCTCTGAAAATGTAAATAATTGTTGTCTTTTGCGAGGCGCTTTTACCGCAGCCTTTTTGCCTTTTGCGGTGGGCTTTGCTTTTTTGCCGCGGATTGCCGTCCTTTTGCCGCGAATTGCCGCTTTAAGCCTGCTCGAGCCAGTTTTTGCCGACGGTTGCATCGGCTGTAAGGGGTATTGAGAGCGTGTAAGCGCGCTCCATTTCCTCTTTTACGAGAGCCTTGACCTTGTCCGCGATATTCTCGCGAGCCTCGACTATCAGCTCGTCGTGAACCTGCATAACTATCCTCGCGTCAAGTCCCTCGAGGAGAAGTCTATCCCTGACTTTCAGCATAGCCAGCTTCATAATGTCGGCCGCCGTGCCTTGTATGGGGGCGTTCATAGCGACCCTCTTGCCAAAGGCGCGCATAGCCGCGTTTGATGCCTTGAGCTCGGGAATATATCTGCGCCTGCCGAGAAGCGTTGCCGTGTAGCCGTCGCGCTCTGCGTCCTTTACCACTCTTTCGAGGTACTCCTCGATTGAGGGGTAGTTCATCATATAGCTTTTGATGTATTTTGTCGCTTCCTTAACCGTTGTTCCGACGTCCTTTGCGAGAGAGAAGCCGCTGATGCCGTAAACTATGCCGAAGTTTACCGCCTTTGCGCGCTTACGCATCTCGTCGTTTACAGCTTCCTCGGGAAGTCCGAAAACAGCCGCCGCGGTCTTTCTGTGAATATCCTCGCCTGCAATGAACGCCTCGCGCATCGTGTAGTCGCCCGAAATGTGAGCAAGAAGCCTAAGCTCGATTTGCGAGTAGTCGGCATCGACGAGCAAATACCCGTCGCGAGCGACGAAGTAGCGGCGCATCTCTCTGCCCATTTTGGTTCTTATCGGGATATTCTGAAGGTTGGGCTCGGCGCTTGAAAGCCTTCCGGTTGCCGTCTGCGCCTGCTTAAAGTCGGTGTGTATTCTGCCGTCCGCGTCTGCGACGTCAGTAAGAGCCGTCGTGTAAGTGCCGCGAAGCTTGGTAACCTGACGGTATTCGAGAATATCGTCGATTATCGGTGATATCGGGCGAAGCGCCTCAAGCGTTTCGGCATCGGTTGAGTAGCCGCTCTTGGTTTTCTTCGGGCAGGGAAGGCACATTTCGTTGTAAAGCACCTCGCCGAGCTGCTTTGGCGAGTTGAGATTGAACTCGCGTCCCGCCTGCATATAAATTCTCGCGGTAAGGCTGTCTGCAAGCTCTCCGAGCGCCTCGCCGAATTCGAGAATTCCCGCAGAGTTTATCATAAAGCCCGCGCGCTCTATCTCGTAGAGAACTCTGACGAGCGGAAGCTCGATTTCGTCGAGAACGTATTCAAGCCCGTCCTCTTTTATTTTCTCACGGAGCTTTTCCTCAAGCTGTGAGTAAAGTCCCACACCGACAGTCCCCGCCTCAAGCGATACTCCGAGAAACATCGAGAAAAGCGCGGGTACTCCGGCGCTTCCGCTTCCGGGGTTCAGAAGATATGCATAGAGCATAAGGTCAAGAAGCTTACACTCCGCAGGAGCTTCGCCGATTTTATCGAGCGCGTGAAGGAGCGCCTTTCCGTCGTAGCAAATGATTTTTTTGCCCGAAAGGAAGCCGCAAAGCCCCGAAATGTCGCCCGTGAGCAACAAATTCCTACCTTTTATATTTATATATATAGCTCCGCCTGAAATTTCAAGCGCGAGAGTGTCGGCGTCAATACCCGAAAGCTCCGCAAGCGTGGCTTCCTCGAAGCTCGGAGCATAGCTCTCCTCGGTATGCCCGCCATCTTCGCTCTTGCCCGTAAGACCGAGCCTCGTTATCAGCGAGTTAAGCTCAAGCTCGGTGAATTTCTTGTAAAGTCCGGCGTCGTCAAGCGGCTTTAAAACAAGGTCGTCAAGGCTCTTATTGATAGGCGCGTCGGTCACTATCTTGGCAAGAGTTCTTGAAAGGTATGCGTTCTCCCTGTCGGAAAGGAGCTTCTGGCGTACGCCCTTTGAGATGCGCGCGTCGTCGATATTCTCGTATATTCCGTCGAGCGAGCCGAAGTTCTGTATCAGCGTAGCGGCGGTTTTCTCGCCAACGCCCGAAACGCCGGGAATGTTGTCCGACGAGTCGCCCATCAGCGCCTTCATATCGACAAACTGCGAGGGAGATATGCCATATTTTTCGAAGAACTCGCCCTCGCGCATAACCAGCGTGTCGGTGTTGGTGGCGAGGAGCACGGTAACCTTGTCGTCAATAAGCTGTAAAAGGTCGCGGTCACCCGAGAGAATGTAGCTCTCAAGTCCGTCTTCCGAGTGCGCCATATTTGCCACCGTGCCCTGAAGGTCGTCTGCCTCGTAGCCGGGAAGCTCAAGGATATTCAGTCCCATAAGCGAAAGGCACTCCTTCGCATCGTCGAACTGCGAGAGAAGCTCGGGCGGGGTGGGGTGACGCTTTGTCTTGTAGCCGTCAAACATCTCGTGACGGAAGGTCGGCGCTTTGAGGTCAAAGGCAACGGCGGCGAAGTCCGGCTTGAGTGCCGACAGCTGCTTTGATATTATGCCTATCATACCGTATATCGCGTTGGTATATTTTCCGCTTTTTGTGACGAGAGGTCGCACGCCGTAGTAGGCTCTGTTGATTATGCTGTTTCCGTCTATGACGAGTATTTTTTTCATTCCTCGCCCTGCCTTTCGGGCTCTTCGATGTCGTCTATCGAGAGCTGGGGCGGCGCGATGAGCTCGCCGTCCTCTTTGGGCTCGCTTTCCGCCTCGCTCACAGTAGCATCGCTGTCTATTGCCGTAACGAAGGAGGAGGCGCGGTCACGGTCGAGCAAAAGGGCGTTTATCAGCCTAAGCACCGAGAAAAGCATAAATGCAAAGAGAAGGAGGCTCTGCTGAATACTAGCCGAGATAACCTCACCGCGAGCAATATAGGTGACGAGAGCGGGAAGCGAGGCGTATCCGCACAAAACGGCAGATACTGCACCGAATATGAAATAATCCTTCCATCTTGCGCGTCCGAGCGAAACGCGGGTTTCCGAGAGCATAAAGAGCGCGGCGGAAAGGAAGGCCATTTCGTCGGCAACCTTTGCGGGATTGTTTATGGGAGTTTCTGTTCTGAAGAACAGATGCACCGTGAAGGCGGCAAGGCCGAGCGCCGCGAGCATTCCGAGGTTTGCGCGCAGAGAGCACCTTACAGTCGGTATAAGAGCCGAGGCTATGCAGTAGCCTGCTCCGCACAAAGCCAAAACGGCTACGAGAAGCGCCGTCAGGCAGTCAAAGCGCGAGAGAAGCGCGCGAGTGAAAATATTGCCAAGCTCGCCTGCCGAATATTCGATAAGATTAACGGCGGAAAGCACGAGTGCGGTTGCGAGTACCCCCGACGGAAGATAGGTGAGAGGTCCGCGGAAGGAGGCTCTGCGCTCGGCGACTTCGATTTTCACCGCTAAAAGCAAAAGGAGAAGGATGGTTACAGCCGCGACGGTGTAGCCGGATACCTTCGAGAGCGTCGAGTCGGCAAAAAGTCCCGTCTTGTAATCTAGTTCGAAAAGACAGGCAACGGTACGCAAAACTATCGCTCCGAGGGCGAAAATTACCGTAGGGACGGTTATCAGAAGCTTTTTGGCTGTGGTTTTCATTTGCAAATTCCTTCATTTATATTATATATAGGTATATTTTACACCATAATTGTGAACAAATTGCGAACAAAAGCGGTAAAGATTAAAAAAGATAGTGAAAAACGGCGGATAAACCTGCCTTCAGGTCAAAATTATGTATAAATTGACTTTCGGAAGAGATTCGCCTTCAGCAAAAAGCCGAATAAATTTGTGAATATTGCACAAAAACACTACTGAAAATTCGTGAAAATTTTCAGAAAATTTTTTATATTTTTTTTGAAAAAGTATTGCTTTTTCATATATTTTAATGTATAATATATAGGCTTGATATGCGTTGAAGCGGGAGGTGGCTACCCATAGAGGTAGGGAATTTCCGCCGAGTATGTCCGATATTTAACCGGGCGAAACAAGAGAGTTGCCTTTTGGCAGCCGTGTTCTTTTTCGGTTCGTTTGTGCCGCTGCGGACGGTTTATTCGAACTGATTTTGTTGGGGCGTGTTTGATACGCCCGGCACGGTGTAAAACCTCTTCGCCTTCTTAAAAGTCGCAAGCAATACGACAAAGGAGGAAACAAATTATGGCACAGGGAAAAATCAGAGTGAGACTCAAGAGCTATGACTCGACCATCATCGACGCCGCAGCAGCGAAGGTAGTTGACGTAGCAAAGAGAAACGGAAGCAAGGTTAGCGGTCCTATTCCTCTTCCTACCGACAAGGAGATTGTTACCATTCTCAGAGCGGTTCACAAGTACAAGGACAGCCGTGAGCAGTTCGAAATGCGCACGCACAAGCGTCTGATTGACGTTATCGACCCCCAGGCGAAGACTGTTGAGGCTCTTATGAGCATCGAGCTTCCCGCAGGCGTTGAGATCGAAATCAAGGCTTAATCTCGGACAAGTTCCGAGTCGGGAGCTTCAAATCCCGTAAAAATCACCACGGCCTCGTGGTCAAGTTGGCGAGATCGCGCTTTAGCGAAAATTCAAACCCGTCAACCAATAACCTAATGGAGGAAAAAATGAAAAAGTGCATTATCGGTAAGAAGCTGGGCATGACTCAGATCTTCGATAACAAGGGCAACGTGATACCCGTAACCCTGATTGAAGCAGGCCCCTGCGTGGTAGCACAGAAAAAGACCGTTGAAACCGACGGCTATGCAGCAATTCAGCTTGCATA
>JAFVXK010000024.1 GCA_017501175.1 Clostridia bacterium | reverse complement strand
GTAATCGTCGGGGTCGCCCATAACGAACATACCGTCAAGATAGTGGTCCCAGTGTCCCGAAATTTTGTAGAGCTCGCGCTTTGCCATAAGAGGCGTCTTTGTGAGAAGATAACCCCTCTTTTCTTCCTCGTCCTCAACCCATCTCTGAAGGCGCTGAATAGTTCTCGCGCCCTTCGGAAGAAGAATGGGAAGACCCTGACCGATTGAATCAACGGTGGTGAAGTATTCAAGCTCGCGGCCAATCTTGTTGTGGTCGCGCTTCAGAGCCTCTTCTTGTTGAGTTACGTACTCGTTGAGCTCGTCTTTTGAGGGGAATGCAACGCCGTAAATTCTCTGGAGCTGCTTGTTGTTCTGGTCGCCCTTGTAGTAAGCGCCGGTGCATTGAGTGAGCTTGAAAGCCTTAACCATTCCCGTCGAGCGAAGGTGAGGACCTGCACAGAGGTCAACGTACTCGCCCTGTCTGTATATAGAAATGACAGCGTCCTCGGGGAGCTCGTTGATGCGGTCAACCTTGTAGGGCTCGTCAAGCTCGGTCATAAGCTTCAAAGCATCTTCCTTTGAAAGCTCCTCGCGCTTTATAAGAATGTTTTCCTTAACTATCTTTTTCATCTCCGCCTCGATGTCACGAAGCACCTCGGGGGTGAAAGAAACCTCGGCGTCAAAGTCCTGGAAGTAGCCGGTGTCGGTAGCAGGACCTATAGTCTGCTTTGTGTTAGGGAAGAGCCTTTTTACCGCCTGCGCCATAACGTGTGCGGCGGTATGACGGAAAACGTGCTTACCGTCCTCGTCCTTAAAGGTAAGAAGAGTGACCTCAGCCTCACCGTCAACGATAGTAGAGAGCTCACGGAGCTCGCCGTTAAGACGGCAGGTGATGTGCTCCCTTGCAACTATACCGAGCGAGCTTGCAGCGTCATAGACCGAAATTGCCTCAGCGCCCTCGTAAACCTCGCCGGTAGAAAATCTGATTTTTACCATAATTTATATCCTCCTGTTTTTTACAAAATAAAAAATCTCACTCCAAAGACAAAACATCTTGCCTTCGGGGTGAGGACTGAAAGTCCCGCACGGTTCCACCCGAGCGTTTAACTCATTTCTATTCAGTTACCGTAATGATTATTCATTTTTCACTACGTATGGGCGGTACCGAGAGGGCGCACACACCGTCTTTACAGCTACCGACGGCTCTCTGTGGTGGGCGTATCCACGCGACTTGTTCCATTAAGATGATTTTATCATAAATGAACATAAAAGTCAATAGATTTAAAAAAATACGTGCACGAATAATATAAAAACCATCAAATATTCACACAAAAGCTTTCGCCGTCCTTGACAAACTCACCGTCGTGTGCTAAAATAAAAGAAAAACTCGGAGGAAAAGATGGAATTTTTTACCCTTAACGACGGTGTGCAAATTCCTGCTACCGGATACGGTGCATATAGAATAGAGGGCGACGAGTGCGTCAGCTGTGTCCTCTCGGCGCTTGAGGCGGGATATCGTCTTATCGATACCGCACAGAACTATGATAACGAGGCAGAGGTAGGCGCTGCGATAAAATCCTCGGGAATAAAGAGAGAGGAAATCTTCGTTACGACGAAGGTGGGTCATGCTAACTACGGCGTCGGAATAACACGTGATTCGGTGCTTAGGTCTATCGAAAAGCTTCGTCTTGACAGCCTTGATTTGTGCCTTTTACATCAGCCGTGGGGCGACGTTTATACAGCGTGGCGAGAGCTTGAGCAGCTGAAAGCAGAAGGGCTTATCCGCTCCATAGGAGTTTGTAACTTCTTTCCCGAGAGGCTTGTTGACATAGCGCTCTTTTCTTCTACCGTACCCTCGGTGAACCAGATTGAGTGCCACCCCTATTTTCAAAGAGGCGATGACCTTGAGGTCGCAAAAAAGTACGGAGTTACAGTTGAGGCGTGGTCGCCCTTTAGCTCGAATAAGACAGACCTCCACTCTAACCCCACAATATGCCGCATTGCCGAAGCTTACGGCAAGAGCACGGCACAGATAATTCTCCGCTGGCAGTATCAGAGAGGGGTAATTACCATTCCCAAGACCTCAAAAAAAGAGAGAATGGCAGAGAACATATCTATCTTTGATTTCTCGCTTACCGATGAGGATATGACCGCTATGGGAGCACTCGAGCGCAATGAAACTGCGTATTACCGCCACAATACACCCGCAATGGTAGAGCGCGGATACGGGAATTTTGTGAGAGCGCGCGGAGAAACTCCCAAAACCTTTGTCAAATAACATAACAAATAAATGAACGGCAACAGGTATAAAAGCCTGCTGCCGTTTTGCTGTTAAAATTCAATTATTTAACGATAAACTTCTCAATCTTTGCGAGAAGGTCTTCAGCGTAGTCGGTGTGCGCCTCGAGAGTGATAGGCGAGAGAAGGTCGAGTGAGAAGATACCCATAATCGACTTCGCGTCAACGACGTATCTGCCTTGTACAAGGTCAACCTCGTAATCAACAAGAATAACCTGATTTACAAAATCACGTATATCCTGGATATTGCTTAAAATAATCTTTACCTCTTTCATTGTTTGCCTCCGTATTGTATAATATTTATTTTAATAATATTGTATCAAAAAACTTCCGAAATGTCAACCGATATTTTGAAAAAATCAGTCAAATCAGTCGTTTGCAACAAGCTTGTAGAAATCCGATTTTGACATACCTCTGTCGCGTGCCGCCGCCTTTATGGCGTCCTTACGAGAAAGGCCTTCGTCTGTATATTTTTTGACGTGCTCTTCCGGAGAGAGGGCGGAGAAGTCCTCGCTTGACACAGGGATACTTGCCCCCTCAAGTATAAGCACGTATTCGCCTCTCGGCTCACGCTCCTTATAATACTCTGCGGCTTCGGCGAGAGTGAGGTGAAGAACCTCCTCGTTTATCTTTGTCAGCTCTCGGCAGAGCGATATCCGACGCTCGCCGCCAAGTGCTTCGCAAAGGTCAAGAAGCGTAGCTATAAGCTTGTGCGGAGCTTCGTAGAGTATTGCCGTCCGTTGCTCGTGTAAGAGCGTCTGAAGTCTTTCACGCCTATCCTTACTCTTGACGGGCAAAAAGCCCTCAAAGACGAATCGCGAGGTCGAAAGCCCCGACATAGCGAGAGCCGACACGGCGGCGCAAGGGCCGGGAACGACAGAAACTCTGACGCCGGCTTCAGCGGCAAGGGCGACGACGTCTTCGCCGGGGTCGCTTATTGCGGGCATTCCCGCATCGGTTACGAGAGCGCAGCTCTCGCCCGAGAGAAGCCTTGCAATAATTCTCTCGCCCGATGAACGCTTGTTGTGCTCGTGGTAACTTACAAGTTCGCCCTTTATTCCGAGGCAGAGTAATAGCTTTGCCGAATTTCTAGTGTCCTCTGCGGCAATGAAATCCACCTCGGAGAGCACCTTAATTGCTCTCTCTGATATATCCGAAAGATTTCCTATGGGAGTGCATACAAGATAGAGAACGCCGCCCTCGACCTTGTTCTTTTCGTCATTCATATTATCTTTTCACGAACTCGCGTGGGAACGAGCCATTCTCCATTATGTAATTCATATCGTCGCTGTAAGCGGCGCTTTGTCCGTCTTTATATATGATTAAAGGCTTAGTCAAGAAAAGTCCCGCCTTGCCGCCTAGTCTGCCCTCAATCAGCACCATAGACGGTTCTGAGCTTAGGGTTGCGTGAACGAAGGTCATTCTCTTCGGCTCAATTCCGGACGTCCTCATTTCAAAAACAAGGTCGCAGAGCCTGTCGGGCCGATAAACCGCGTAAAAGCTTCCGCCGAATTTGAGAAGCCTCTTTGCAGCCTCGCAAAAATCCGAAATTCCGCCGAATACCTCGTGTCTTGCGGCGTTTTTTGCGTCGGTAAGGTTTGCTTTTCCGCTGTCGGTACGCATATAAGGCGGATTTGTGAAGACCATATCTGCCGTGCCATCACCCTTAACGTCGCGCAGGTCAGCGCATAGCGGAATGAGCTTCTCGGACATCGAGTTAAGCTCGGCGTTTCTTCGCGTCAGGTCAGCGTATTCATTCTGAACCTCAATGGCTGTGATACGGTCAGTCTTACCTCTTGAAAGAAGAAGCATAGAGATTATACCGCTTCCCGCGCCAAGCTCATAGCCGTTCTTATATTTACCCGAAACGTATCCCGCAAGCAGCAGAGCATCAGTACCAAAGGTTAGCCCGTCGGGCTTCTGTATAAGCGACAGAGAGTCGTTGACGTAGTCAATTCTCTCATTTTCAAAAAGCGTCATTGTGCCTCCGAAAAAGTCGTTTTTATGAAAGAAGCTGCCGTAGCTTGACGGCAGCCTCTTCTGATGTAAAGGGAAAATTATTCCTCAGCGGGAGCGCCTACGGGACAAGCGTCAGCGCAGCTGCCGCAGCTTACGCAATCGTCAGCGTTGATAACGTACTTACCGTCGCCCTCGGAGATGCAGCCGGTAGGGCAAGCATCAGCGCAAGCGCCGCAAGAAATGCACTCATCGGAAATCTTATAAGCCATCTTGAAAACCTCCAAAAAATTATTTCCACCTATATTTTAGCATATCTTTTCGAAAAATCAAGGGGATTTTCGAAAAAAGTAGTAAAAAGCGCTAAAATAGTTTACTCTTCCTCGGTTTTTTGAGAATTATCCTTCTTGCCCATTCTGATGACCGTGAGGTCTGAAATCTTTACGAGCTTCTGTGTTTCCTTGTCACCAGAGGAAAACTTGACGCGTACCTCTTTTGCAAGCGGCTTGGTTTCAATTACAACGCCCTCGCCGTCCGAGGTCTTGACGATAGAGCCGACGGGCGGGGTCTTTTTAATAGCCTCCTCGTACACCTCGTGCTCGTACCTAAGACAACACATAAGTCTGCCGCAAGCGCCCGAAATCTTAGCAGAATTAAGAGAGAAGTTCTGCTCCTTTGCCATCTTTATCGAAACCTGAACGAAATCGGTGAGGAAGTTCGCACAGCAGAATTTTCTGCCGCAAACGCCAAGACCGCCCATCATTTTCGCCTCGTCGCGTATGCCTATCTGGCGGAGCTCTATTCTCGTTCTGAACGTAGCCGCGAGATCCTTGACAAGCTCTCTGAAATCCACGCGCGACTCGCAGGTGAAATAGAAGAGAAGCTTTGAACGGTCAAAGGTGTATTCGACGTCAACGAGGTCCATTTCGAGCTTGTGCGTTGCTATCTTTTTCTTGCAAATCACAGCCGCCTCGGCTTCTGCCTCGCGGTTTTTTGCGTTCTGCTCAATGTCAGCCTTAGTTGCGGGGCGCTTTACCTCCTTCAAGGGCGGTACTATTTCTGATTCCGGAACGGTTTTGTTGGGAACCTTTACCGTGCCAAGCTCAAGACCGCGCGAGGTTTCGACGATAGCCTTGTCGCCTCTTGAAAATTTGAACTTGTTTGGAGAAAAGTAGTATATTTTGCCGGCTTCCTTAAAGCTTACGCCGACAATCTCAACCTCTTTTATCTCCTCGGGCACAGAACCCTCGGTGTTTAATATTTCTTCTGTCATATTTTCCTCTTGTTTTTAGCGGCAATTTTTTATACTTACCGCCAGATTGGTTATAAGTGTTGTTACGTTTGCGTTTTTTTGGTTGTCCTCACAAGCCTTGCATACAATATCGTAAAGGGCGAAAAGACGTTTTGAGTCAAACTGCCGTGACAGCTCGGAAAGCTCGTCGTCCGAGGTGAAAAACAGCGCCGGCGCACCCGAATGAGCCTTGAGCGAAATAATGTCGCGCAGGGCAAGAATAAGCGCTTCAAGCTCCGAGTTAAGCTCGGCTCTTTTCTGCGAAAGCTCCCCCACAGCCGAAATAATCTCGGAGTAGGAAGCCTTTGCCGTCATACTGCGTATAAGCTTTTCGGTAAGCTCTCTTTTTTCCTTGCTTTTCAATGCAAGCTTGGGAGTAAGAAGCTCAAGCGCCCGACCTATCGAGCCGTCAGCGGAGAGTATCAGTCCCCGATACCCAAGAGGGTCGGTGCTTTTCATCGCCGAGGCGGCGCGTGACATAGCAGCGACGTTTTTTTCGAGCTCCTCGGGAGAGAAGCGCGACATAGCGATGTGCTGGGTACGGCTCTTTATAGTGGTGAGAAGCTTGTCCCCCTCTTCGCACAGAAGCATTATTATCACGTTTTGCGGCGGCTCTTCAAGAGCTATAAGAAGCGAGTTCTGCGCTTGGGGCGTCATAAGCTCCGCATTTTCGATTACGTATATCTTGTAGTCCGACTCGGTAGCCGAAAGATACATATCCTCCTTGAATAGCGTGACCTCTCCAATGCCGATAGTAGCCTTGTCCTTTGCCTTTTTGAGATACTTCACGTCTGTAAACGAGCCCTCGGCAATTCGACGGCAGGTGTTGCATCGGTGGCAGGGAAGAGGAAGCTGTGCGCTTCCTTTGTTTTCGCAGTTTAGAGCAGAAGCGAGCTCCCTTGCGAGCGTATGCTTTCCCGTTCCGCGCCCGCCTTCGATGAGAAAGGCGTGAGAAATTCTGCCACGCTCTGCTGAAGTGCCGAGTCTTTCGCGCAGAGCTTCGTTTCCTACAAGAGCGTCAAGATAGCTTCTCATTATGCCTCCTCACTGTAAAAACAATTCTACATATTACATTTTAACATTTATTTTGTCAAAAGTCAATCGAAAAACTTCACAAACTTCATCTTTTTAGGGGGGAAGGGGATAAATTTCGCAAAATGCCTTTACAATTTTCAACAAATGTGCTAAAATGTACTCGCCAAACAAATTCAATATTTATGCATGGGTGTTTTTTCTCTATGGGGATTTTATACCCTTTTTCGCAATACAACTCCCTGTTTTGCATAGGTAAAAATGCAAGACTCCCCGGTTTTGTATTGCGATAATCACGCATGCATAATTGAATTTGTTTGGCGACAATTGGGGTCTATGCGTTTTTCGGTGCGCTGACTTCGGTTGGCGCACTTTTTTGTTTTTACCGAAAAACTTAAACTTAAATAAGGAGAAAGAAAAATGAAAATTACAAGGATCTTGACGCTAATTATGGTAGCAATGGTTACACTTATCCTTTTTGTATCGTGCGGTGAATGTACTCACACAAACGCTGAATGGAAAACAACCCTCGAAGCCACCTGCTCGCAGGAGGGGACACGGGAAAAATTCTGTCCCGACTGTCAAACAATAGTAAAAAGCGAAAAAATTGAAAAACTCTCGCACACAAAGGGCGAGAGCGTAGAGATTAAGAATCCCACCTGCACAGACCCCGGCAAAAATCAGCAATCCTGCACTGTGTGCAATGTAGTGTTGAATGAGTATGACGTTCCGCCAACAGGACACAAGCTGGGCATAGGATGGACGATTACAAAAGAATCGACTTGTGTTGAAGAGGGCGAAAAAATCAGAGTTTGCATCGTTTGCGGCGATGCCGCAAGCACAGAGGTGATAGAGGCAAAAGGTCATTACTATGATGCATGGATAACAGACGTTAATCCAACCTGCACCGAGGACGGAAGTAAGCATAGTGTGTGTACGCGTTGCAACGAAGAAGAAACTCGCCTCATTTCCGCAAAGGGACATAAAAAAGCTACAGCATTAAAAGAAAATAGAATTGAGGCGAAATGCGCCGTAGACGGTAGTTACGATAGCGTTATATATTGTTCGGTTTGTACCGAAGAGCTTAGTCGAGAGTCGAAGATACTCCCGGCACCCGGACACACCAACGCCACTGCTGTAGAAGAAAACAGAGTTGAGGCAAGCTGCACCGTAGACGGAAGCTACGAGAGCGTTGTTTATTGCTCCGTTTGCAACGGCGAGTTAAGTCGTCAGAACAAGGTTATATATGCGGGTCATAAATACGAAGAAATGGTAATAGCACCTACGAAAACTACAGACGGTTATACCAACCACGTCTGCGAATTCTGCGGTGATAGCTACAAAACGGATATTGTATTATACATAGGCTCAACGGGACTTGCCTATACTGTAAATTCGGATAATACGACCTGCACCGTAACCGGAATGAGCGATTGCGAGGATAGCGAGGTCTATATCCCTGAGAAAATTGACGGATATAAGGTCACAGCCATCGGCGAAAAAGCCTTCGAGAACTGCACTGACGTTACATATATCAAGATTCCCGATACAGTAACCACAATAGGCACTCGCGCCTTCTACGGCTGCACCGGCATCACAGAGATAACTATCCCCGAGAGTGTTACAAGCATTGGCACACAGATATTCTACAAGGCGTCGAATCTCGCAACTGTATACTATAATTCCACTTATGCTTCAAAAGATAACCAGTTCTTAAGCACCGCGTCCATTAAGAAGATAGTTTTCGGTGGTAGAAAAGTTCCGGGGTACATCTGCTATAACGGTGCTAGTGTTGAGACGGTTGAGATAGCAGACAGCGTAACAAGCATAGGTAGCGATGCGTTCTATAATTGCTCAAGTCTCACGAGTATAACGATTCCCGACAGCGTAACAAGCATTGACATTTATGCGTTCTATAATTGCTCAAGTCTCACGAGCATAACGATTCCCGACAGCGTAACAAGCATTGACGCTTATGCGTTCTATAATTGCGACAGCCTTACGAGTATAACTATTCCCGACAGTGTAACGAGCATAGACTCAGGGGTGTTCCTTTCTTGCTCAAGCCTTACGAGCATAACGATTCCCGACAGTGTAACGAGCATAGGTAGCGATGCGTTCAATGCTTGTAGTAGACTTACGAGCATAGAGATTCCCGACAGTGTAACGAGCATAGGTAGCAATGCGTTCTATAAT
>JAFVXK010000023.1 GCA_017501175.1 Clostridia bacterium | reverse complement strand
GGTCTTTGGGAGGACTGCTCCTTCCGCTTCTCGCAGTGGGATCCCAAGAGAACCGACAAGTACGAGGGCACTCCTGAGCAGTGGGACGAGGCGCAGTCTATAATGGGCGAGCTTCTTGACACCTATCTTGGCAAGGGCAACTATGCTATCGGTATTGACGAGGCGGCGTTCTACGGCCCGAAGCTTGACATTCAGTGCAAGAACGTCTTCGGTAAGGAAGACACCATCGTTACAATTCAGGTCGATATGCTTCTTGCGAAGAAGTTCGGTATGGAGTACGTTGACAGAGATAACACGATGAAGACCCCCTACATCATTCACAGAACCTCGCTCGGCTGCTACGAGAGAACTCTCGCGCTCATTCTTGAGAAGTACGCGGGTGCTCTTCCCCTCTGGCTTGCTCCCACGCAGGTTGTTGTTATACCCGTCGTTGCTGATTTCGCAGACTATGCAGCCGAGGTTACAAAGAAGCTTGAGGCTGTCGGCATAAGAGCCGAGCTTGATGACAGAAACGAGAAGCTCGGTTACCGTATCCGCGAGGCGCAGGTTACCAAAGTGCCTTATATGGTTGTCGTTGGCGAGGACGAGAAGAATTCCGGCTCGGTCACCGTCAGAGCGCGTGTTGAGGGCGAGGGCGGTAAATTCTCGGTTGACGAATTCGTAGCAAAGCTTCTTTCCGAGATAGCTTCAAAGAAACACTGATTTTAATTCCCCGAGGAAACTTGGGGAATTACTAAAATGGAGATAAGTATGATATACAACTTAAAAAACGACTTCCTCTCGGTTGCCGTTTCTTCGCTCGGTGCTGAAATTCAGTCGGTAAATTGCTGCGGCAAGGAATATATGTGGGACGGCAAGGAATTCTGGCAAAAGCACTCGCCGCTTCTCTTCCCGATATGCGGCTCGATAACCTCGCCCTACACCTATCGCGGCAAGGAATATTTTATGGAAAAGCACGGCTTCATTTCGGACTTGGATTTCAAGGCCGTGTCCGTGAGTGACACCGAGCTCACATTGGTCGCTGTGGAGAACGAGAAAACCCTATCAGCTTACCCATTCAAGTTTGAGTTCACCGCAAAATATACCATAGACGGCAAAAAGCTTATCAGCAAATACACGGTCAAGAATACCTCGGACGAGGTTATGCCGTATATGCTCGGACTTCACCCGGCGTTTGCGCTTCACGGTGACAGTCCGAAGGAAACCTTCTGCCTTGACTTTGGCGAAAGCTTCACCGCTACGCAATATCGCCTTGCCGCTCCTTTTATAAATCAAACGGGATTTGACAGACCTATCCCTGACGGAAAACTGTATATTACCGACGAAATTTACACTAAAGGCACTATTATACTCGGAAAAACGAAAAGCTCTATTGATTTTCTTTCCTCGGGCGAAAAGGTCTTTAATATGACGTGGAGCGACAATTTTAAAAACCTCTGCGTATGGAAGTACAACGACGACAAGGCAAGATTTGCATGCATAGAGCCTTGGACGAACATTCCCTCTGACGGCAGCAAAACCGACGACCTCGACGAGAAAAATATGCAACGCACGGACGCCGGAAAATCCGATGAATATTTTTACATTTTGGATTTCTGCTAAACTTTTTCCGCCATTTTTGCGTTTTTCTCTCAAAAACATTTTTAAGGATATTAAATGAAAAGACTGATACAATACCTACGCGGGTACGCAAAGGAGAGTATTCTCGGCCCTTTATTCAAGCTTATTGAGGCATCTCTTGAGCTTGCTGTCCCCCTCATTATCGCCTATATGATTGACAGCGGTATCAAAGCCGGTGACACCTCTGCCATATCCATCGGTGCACTTGTTTTACTCCTACTCGGAGCTTTGGGACTTGGATTTTCGGTTGTCGCGCAGTACTTCTCTGCGAAGGCATCGGTTGGGGTCACCTCGAAGCTAAGACGAGCGCTCTTCGTTCATATGCAGGACTTCTCATATTCGGATATTGACGCGCTTGGTACGTCAACGATGATAACGAGAATGACAGCTGATACCGAAAAGGTGCAGTCAGGACTTAATCTTGCTCTAAGACTTCTCTTGCGCTCCCCCTTCGTAGTCTTTGGCGCTATGATAATGGCGCTTTCCATTGATTTTGACGCTTCGGTTTCTTTTATCGCGGTGATACCGCTTCTTTCCGTAGTGGTATTTGGAATTATGCTGATTTCTATGCCTCTTTACAAGAAGGTTCAAGGGGGCATCGACAGGATACTTCTCTCTACAAGGGAAAATCTCGCGGGTGCGAGGGTAATCCGTGCCTTCCGCAAGGAAGACGACGAGATAGCCAAATTCAAGGAGCAAAACGACGCTTTAACGCACACCCAAAAGCGCGTCGGTTGGATTTCGGCATTGCTTAATCCTCTTACCTACGTAATTATTAACCTTGCTATCGTTTGGCTGATATACAGCGGCGCTCTCAGAGTTGAGCTCGGCGAGCTTTCGCAGGGACAGGTTATTGCTCTTTATAACTATATGTCGCAGATACTCGTAGAGCTTATAAAGCTTGCAAACCTCATCATCAGCATCACAAAGGCTATTGCATCTGCGGGAAGAATAGAAAGGCTTCTGGATACTCCTCACACCTCGAGCTTCGGAGAAAAAACCGATTTTGAGGAGTGCGAGTATGCGGTTGAATTTGATAAGGTTTCTCTTACCTACAATGGCGGCGGCGCTCCGTCGCTTGACACTATCTCGTTTGGGGCGCGCGTTGGTGAAACTATTGGAATTATTGGAGGCACGGGCTCGGGTAAAACCTCACTCGTCAACCTTATCCCAGGCTTTTACGACGCTACCGAGGGCGAGGTCAGAATTTTCGGCAAGGAGATACACTCCTACTCTGAGGCGGGACTTCGCGAAAAAATTGGCGTAGTACCGCAAAAGGCGGTTCTATTTGGGGGTACTGTCAGAGAAAATCTTGCCTTTGGCAAGGGTGACGCCTGCGACAGTGAAATGTACCGCGCGCTTGATATTGCGCAGGCAACCCGTGTTGTCGAGGACAAGGGCGGTCTTGACGCTCTCATTGAGCAGGGCGGAAAGAACCTCTCGGGTGGTCAAAGGCAGAGGCTCACCATTGCAAGAGCTCTGGTAGGCGCACCTAAAATACTTATTCTCGACGATTCTGCGTCTGCCCTCGACTATGCAACCGACGCGTCGCTAAGGCGGGCTATCCGCGATATGAACGGCAATACGACCACGTTTATCGTTTCGCAGAGGGCGGCATCGGTAATGTACGCGGATAAAATAATCGTCCTCGACGACGGCGAGTGCGTCGGCATGGGTACTCACGACGAGCTCCTCTCGTCCTGCTCCGTGTACCGTGAAATCTACGACTCACAGTTTAAGAAGGAGGCGTAGTATGGCAAAGAAAATACAAAAAGCAGCTCCGGGTACTATGAAAAAGGTGCTTGGATATATAGGGAGATACAAGCTCTTGCTCCCCGTATCGATGCTACTTGCGCTTGTTACGGTAGCGCTCACGCTTTACGTGCCGATACTCATAGGCGAGGCTATCGACCTTATTGTTGAGAAGGGGCAGGTTGACCTCGGCGGAATAATACCTCTGCTTTTCGAGGCGATAGTGCTTATAGGAATAACCGCGCTTTCGCAGTGGCTGATGAGCACCATCAACAACAGAATAGCCTACCACGTTGCAAGAGATATAAGAAACGACGCCTTTTCGCACATCGAGAGGCTTCCGCTTTCCTATCTTGACTCGCATCAGAGGGGTGACACGGTGAACCGCGTCATCAACGACACCGAGCGCTTTTCCGAGGGACTTTTGCTCGGATTTACACAGGTGTTTACAGGCGCTTTGACCATTGTCGGAACGCTTGTGTTTATGCTGGTTATTAACCCAATAATCGCGCTCGTTGTAGTTCTGCTCACTCCTATCTCCATATTTATCGCAAAATTCATCTCGTCGCGAACCTATAAAATGTTCCGCGAGCGCTCTGAAACCGAGGGCGAACAAACCGCACTTATAGAGGAGCTTCTCGGCAATCAGAAGGTAGTCAAGGCATTCTCTCACGAAAACGAGGCTATTGAGAAATTCGACGAGGTCAACTCCAGACTTGAAAAGGCGGCGCTTCGCGCGATATTCTTCTCTTCCCTGACAAATCCCACGACACGCTTCGTTAACAGCGTCGTATATGCGATGACGGCTCTTGTCGGCGCTCTTATTGCAATATCGACAGCCGGCGCAGGCGCTGCGGCATTCACAATAGGTCAGTTCTCCTGTATCCTTTCTTATTCCAATCAATATACGAAGCCGTTCAATGAAATTTCGGGCATTTTTGCCGAGTTCCAAAACGCACTCGCGTCGGCTTCAAGAGTTTTCGAGCTTATCGAAGCTCCAGCCGAAGTCCCCGATAAAAAGGACGCGAAGGTTCTCAAAGATGCCGCGGGCGAGGTTGAGCTTTCCGAGGTTAAGTTCTCATACACCCCCGATAAGCCTCTCATAGAAAACTTCAATTTAAAGGTGAAGCCGGGACAGAGAGTTGCCATAGTCGGTCCTACCGGCTGTGGCAAGACCACGGTTATCAACCTGCTTATGCGATTTTACGACGTCACGGGCGGCGCGGTCAGGATTGACGGGCAGGACATACGTGACGTAACTCGCGACAGTCTGCGCGCGTCCTACGGAATGGTTCTTCAGGACACCTGGCTTAAGAGCGGAACCGTCAGAGAAAACATAGCTTTCGGAAAGTCCGACGCCACCGACGAGGAAATCGTAGCGGCGGCGAAGGCGGCTCACGCGCACGGCTTCATAAAAAGGCTGAAGCGCGGCTATGATACTTTGATAGGCGAGGGCGGCGAGGAGCTCTCCGAGGGACAAAAGCAGCTACTCTCCATCACTCGTGTAATGCTCGCGCTACCGCCGCTTCTCATACTCGACGAGGCGACCTCTTCGATAGACACCCGAACCGAAATGCGCATACAGAAGGCATTCGCCGAGCTTATGCGAGGAAGAACGAGCTTTATCGTCGCGCACAGGCTTTCGACAATACGCGAAGCGGATATTATCCTCGTTATGCGTGACGGCAACGTCGTCGAAAGCGGTACTCATACAGAGCTTTTGAAAAAAGACGGCTTCTACGCCGAGCTTTATAACAGTCAGTTCGCGCACTGACGCAAAACCGCCCCGCGAGCCTTAATCGGTTCGGGGCGGTATTTTTTTAAAACGCTTGCATTTGTGCGCGTTTTATGATAAAATAAGGACGAAGGGCGGTGACAGTTATGCCAAGACGCGTAAATCACTCGAAGCTGTATCGGATAATAACCGAAACGCTTGAGAAAAAATCATACAGCCGAAAAAGACTGATTGCAAACTGCATAGATGCGCTTGGTCTATCGCGCGAGGAGCTTGCGAACCGAAGCACCAACAGTCAGCAAAACATTCTTCGAAGCAAAATAGGCACGGTAATAAACGAAATGCACGCATCGGGAATACTGATGCTTGACGGGGACGGAAAATACAGCCTTGTTCCCGATAAGCCGGTGGCAGTCAGAATTGAGAAATGCGAGAGCGAGATAATAAAGGCGCTTTCCGCTCGGTCTATGACGAAAGCGGCTCTGCGAGAGCATATAAAAAAAGCGCTCGGCGCGGATAAGACCCCATCTACGAAGGACGACGACAAGGTGTTCTCCTACGTCGGACAGCTATTGAAAAGGCTTACCGCGGAGGGCGCACTGACAAGCGACGGTATGCTCTACTCTCTTTCTCCGAAGCTCGTCGCGCGTGCTGATGACATCAACGCTATGCTCTCGCTAAGGAGTGACTTTTTAGCTAGAATACATAGGCGCGGCGGTGAATTTTTTGAGAATTATTTTATGGCGCTTATCGAAAAATACGCTACAAAGCACGGAAAGAAAATTCTCGAATGCTACGTCGTTGGGGGCTCTGATGACGGCGGAATTGACGGAATTCTCAAAACGCAGGACGCTCTCGGTTTCCGTGAAACCATAATGGTACAGACGAAAAACAGGGTTGAAATAACGAGCGAAACCGACGTGCGAGGCTTCTACGGTGCAGTTTGCGCAAAACAAGGCTCGCGCGGAATTTACGCGATAACGTCGGACTTTCACCCTGTCGCAAAAAAATTCCTTGACGACCTCGATAATTGCGTTGGCGTGAACGGCGACAGACTCTTCTCTATGGCGCTTGTGTGCCTCTACGGAATAAAGAAGACCGATGGCGGATACGCGCTTGACGAAAGGATTATTTAATGGCAAAGTGCTACCTTGGTGTTAGCGGTGATTTTTTCATATAAATTCATATAAAGGAGAGGAATATGGACTTCAGTAAATACGGAAAGCGCCAGGTTGGAAGCTGCGAGAGCTGTGAGTTTTACGTTTACGACGAATACACAGATTCCTACACCTGCAATATGAATCTTGACGAGGACGAGATGTCAAGATTTATATCAAGAAACACAAACGGCTGTCACTACTACCGTTTCTACGACGAGTACAAAAGCGTACAAAGGCAGATATAACTCGGAGGGTCTGAGTCGTCAGCCCCTCTCTTTTTGTTGATTTATTACAGATAAAGCTCTGCATTTATGAGCAAAATCACGAATTTTTTAAATTATTTTCGAAAAAAATTATTTTTCACGTTTTAGAAAACGAGAGCATTTAAGAGCATTTGCGAGATTTTGAGAGCTTTCGATTTCTAAATCATTTTTACGGGAAAAAGTTTTAAAAAAGGTGTTGACAATCGGGCACCAATGTGCTATAATATGTAGGCTTGTGAAAAGATAGCCGAGCGCGGCTCGGCGAAACCAAAAAACAGGAGGAAAATCAAAATGTCAACATTCATGGCAAACAAAGACACCATCGAGCGCAGATGGTTCGTAATTGATGCCGCAGGCAAGCCTCTCGGCAAGACCGCTGTTAAGGCTGCTAACATTCTTCGCGGCAAGCACAGACCCGAGTTCACTCCCCACGCTGATTGCGGTGAGTTCGTTATCATCGTAAACGCAGACAAGGCAGTGCTCACCGGTAAGAAGCTCGAGCAGAAGTTCTACCGTCACCACTCCGGATACATCGGCGGTCTTAAGGAAGTAAACTACAAGACCCTTATGGCTACCCGTCCCGAGATGGCTATGGAGCTCGCTGTTAAGGGCATGCTCCCCCACAACTCTCTTGGCGACAAGGCATTCACTCGCCTTCACGTTTATGCAGGCGAAAATCACAACCAGGCCGCTC
>JAFVXK010000022.1 GCA_017501175.1 Clostridia bacterium | reverse complement strand
GATGAGCCTATGTACCTTCAGACTATGGCTGACACCACAATGCAGGTACAGGTTGACGTTACCGAGCTTATGGGTGCTGAGATTTATCTCTACCTCGGCTTTGACGGTATGGAGGATGCAACCAACGGCAAGAACATCATTGCAAGAGTTTCCTCTCGCTCGAGAGCTCAGGCAGGCGATTCTATCACCGTTGCTATCGATACCTCCCGTATCCACATCTTCGACAAGGATACCGAGAAGTGCATCTGCCACTAATTTTAAATTAACTCATCATATAGTATTTATAGATGAAAACAAAAAGGGCGTCTTAAGCGAAGGCTTGAGGCGTCCTTTTTTCGTTGAATTTTTGAAAACTCGCTTTTTAACCGCGATTAAAGAGCTTGTCCATAGAAATTCGTAGGTCGTATGCACAGCTGTCGGCGAGGGCCTTGTAATCGGTTTTCTCGAGTGCAAAGAAGCCTTTTTCAAAGGAACTTTTTTCTAAAACGGGCGGGGGCGTGTCGAGTTTTTTTGCCCTTTTTTTCATTTCTTCGGTAAATCTCATACATTTTTCGGAGGAGCTGAAATTTTTATAAGGAGTTGAGCTCAACACCGAAAAAACCGAGCCGTGCAGTCTTTCGGTAAGGCAGAATTTGCAAACGGCAAGTCTTTCGCTAAGCTCCGCGACGTTTTGCGAAACGAAGACCTCGCACCCAATCTCTCCGCCAATATATCCCGACACAGCGAGGTCCTCTTTGGGAAACAGCGGAATTACAACAGGGGTAAGGCCTGTGCTTTTCAGTCTTTTTGATGCTATGATAAGCTCGCGCGAGGCGGTTTTGGGAATTATTGCAAAGCTGTCGCTCTTTTTGCGTCTGATGCACTCCTTGGCAAATGCGAGGTCGGGCATATTGCAGGGTGTGCAACCGAGAAGGCTTCTGCATTCGTCTATGTCGCCGTCGGTGCGAAGTCCGGCAAAGCTAACTCGTCTAAGCGACCTTCTCATAAATCTTTCGCCTATATATCCGCGCACGCTGCCGACACCTGATGAGAACATATAGACGGGCTTCCCAAAGCGCTCGGCAAGTGCGGTTATGGCGGAATAATAAAGGAGAGAACGCTCCGAGGTTTCATTCTGAATAAGATTTCCGCCCGTTAAAACGAGGGCATCTGAGCTCATTAGGGCAAGCTTGATTTCTTTAGCGGAAAATCTGTTGCATCTCGTTGCTCCCGAAGCGAGATAATCCGAAAAATCTCCCGTCGGATTATAGGCTACGCAGGAGCTGACACCGTATTCGCCGAGCAGAGCTAAGGCTGATTGGAGAGCTGCTTCGTCGCCCATATTGCCATATCCGAAATATCCGCAGAGCAGTACGTTTTTTAAATTTAACCCATACCCGTGTTGCATTTTGACCTCTTAAAGATTTGATATAGAAAAACAAAGCGTCTCCGTACGAGCGAAAGCGGAGACGTTTTGTAAATGATTGTTTACATTGTCGAGGACTTGTTCCCTGACTAAATGACTATGGATGCTTCGGAGCTGTGCTCGTACTCGCCGTCGTGCTCTGCCGCAACGAGCTGAACGTGGTATGCATCTATTACAGAGCGCTCTATTTCTGCTCTGAAATCCGAGTTTATCGGGTGCACGATGTCACGGTAGCTTCCGTCGGGATTTTTGCGCGAGGGCATAACTATGAAATATCTTTCTCTTGCGTAGATAACCTTGATGTCATGAACGGCGAGGCAATCGTCAAATGTGACGGATACGATAGCCTTCATAGGCCCCTCGTCAAAAAATTTTCTGATTTTGATGTCTGTAATCTGCATAACCTTGTTTCCTTTCCGACGCAGTAAATTTTTTTTGAATTACACATATATTGTAATAACAATGCTCGCGGCTGCTCTTTTTCCGTCGGCTGCGAACGACTATATTATACAGTAAGAATGTGGATAATATTCAACGAATGAAAAATGTTTTTTTAAACTTTCTGTATATAATCTTTGAACGAAAAACAGAAAAAAATCCGTTTTTATCGAGAGGAGAAGGACTATGTCGGAAAATGGAGCTCAGCGCGTGTGCGGGCGTACGGGAGAGGTGCTGAAAAAGGGAGATGCAAAAATACATTTTGTAGGAATTCTCGGCGCGGGAATGATGCCTCTTGCGCTTCTTTTGGCAGAGCGAGGCTACACCGTCAGCGGAAGCGACGTTGCGTCAAGCCGACACATTGACGATGAGAGAATAACGTTTTACAGGGGACACAGAGCCGAGCAGGCGGCAGGCTGTGACCTTGCAGTTTATTCGCTTGCCGTACCGAAGGATAACCCCGAGCTTACAGCCGCGCGCGAGGCGGGGATACCGACGGTCAGCCGTCCGGAGCTGCTTGGAGCTTTGGTGTCGGAGCATAGAGTTTCGATAGGGGTTGCGGGAACTCACGGCAAGAGTACTACAACCGCGATGCTTGGCAATGTGCTTTCGGTGCTTTCGCCAACCGTAATATGCGGCGCAGAGCTTAAGGACGGGGGGAGCTGCATTTCGGGGAGCGATGCTGTTGCGGTTTACGAGGCGTGTGAATATAAGGACGCCTTTTTAGCAACGCGCCCGACGGTTGCTCTGCTTTTAAATCTTGAGCTTGACCATACCGATTATTTTCGTGATATCGACGCGCTTTCTTCGTCGTTTCTTCGCTATGCATCGTCGGCGCAGCTCACCGTTTACAATGCCGACGACGAAAATCTTGCACAGATTTCGCGTAAGATAGAGGGAAGGGCGGTGAGCTTCGGTGTTACGCCCGGTGCTGATTACCGATACGAGATAGACGGTCTTGGCTCTTCAACTCACTTTACCGTATATAAGCACGGCAAACGGTTCGGTGCATTTACACTTGGGGTTATGGGGTGCTTTAACGTGCAGAATGCGGTAGGCGCAATAGCCGTAGCCTCGGAGCTTGGAGTGAGCAACGAGGAAATAGAGCGCGGAATAGCTTCGTTCCGGGGGCTCAGGCGTCGGCTTGAGAAAATCGGGGAGCTTTCAGGCGCAGCCGTTTTTTACGATTACGCCCACCACCCGAGCGAAATATTTGCGGGAATATCTGCGGTTAGAGCCTCAGGCAGTGAGCGCGTTACGGTAGTATTTTGCCCGCATACGTATACACGTACCAAAAGTCTGTGGGACGGGTTCGTTTCGGCGCTCTCTACGGCTGACCGAGTAATCCTCACCGACGTATTTGCCGCCAGAGAAGAGGCGATTGAGGGCATAAATTCTCGCCGTCTTGCAGAGGCGATAGGAGAGCGCGCGGAATATGCGGAAACACCGCGGCGAGCAGCCGAGATTTTGCGCGCTGTGAGCTCTGACAGCATCGTTTTAATGGGGGCTGGAGATTTATACGAGCTTATGAATATTCTTCTCGATAAAAAGACTTGACATTTTAATTTTAGTAGTGTAAAATAGGCGTAGAAAATCCAAATTTGGAAACATTAAGGAAAGGTGCGGCAGTTTTATGACAAGCGACAGTTGCAGTTCACACAGTAAGCTTAGTATTAAAATAAGCTCGTGCGGCGAGGGTCTTGCCGTAGCTTTTCCACGCCTAACTCGGCATTGACGGAGAGCTGCGTCCTCTCGCTTTGTGCGGGAGGGAGGCAGTTATGATAAACAGCAGAGAATTTTTAACCGAGGCAGACGCACGGGAAGCGGCGTCTGCCCTTTCGGCGTTGCTTGAAAACAAGCGTTTTGCCGATTTTCGCCGTGAGAGCGACGCTCTTGCGCCGCCGGATTTGGCGCTTGTATTTGAGCTTACAGAGCCAAGCCTGCGCCCTATTTTTTACAGACTTCTTTCAAAGGAGAATGCGGCGGAGTGCTTCGTTGAGATGCCGCCTGAGCTGAAGCGCTCGCTCGCGGAGTCGTTTACGGACAGAGAGCTCTCCGAGCTACTCTCCGAGCTTTATATTGACGATACGGTTGATTTGGTGGAGGAGATGCCTGCCGCTATGGTTAAGCGTATTCTCAGGACGTCATCTAAGGAAGACAGGGACATCATTAACAGAATTTTACAGTACCCGAAGGATTCCGTCGGAGCTATAATGACCACTGAGTATATGCGCCTTTCGCCCGATATTACGGTAAACGAGGCGCTTGTTCGCATACGCCGTGTGGCTCTTGATAAGGAAACGATATACACCTCGTACGTTACCGACAGGACACGCCGCTTAATAGGAGTTGTAACTGCGAAAAAGCTGCTGACATCAGACCCTGAAACCAGAATTTCCGATATAATGGAAGAAAGCGTTATATCGGTCAAAACCACCGACGACAGAGAGTATGCGGCGGAAAAGTTCTCGCGCTACGGCTTCATAGCACTGCCTGTCGTAGATAAAGAGGACAGACTAGTCGGTATCGTGACGGTTGACGACGCTATGACGGTACTGCGCGAGGAGCGCGAGGAGGACTTCGCAAAAATGGCGGCAGTCACCCCCAGCGAAACTCCCTATACGAAGGCATCTCCTATCTCGCTGTTTCTTTCGCGTATTCCGTGGTTGCTTCTTCTTATGGTGTCGGCAACCCTTTCAAGCACTATACTTAACCGATTTGAAGCGTTACTCCCCACCGTTCTTGTTCTTTTCGTGCCGATGCTTATGGACACGGGCGGAAACTCCGGCGGTCAGGCGTCCGTTACAGTAATACGAAGCATATCACTCGGAGAGATTGGCCGCGGGCGGATTTTACCTATAATACTAAAGGAAGCACTCGTAGGAGTTTTGTGCGGCACAGCTCTCGGCGCTGTAGCCTTCGTCAAGGTGCTTTTAGTTGACAGACTATTGATGCAAAACCCCGAGGTTACACTCTACGTGGCGCTCGCGGTAGCGCTCTCACTTGCCGTTACAGTCTTACTCGCCAAAATAATCGGCTGCGTTTTGCCGATAGCCGCAAAGAGTATAGGACTTGACCCCGCGGTTATGGCGTCGCCCTTTATCACGACGCTCGTTGACGCCGTAGCACTCGTTTTGTATTTTGCAATTTCGGCGTCGCTCGTAGGATTGGTATAAAAATTGCCTCGCGGCAAATACCGCGAGGCAACCGTCTGTTTTAAGAAAAATGCAAAAAATCAAGTTTTTTTCGAAAAAAGTATTGACAAACGGGTTTTGGTGTAGTATAATACCACAGGTATCCTAAGACAGCAGGTTCCGGTAAAAGCGTATGCTTTCCTGCCGAGGTGACGATAAACGAATACTTTTTGTATGTTTGTCCTTTCTCGGTGAAGCTGCGTCTTTACGGAAAGGATTTTTTTAATTTTTTATGGAGGTGGAACAATGCCAAGTAATAAGATTCTTGAAGAAAAGAAGCAAGTCGTAGAATCACTTGCCGCTAAGATTCAGTCGGCTGCGGCAGGCGTACTCGTTAAGTACGAGGGTATCAAGGTATCCGAGGACACCGAGCTTCGTAATGCGCTTCGTAAGGCAGGCGTAGAGTATACCGTTATGAAGAATACTCTCACCGGCAGAGCATGCGACATCGCAGGCTACGGCGACATGAAGCAGTATCTTTCGGGCATGACTGCTATCGCAATCAGCCAGGACGATCCCATCGCTCCCGCTAAGATTATGAAGGAATTCGCAGACAAGATTGACTGCTTCGAGATTAAGGCGGGCTTCGTTGACGGCGGTATTCTTGATGCGGCAGGCGTTGAGTCTCTTGCAGCAACTCCCTCGAAGGAAGTTCTCATTGGCAAGATGATGGGCAGCCTTATGTCTTCTCTTTACAGCTTTGCTTACGTTCTTCAGGCGAAGATCGACAAGGAAAATGGCGGCGAAGAGGCTGCCGAAGCTCCCGCAGAGGCTTAATTTCTGCATAACTAACTACTAAATAAAATTTGAATTTAATTGGAGGAAACTAAAAATGAACGAAAAGTCCACTCAGATTCTTGACCTTGTTAAAGGTCTTACCATTCTTGAACTCGCTGATCTCGTTAAGGCTCTTGAGGAGGAGTTCGGCGTATCCGCAGCTCCCGTAGCAGTAGCAG
>JAFVXK010000021.1 GCA_017501175.1 Clostridia bacterium | reverse complement strand
GCCGAGTTAGGCTTCTTGGGGGTGGTCGTAGTAACCTTGGTGCAAACGCCTCTCTTCTGCGGCGCGCTAAGATCGGTATCCGTGCGCTTGAGAGCGTTAAAGCCCTTCTGAAGCGCGGGGGTCTTAGACTTGTAAGTCTTGTCGGAGCGACCTTTTTTAACGAGCTGGTTAAAGGTTGGCATAGTTTTCCTCCTTCTTCAAAAATTATTTGTTCTCCCTCGCAAAGCGAGATTGAACCGATAATATGCTCAAAAGGGCATAACTCACCCACTTTGGCATAGTACACACTATTTTATCATTTAGTGAACCGTTTGTCAATAGTTTTTTCAAAAAATACTATTATTTAAGCGAAAAAATCTCTTTTTTCACTCCTCTTATTCCCCGTATTTGTACTAATTATAAATTTTAGTAGCAGTTATTGACTTGAATGTATAATTGTGTTATAATAAAATTTAGATAAATTTATTCGAGGGCTGTATGGAAAGAATAAAAATCTGTTATTTTTTGGAGCTTTGGGAGTCAGGGGGAATAGAATCCTTCCTAAACGGAATTATAAAGAGCCTTGACACCGATTACTACTCCGTCGATATAGTCGCCGCAAAAATAGGCGAAAGCATCTTCACCGAGCCCTTGAAGGCTCGCGGCGTAAAATTTCACGAGCTCTCGGGAAGGCTGAGAAGCCCGAAAAATTACCGCTTGTTTAAGAATATTCTCAAAAGCAACCGATATGACGTAATTCATTTTAACATTTTCCAAGCGTTTGCGCTCAGCTACGTGAGCATTGCAAAAAAGCTGAATATTCCCGTGCGGTTGGTACACGCGCACGGCGGCGGACTGCGAAAAAGCGTTACCCGTCCGATAAAGCTCCTTTTGCACCGCTTTGGCAGGGCTATGTGGCTAGGCTGCGCTACGCACACGCTTGCTTGCTCCTCTGTTGCCGCAAGATTTTTTTTCGGCAAGGACGCCGATGAGGTCATAAAAAACGGGATTAATACCGAAAAGCACGCCTACTCGGGTGAGGCGAGAATAAAAATGCGCGAAACGCTTGGCGTCGAAAATAAAGTTCTCATAGGGTGCGTCGGCAGACTTAGCTCGGAAAAAAATCACGCTTTCCTTCTCGACGCCTTTGCAGAGGTTACAAGGCTGCGCAAAAATGCATCACTTGTTCTCGTGGGCGACGGTCCCGAAAAAAGCGCTCTCACGGCAAGAGCCGAGGCGCTCGGGATTTCGGACAGAGTTATATTTTACGGCGCTTCGAAGGACGTTTCCTCGCTCATGTCTGCGATGGACGTGTTTGTTCTACCGAGCCTATTCGAAGGTCTTGGCATTGTAGCACTTGAAGCGCAGGCTTCGGGACTTCCCGTTATCTGCTCCTCGTCCGTGCCCACCGACGTATGCGTGACCGATTTGGTAAAATTCGTAGGTCTTGAACTCGGTGCGGAACACTGGGCAAACGTAATAATAAAGACTATGGACAAGCTGCCCGAAAGAAAATCCCGAGCTCACGAAGTAAAACGCGCAGGCTTTGACTCTGCCGACAGCCCAAAGGAAGTGATTAAATATTACGCACTCGCCCACAGCGGTAAGGAGAGCAAATGAACGAATACAGGATTTCGGTAATTATCCCCGTCTATAACGCAGAGAAAACTCTTGGGCGCGCAGTAAAAAGTCTTTTGGACTGCGCTACTCCATCTCTGCAAATAATATTGTCAGACGACGGTTCAACCGATTACTCGCCCACTTTGTGCGACACGCTTGCAGCTCAAAACACAAACGTATGCGTCGTTCATAAGGAAAACGGCGGAGTTTCCTCTGCAAGAAACGCGGGACTTGAGGTTGCGCGCGGCGAGTGGATAGGCTTTCTCGATGCAGACGACGCGGTAGAGCCCGATATGTACGAATATCTCATTAGCGAAGCCGAGGCAGCCCGTGCCGATATTGCCCAAGGCGCTGTATTTTTGGATAACGGCGAAAGCCGCGAGATGCTTTTCAGCCCCCGAAAGAGCCTGCTCCTTCGAACCGAGGACGCTGATTTTCCAAGACTTTTTGCAAAGCACGTTTCCTACGGCTCTTGGTGCAAAATTTTCAAAAGACGGACGCTCGGAGATTTGCGATTTGACGAGGGGTGTGCTATCGGTGAGGATTTTCGCTTCAATCTCGACGCCATAGCAAAGGCGGGAAATATACTCGTCTGCTCAAAGCCCGTATATCATTATATCCAAAACCCCGAGGGTGCTATTCACACGATAGTAAAGCGAGAGCATCTTACCGCTTTTCGCTCAATGATAAAAAAGGCGGAGAGCGACTACGCAGGGGTAAAGTTCGCGTCCTCGGTAATAGACACGGCTCTGTTGCTTAACGTTACCGACACGGCGTCAAAGGCGGTTTTGAACGGTCTTGACACAAGCGAGCTTTTTGACGCTCTGCGGCAAGACGTAAAAAGAAGGCTGTCGCGTGTTCTTTTCGGCGCGGGACTTCCGCTTATGCAAAGAGCGAAGCTTTTAGCCATCGTCCTCACACCGAGGCTGTATAAAACCATACTTGTCAAACACAAAAGGAAGTAACCGAGAATGATTTCACCCGAGGAACGCCGCGAAATTCAGCGAGGCTCGCTTGAAGCCTTAAAGGAGCTGAAGCGCCTGTGCGACAAGCACGGATTAAGATATTATCTCGTTGCGGGAACGCTTCTCGGAGCGGTAAGGCACGGGGGATTTATTCCCTGGGACGACGACGTTGACGTCGCAATGCCGCGCTCCGACTACAAAAGGCTCGAAAGTCTCGCAAAAAAAGAGCTGTCCCCAAATTTCTTTTATCAGACCGAGAAAACCGACAAGCACTCGCCGTTCTTTTTTGCAAAGCTCAGAAAAGATGGTACGTCGGTGACGGAATTTTTATTCCGCGGCTCAAAAATGCACACGGGGTGCTACGTTGACATCTTTCCTCTTGACCGCTGTCCGTCGAGAGAAAAGCGCGCAAGACGCTTTTTTAAGCTGACGTCGTTCTTCACCTGTGCGTTGATTGCAAAAACAAGCGACAACTTTGTTTGCGAATACACTAAAAAAGGCGCGCTTTTTGCATTTTCTGTTATGAAAAAGCTGCCTCGATGTATCTTATTGTTCCTGCGAAACGCAGTACGGGTTTATTACACCTTAACGTCAAGCAAAAAGGTGATATGCACCGTCGCAGGCTCTTACGGCTACCCGCGCGAAACCTATCCTTCCGAGTGGTTCGATGAACGGGCAGAGCTTAAATTCGAGGACGAGGTCTTTCCCGTGCCGAAGGAATACGACAAGGCGCTCACCCATATGTACGGCGACTATATGACACCCCCACCCGAAAACGAGAGGAACGGGCATTTCATAGAAAGCAATAACGAATAAAAACTTCAAGGAGATAAACAATGAAACGAGTAATTACCTACGGAACCTTCGACCTTCTTCACTACGGTCACATCAATCTTTTAAAGAGAGCAAAGGAGCTCGGCGATTATTTGGTGGTCGTCCTCTCAACCGACGAATTCAACTGGAATATGAAGCAGAAAAAGTGCTACTTCACCTACGAGCAGAGAAAAAAGCTTCTTGAGGCTGTTAGATACGTTGACCTCGTAATTCCCGAGGAGAACTGGGAGCAAAAGATAACCGACGTACAAATGTACCACATCGACACCTTCGTTATGGGTGACGACTGGAAGGGCAAATTCGACTTCCTCAAGGACTACTGCGAGGTAGTCTATCTCCCGAGAACGCCCGAAATCTCCACCACGCAGATTAAAAAGGAGCTCAAAAAATAACCTAATCAACCAATTACCCTAAGGAGTGACTTGCAATTGAAGGTCTTTAAGCTTTTTAAGAGAGTACGTAAGCTGAAAAAAGATAAATTTTGGGTTGCGCGCCATAACTACGTCAAGTATTATGAAACGCTTCCGATTGACGAGCGAGCTATTCTTCTCGAATCCACGCACGGAAAGAAGCTAGACGGAAACATATATTATATCCTGAGATACCTAGCCACAGACGAAAAATACAAGGATTACAAAATATATCTTTCTTCTATGGGGAGATATATGAACAAGCTCATCGAGTTTCTTGAGAGCCGCGGTATTCAAAACGTAAACGTGGTAATGATGGCGTCGGACGAATATATGAGGCTTTTGGCAAGTGCCAAATACCTTATCAACGACACGTCCTTCGGGCCGTATTTTGCCAAAAAAGAGGGGCAAATTTACCTTAACACCTGGCACGGTACTCCCTTGAAGACGCTCGGAAGAAGCGATGCGTCGGAATTCCACACGCTTGGAAACATACAGCGTAATTTTGTAAAAAGCGATTTTCTTCTCTATCCCAACGAGTACACCAGAGATATAATGCTTGAGGATTATATGCTCGAAAACATCGCCGGTGGAAGAGTTATGCTTTCGGGCTACCCGAGAAACGAGATTTTCTTCGACGAAGAGGCACGGGCGCGTGTACGTGACGAGCTTATGCTCGAGGGCAAGAGAACCTACGTTTATATGCCCACCTATCGCGGACAGGTTTCCCGAGGAAAAACCTCGAAAAGCACGGCTTATCTCGTTTATTACCTCTTCGAAATGGAGAAAATGCTTGGGGACGACGAGGTGCTCTTCGTAAATCTCCACCCCCTCGCAACCGATGCCGTAAACTTTAGTGAGTTTAACAAAATAAAGCCTTTTCCGAAGGAATACGAGGTTTATGAATTCCTGAACGCAGCCGACGTTCTGATTACTGATTACTCCTCGGTATTCTTCGATTTTGCCGTGACAGGCAAAAAAACGGTTCTCTTCACCTATGACGAAGAAGAATATCTCGCAACTCGCGGAATGTATATGAACATAAACGAGCTTCCCTTCCCGAGAGTATACGACCTTCCGTCGCTCTTCGAAGAGATACGCTCGGAGAAGAACTATGACGACAAGGCATTTCTTGAAAAATTCTGCCCCTACGAATCTATCAACGCGTCAAGAAATCTTTGCGACTGTATGATTCTCGGAGATGAAAGCGGAGTCGTCCTTCAACCGATTGCCGATAACGGAAAGGAAAACGTATTCATTTACGCAGGCAATCTCTCCGGCAACGGCATAACCGCGTCGCTTATTTCTCTTCTTCACACGGTAGACCTCGAAAAGAGAAATTATATCGTTACCTTCCGCTCCGACGTTGTTGGAAAATATAAGGATACTATTAAGCTCTTCCCAAAAAACGTAAAATACTACGCATTTTCAACCGACCCCTGCATATCCGTTAAGGACAGGATTATAAGAAAGCTCTTCCGCGAAAAGCTTATAAAGGCAAATCTTTATATGAAGCTTGCACGGTCCGGCATAGATTTTGAATTCAAGCAGTTCTTCGGTAACGCGCGGATAGATTCCGTCATACAGTTCAACGGATATGAAGCCGATGTTATTCTTCTGTTTTCAGCCTTTAAAGGTAACAACACGATATTCGTCCACAGCAACGTAGTTGAGGAAATAACGAAAAAAGGTAATCAGCGTCGTGACGTTCTCAACTATGCATACCGAAAATATCGTAACGTTGCCGTCGTCACCGAGGACATGATAGCTCCTACCAAGAAAATTTCGGGTCGCACGGATAACATCAAAATCGTAAAAAATACCGTCAGGTATAAGGAAATTCTTGAAAAGTCAGGCGAGGAATTTACCGAGACCTCCTACGCTTCTTGCTCGCTTCCCTTCGAAAAGGTACGCGAGGCGCTCGAATCAACCGATAAAAAGTTCATCAACATCGGCAGATTCGCTCCCGAAAAGGCGCAGGACAGGCTTATTTCAGCATTCTCGAAATTCCACGCGGAAAACCCCGACAGTTATCTCTTTATAATCGGCGGATATTCCTTGTCGGGAGTTTACGAAAAGCTCTCGGAGCAAATTTCTAACCTCGGGCTTTCAGAGCGCATTATTCTCATAATGAATATGGAAAACCCCTATACCGTGTTAAAAAAATGCGACTATTTTGTCCTTTCGTCGCTTTACGAGGGCTTCGGTCTTGTCCTTATAGAAGCGGATATTCTCGGCAAGCCCGTTATATCCACCGATATCCCCGGACCTCGTACCTTTATGGAAAGACACGGCGGAATGCTCGTCGACGATTCCGAGCAGGGCGTGCTTTCGGGAATCAAAATGCTCGCCGAGGGCAAGATAAAGCCCCTGAACGTAGATTATAAACAATACAACGAAGATATTGAAAAGGAATTCGAAGCACTCTTTGATTAACAGGTAGGTAAAATGACAAACGCTCCATCCGTTTCTCCAAAGCTCCAAGCAAACGAGCGACTGTTCGGGCTTGATTTGTTGCGCATAATATCGATGTTTATGGTCCTCATTCTCCATATTCTCGGTCAAGGCGGAGTAATTAACGCCACCGCGTCCGACAGTACAAAAAACGCAGTCGTTTGGTTTGTTGAAATTTCGGCGTATTGTGCGGTCAACTGCTACGCGCTGATTTCAGGATACGTTGGCTTGCGCTCAAAATTCAAATACACTAACATCGCTTTTCTTTGGCTGGAAGTGCTCTTCTATACCCTGGGCGTTACCGTTCTGTTTTTATTCATCAACAGCAGCGCCTTGACGGCAAACTCCTATTGGACGGCCATCCTTCCCGTAACGAAGCGAGCGTATTGGTATTTTACAGCGTATTTTTGCACCTTCTTTTTCACGCCTCTCATCAACTTTGTCGTAGAGAATATGAAAAAGGTGCAGGTGATGGCAGCATTGATTTCCGCCATTTTGCTTTTTTCCTTCATTTACACCTTAGCCAGAAGCTCCGTAATCGGAACACCTGTCAACGATTTACTCGTAACCTCAAAGGGATATTCTCCGCTGTGGCTGGCAATTCTCTATTTTATCGGTGCTTGTATTTCAAAATACCGCGACAGCTTCAGAATTAAACCGTATTTGTGCTTGATTTTGTATTTCCTCGCAATAACGGTTACCTGGGTCGAAAAAATGGCTGCCGCTAAAAGCGTTCTCGTTGATTACACATCCCCGACGATACTTCTATCCAGTCTTGCTTTGCTTTTGTGCTTCTCGCAAATCAAATGCACTTCTATGAAAAAGATTATCGGATTTTTCGCTCCTCTTTCATTTGGCGTATATCTTATCCACGTCAATCCTCTCGTGTGGGTCAACTTTATGAAGGGGCGATTCGCCGAAATAGCGTCACTGCCAATCTGGGCGATGATAGGCGCGATATTTTTAACGGCAATATGTCTTTACCTTGTTTGTTCTTTAATAGACGCTTTGCGCCACTATCTTTTCAAGCTTCTTCGAATAAAGGAAAGGCTTTATGAGATAGAAAAGCGAATTGCAGGGCGCTTTTCGAGCTGATACGTTTCGGACCTATAATAATAAAGTACGAGGTTTTTCTATGCTTCAGAATCTCAAACGTTACAAATTCCTTCTTGAAGAGCTTATAAAGCGCGATTTCAAGAAAAAATACAAGCGCTCGGTTTTAGGTATGGGCTGGAGCGTACTTTCTCCGCTTCTTATGCTTCTCGTTATGAGGCTGGTTTTCGGAGAGCTCTTCGGAAACCGGGACGTCCCTCATTTTACCACCTATCTTTTCTGCGGAAACCTTGTTTTTGCATACTTTAACGAGTCGGCAACACAGGGAATGACCACGCTTATGAGCAATGCGTCTATTTTCACGAAGGTGAACGTGCCGAAATTCCTGTTTTTGCTTTCCAAAAATCTGCAAACGCTTATTAACTTCGGCATAACGCTTCTCGTTTTCTTTGTATTCTGCATCATCGACAACATCACCTTCGGTTTTCATTTCTTTGCGCTCATTATTCCCATTGCCTGCCTAGTCATTTTTAATATAGGCGTTGGTATGATACTCTCGTCAATGTTCGTTTTCTTCCGTGACGTTCAGTATTTGTGGACGGTGTTCGCTCAGCTTCTTATGTATTTGTCGGCTATTTTCTACCGCGTGGAAGCCTTTCCCGAGTGGGTGCAAAAGGTCTTTTATCTCAACCCCATTTATGCCTTCATAAGCTATTTCAGGAAAATTGTAATAGGCGGTGTATTCCCTGAATGGTGGCATAATCTGATAATTGTCGTATATCCTCTTGTCATTCTCGGAATAGGCGCTCTTATCTACAAGAAAAACAACCACAAATTCCTTTATTACGTTTAACGAAAGGGACGGCAAACCTATGCGTGCATTAGAAGTAAATAACGTTTCTATCCGTTACATAACCGGAGATTTCAAGGATATAGGCATAAAGGAATTCGTTATAAGGAAGCTGAAGGGCAACTACAAGGTCAACGAGTTTTGGGCTAATAAAAACGTCACCTTTTCCATTGATAAGGGCGATATGCTCGGTATTATCGGAACAAACGGCGCAGGAAAATCAACGCTTCTCAAGGCAATATCGGGAATTATGCTTCCGACGCAGGGAAACGTCGTTTGTAACGGCAGAATTGCCGCGCTTCTTGAGCTTGCTTCGGGATTTGACGGCGATCTTACAGTAAGGGAAAACACCTATCTTCGCGGTGCGCTTCTCGGCTACACAAGACCGTTTATGAACGAGGCGTATGAGGATATTATAGCCTTCGCCGAGCTCGAGGATTTTCAGGACAGACCATTCAAGCAGCTCTCAAGCGGTATGAAATCACGTCTTGCATTCTCCATAGCATCGCTCGTCAACCCCGACATTCTCATTCTTGACGAGGTGCTCTCGGTTGGTGACGGAGCGTTCAGAAAAAAGAGCGAGGCAAAAATGAAATCCATCATCGCAGGCGGAGCAACCACAATTCTCGTGTCGCACTCCATCTCGCAGGTGCGCTCTATGTGCAATAAAATCCTTTGGCTTCACAAGGGTGAGCAAATAGCCTTTGGTGAGGACGTAAAGGGCATTTGCGATGCGTACGAGGAATTCCTGAAAACGAAAATTTTACCCAAAAGCATTTAAAACGCAAGAAACGAGGCTGTCGGTTGACAACCTCGTTTCTTATTTTCTGACAGTTATCTGTCACTTTTCTTTTTTCTTAAATATGCGTGCGAAAAAGCCCTTAAATCTGTCACGCTTACGCTTTTTTCTCACCATTTCGGGAATCCTGTCTGGATTTATCGCAAGTCCCTTTGCCACACGGTCGAGATACTGCTCGTGATTATGAAGGAGTACGTTTGCGACGAAATCACGGACCTCGGGCGACTCAATCTCCTCGGGCACAGCCTTTGCCCAGCCAAACGCCTCGGCGTATTTTTCGTGATACATATCGTAAAATTCGCCCTTTACCTCCTGCCAAAGCAAATTATATATCTTGTAGCATCTGCTGGCTGAAAGGTTGAGATAAGAGCGCTTCAAGGGAAGGTACATTCCGTCGCTCTTGAGAAATTCAAGAAGCTTCTCGTAAACCACCGGCACTTGTGCGTAATACTTGCGGAAAAGCTTTGCTCTTGACTGCTCGGAGTATATTCTGTGATGTACGAGCACGCAGTTTTCCTTGCCGACTCTCTCTGCAAGCGACAGGGCGGCGCACACGAAATATACGTCCTCGAAAACGTAAAGCTCGGGGTGGAACTGAATATTTTTTTCAACGAGGAACGAACGCTTAAAGAGCTTGTTCCAAACGTAGCAGGTCATAGTTTGGAATATCTTGTCAGGGTTATCTCTTTTGGATATTACTCTTCTGCCGTCGAGGAGCTCGCCGTGCTCCGACTCTATCGGAGGAGCAAATTTCTCGGTTGCGTTGTTATAGAGGTCGTATTTTGCAACGGCTATATCGAGATTTTTCTTTGTCGCAAGACCGTAAAGTTTCTCGAGAAGCGTCGGCTCGAAGAAATCGTCGGCGTCAAGGAAAATGACGTACTCTCCGCGCGCTCTGGCGAGGCCCTTGTTTCTCGCAGCCGACGGACCGGCGTTATTCTCGGTGATTATTCTGACGCGCTTATCATTTGCCTGTCTTTCCTTGATAAGCTCAAACGAGCCGTCGGTTGAGCCGTCGTCAACGCAGATAAGCTCGATTTCCGAGAGCGTCTGTCCGAGAACGCAGTCAATAGCCTCGGTGAGATATTCTACCGCATTATATATAGGCATTACCACAGAAACCTTGACTGTTGCATCAAGCTCAGCTGTGGTGTCCTTTTGTGTAATTTCGTTTGTATCCATACCGTTCTCCGTTTGTTTTTTAGGAGGATTACTATATTAAAGTATATAGAAGACAGATCTATTTTACCACTAACCGAAGAAAAAGTCAAGAGGGACACCGCACATAGAGCGGTGTCCCTCAAATTACGGGGCAAATTAAACCTTAAGCGTGAGTCCCATTTTCGAAAGCTCGGTTGCTATCGCGTCGATTGCGGGTGCTAACTCCTGCTTTGAAAGGGTGCGCTCCTCTGACACGAATGCGAATCGAAGAGTAAGTGCCGAAACTCCGTCAGCGGTGTATATATCCTGCACTGCAACGTCAGCGAGAGCCTCTCCGGCAACTCCCTTTGCGCTCTCGGTAAGAGCCTTGAAGTCAACGCTCGAAACGTCTGCATTAAAGGTCATATCTATCTCTATCGCAGGGAATCTCGAGGGTTCTTTATACTTCGTAGTATCTGCCTTTATCTCGGCAAAGTCAGCCGTTGCTATCTCGAAGAATGCAACCGCGCACTTCTTGTCGATATTCTCGAGCACGGTGGGATGAGGAACGGCAACGTAGCCAACTCTCGCGCCGTCAACGGTGATGTCGAAGCTATTGACGGGGTGAGCGAAATCATAGGGAGCATCTGCGCTCTTGAACTCTGCGTCCTTATGAAGAATGTCCGAAACAAGCTCTCTTGCAATATCCACAGCAGAGCCGAAGAGAGCCTCCTCGCTCTTTACCTTTGAATAAAGAACTACGCCGAGCTTATTCTTCTCGTCGCAGTTACCGTCGGCTCTGAGTCCCTCGACGGTGTGACCTATCTCGAAGAGTCCGTAGCTGTCGGCATAGCCGCGGTTTTCCTTTGCAAATGCAAGGAGCGTGGGTATCATAGACACGCGAAGATGCGCGTGGTCGGGAGTCTGCGCATTGATAACCTTAACGTTCTCGGGAGTTTCAATGCCGAGCTCGGAATTCTTCTTCGAATCCGACCAGATGTACGAGTGTACCTCGTGAAGCCTATGGCTCTTAACGAGTATATCCTTCATTCTGTCCTCGTCCGACTTGAGAGTTTCCTTACGCACGGGAAGAATGGGGCTCTCTGCGGTGAATATCTCAAAGTTATCGTAGCCGTAAATACGGGTTATCTCCTCGATAATATCCGCCTTTATAGTTACGTCCTTTGTAGAACGCCAAGAGGGTACTTTTACCGTGAAGCTCTCGCCAAGAAGCTCGACGCCAAAGCCGAGCGCGGTAAGCGTTTCAAGAATAGTTTCGGTAGAGATGTCTATACCCGTGTATCTGTCAACGTACCTTTTATCGAAGTTGAGAGTAATTTCGGGATAGTGCTTTACGTACTTGTCGGTGAATGCCGAAATAACCTCTGCCCCCTCGTCAAGCTCGGTAAGTATCTTAAGAAGTCTTTCGGTTGCGAGCTTACAAAGCTCGGGGTCGAGCATCTTCTCGTATCTCATAGAAGCGTCGGTACGAAGTCCAAGACGGGTGGTAGTCTTTCTGACCGAAACGCCGTCAAAGGTCGCCGACTCAAGAAGAAGCGTCGTGGTGTCGTCCTCAATTTTAGAGGCGTCACCACCCATAACGCCTGCGATAGCAACGGGCTCGTCGCCCGAGGTTATCATAAGCATATTCTCGTCGATGTTACGCTCCACACCGTCAAGCGTGGTGAATTTCGGCCCTGCAGGGAAGGTCTGAACCTCGATTTTGTCAACCTTTGCATTATCGAAGGCGTGCATCGGCTGACCGAGCTCCATCATAACGTAGTTGGTAAGGTCGGCAAGGAAGTTTATCGCACGAGAGCCACAGTAATAGAGGCGGATACGCATATTGACAGGGCTTACCTTGCGAGTTACGTTCTTGACCTTTATTGCAGAGTAACGGTAAACGAGGTCGGTTGCCTTGACGTCAACCATAACGGCGGGTAGTCCCTCAAACTGCTTGGTATCAAGAAGCTCGGGAGCTTTAAGGGGTCTTTTCGCAATGGTCGCGAACTCTCTTGCCATACCGTAGTGGCTCCAGAGGTCAGGGCGGTTGGTGAGCGACTTGTTATCAACCTCGAAGATTATATCGTCGATATCATATACGTCCTTAATGTCAGTGCCGAGCGGAACGTCCTCGAATATCTCGATAAGACCCGAGTGGTCGTCGGAAATGCCAAGCTCTGCCTCCGAGCAGCACATACCGTAAGAGGTATATCCTGCAAGGGTGCGGGGAGCGATGGTAATCTCGCCTACTCTTCCGCCAACTGTTGCGAGTGCTACCTTCATTCCCTCTCTGACGTTGGGCGCACCACAAACGATGTTAACTATCTCGTCGCCCTTATCGACCTTGAGAAGATGGAGCTTCTTTGACTCGGGGTGATTCTCAACCGAGAGAATCTTCGCCACGACGATGCCCGAAATGTCAGCACCCTTCTCTATTATATCCTCTACCTCTGCGGTAGAGAGAGTGAAGTTCTTTATAAGCGCCTTCTTGTCAAGTCCCGAAAGGTCAACGAAGTCGCCTATCCAATTCATAGATAAAAACATATTCCGAAAACCTCCTTATATAGACTTAAACTGCGAGAGCGACTTAAGATTTCCGCCGTTGAAGTCGCGGATATCCTTAACGCCGTACTTCATCATAGCAAGACGTGTAAGACCAAGACCGAACGCAAAGCCCGAATACTTCTCGGTATCAATTCCGCCCTCACGAAGCACGTTGGGGTGTATCATACCGCAGGGGCAAAGCTCAAGCCAGCCCGAATTTTTGCAGGAGGGACAGCCCTCACCGCCGCAGATAAGACAGTTTATATCAAGCTCAAAGCCGGGCTCGACAAAGGGGAAAAATCCGGGGCGAAGTCTGACCTTTATATCTCTCTTAAACACCTCGGAAAGCATAGTCTTCATAAAGTAAATGAGGTTCGAGATAGAGATGTTCTCATCTATCATCATACCTTCCATCTGGAAGAAGGTATTCTCGTGGCAGGCATCGGTGGACTCGTTTCTGAAGCATCTGCCGGGGAAAATAGCGCGAAGAGGCGCGCCGTACTTCTTCATAATGTGATTCTGCGCCGCAGAGGTGTGAGTCTTCAGAAGCTGACCGTTGTCAAGATAATATGTATCCTGCATGTCGCGCGCAGGGTGATGCTTAGGAATATTAAGCGCCTCGAAGCACTGATAGTCGTCAACTATCTCATTGTAGTTCTCAATGGTGAAGCCCATCGAGATAAACACCTCCTCAACCTCACGGGTCGCAAGGGTTATGGGATGATACGAGCCAAGCGCCTCTGCCGCGCGGAGAGAGGGGTTATACTTCTTCGCTCCTCTTACCTTTGCCGCGATAGCCGCCGCGCGAAGCTCCTCGGTAGCCTTTTCTATTCCGCTCTCAACCTCGACCTTCAGCGTGTTGATAAGCTGACCTGCCGCACGCTTGTCAGCGACGTCGCGCAGTCCCTTCATAAGCTCGGCAACGTGGCCCTTTTTGCCGAGATATTCTACTCTCAGGCTCTCAAGGCTATCGGCATCGGTTGCCGCCGCGAGTGCCGCACTGAAGCTTTTTCTCAGTTCTTCAATTCTTTCCTGCATTATGCTATTCCTTTCGAGGTGTACTCTTTACTAAATAATCATTATATAATATTCAAATGTTTTTGTCAAGATTTTTGACGTATTCTATTACCTTTTCGGGCAAAATTTCGGTAAGTTTTTCTCCCGTGGCTATTTTCTCGCGCGCGAGAGTCGAGCTTATCTCCGCCATTTCGGGCGCGCACTCCCAGAGCACAGTTCTGTATCCGCCGTGCTCCATATTCCACTCCGCCTGCAAAAGCTCGTATTCATAATCGGCCCTGTTGCGGTAGCCCTTGACTATTTCGTCTATCGAGTGCTCGCGCATATAGTCTATGACGAGCCCCGACGAATAGCTGACGAGCACGTTTGGAAGATGCTCGGTAGCGAGCATAAGCATACTCACCCGCTCATCTACGGAAAAGGCGTATTTTTTGTCGGGATTTATAAACGCCACAACGTACACCTCGTCGTACAGTCTTGCCGCACGCTCTATTAAGGCAAGATGACCGAGTGTTACGGGGTCGTAGCTTCCGGGCACAACAGCTCTCTTCATTCCTCGCTACCCCCGCGGTATATCAGAATATTGAGGGCGGTCTTTTTGCCATAGTCCTTGGATTTGAGAAGCTCAAAGCCTGCAAGAGATGCGATATCAATACTTTCCGTTCCCGATTCCAAAACGACTATCGCGCCGAGAGGGAGCATTCCGCCCGCAGCAAGTCTTACTGCCGCATCGGCACAGCACTCGTCGGCGTAGGGCGGGTCTATAAAGACGAGGTCGTATCTCTCGCCTCTGCCCGATGCCTTTCTTATGAAGTTGCGCCAATCACTGACGGTAAATTTAGACTGCCTCGTAAATCCCGTAGTCACGGCGTTTTCCTTGACTATCTCCATCGCCTCGCGCGAGGAATCAACGAACATTACCGTGTCAGCGCCGCGAGATAAAGCCTCAAGCCCCATCTGCCCCGAGCCTGCAAACAAATCAAGCACTCGCCTGCCCTCTATATCAAACTGAAGCGAGGAAAATATCGCCTCTTTAATTCTCTCTGAAGTCGGGCGGGTTGCCTCTCCCTCGAGGGTTTTGAGCTTTTTTCCTTTAGCCGTTCCTGTTATTATTCTTAACACGGGGTGTGACTTCCTTTCGTTTTTCCTTGAAATATCGGCATATCTCCTCTGCATCTCGGGCGGATATTCCGTCGATTTTCGAGAGCTCCTCTTCGCTCGCCGAGCGTATCTCCGAGAGCGTCATTTTCGAGAGAAGGAGCTTTGCCTTTTTCGCACCTATTCCCTTTATTTTTTCGAGCGAAGAATGCGTCATTGTCCGCGCCTTTGCTCCCTGCGAATTTTTAAGGGCGAAGCGGTGCGCCTCCTCCTGTATTTTGTAAATCAGCGCATAGACGTTCATTTCCCGCGCAATAGCGATATCTGCGCCGCCGTCTGTGAGGGCGCGCGTTTTGTGAAACTCGTCCTTTACCATACCGTAAATGAGGACGTCGGTATTCATCTCCGCGGCGACCTCTCGTGCCACGGCGACGTGCGTCGCGCCGCCGTCAATAAGGAGCATATCGGGGTCTTCGCCAAGAGATGCCGTGCCGTCGCCTATATGCGAAAGGCGTCTTCTGAGTGCCTCACGCATAGCGCCGTAATCGTCAGCTCCGGCTGTGGTTTTTATGTTGAATATTCTGTAATCGCTCTTTTTCAGCTTTCCGCCCTGATAGACTACCATCGACGCAACTATGTTTTCGTTGCCGATATTTGATACGTCGTATGCCTCAATACGCCTCGGAAGCTCCGAAAGACCGAGAAGCTCCGCAAGCCTGCGAAGGCTCTTGTCCTCTCTTTCGCCCTCAAGTCTATACTGCCTTGAAGCCTCCATCGCATTTTTCTCTGCCATATCGCACAGGGCGCGTCCGTCGCCTCGCTCGGGAAATCTTATCGTAACCTTGTGTCTTTGTCCTATCGAAAGATATTCCGACAGGAGCTCGGTGTCCTCGGGCGAGAGCGGGAAATCGAGCATTATTTCTCTCGGCAGGTTTCCCGTGCCGTCGTAGTAGTTGGCTATCAAGGAAATGACGTCGTCGCTTGATGCCGCGTCCTCTGCCGAGAGGATAAATTCCTGCTTGTTTATAAGCGCTCCCTCTCTTACAGTCAAGACGGCAAGCGCACCCTCGGTATCCGAAACGTAAACGGCAAAGACGTCGCGGTTAACCTTAAGGTCGGCAACGACCTTTTGCTTTTCCGAGAGCTTATCAAGGGCGTTTATGCTGTCGCGCAGGACTGCCGCACGCTCAAATTCAAGCTCGTCCGACGCTCTTTGCATCTCGCGTGCAAGCTCTGTCTTAGTTTCCTTCGAATTACCCGAAAGCACCCACTCAGCGCACTTGACGAGCCTTGAATACTCCTCTGCCGAAACGCCGCCGGCGCAAGGCGCTATGCATCTGCCCATATCCCTGTATATGCAGGGGCGCTCTTTTCCTATATCTCTCGGAAAGCTGCGCTTACAGGTTGGAAGAGTGAATATTCTCATTACCGCCTCGAGTGCGGTATGCGCCGCCTCTGAGCTTTGGTAGGGTCCGAAATATTTTCCCTTATCGCTCTTTCTGTCGCGAGTTACGAAAAGCTTTGGATATACCTCTGCCGTTATCTTGATGTATGGATATGACTTCGCGTCCTTTAGCTTTATATTATACCTCGGTATGTGCTTTTTAATCAGCACGTTCTCAAGCGTGAGCGCCTCAATCTCCGTCGAGCAGACGACGTAATCGAAATCGCGCACGTGGCTGACCATTTTTGCCGTTTTGTAGCTGTGTCCTGTGCCCGTGAAGTAGCTTGTGACACGGTTTTTCAGCTTTTTCGACTTTCCGACGTAGATGACCTGCCCGTCGGCGTTTTTCATTATATAAACTCCAGGCGACATCGGCAACGAATTAGCCTTGTCCCGAAGCCTTTCAAGCACCGTCATACAGGTCCTCCCCTCATAAGCAGTATGCTATTATACAAAAGAGAGCCGAACACCGAGGGTTCGACTCTCTTTTATGGCTTAAATTCCTTCGAACTTACTCTCTACGAGAGCCGTAAGCCCCGCGACAGCGTCTGCCTCGTCCTGACCGTCAGCTATTATAGTTATAGCCGAGCCCTGAGAAATACCGAGCGAGAGGACACCGAGAAGGCTCTTGGCATTAACTCTGCAGTCGCCCTTTTCAACCCAGATTGAGCTCTTGTAGGAATTCGCCTTCTGTACGAAGAAGGTAGCCGGTCTTGCGTGCAGACCTACACCGTTTTCTATAGTTACGCCGCGTGAAATCATCGTATTTTCTCCTTAGAGACATTTCTTATTAAAAATAGTATATCAAATTGAAAAATAAAAATCAAGTGTTTTGGAAAAGTTTTTTGAAAGGTTTTTACATTTTTTCGGGTATTTTTTTAGCAAATTTCACAAATTATGATATTTTCACGTCTAAAACCGAGGAATCTACGCTCATCAAATCGCCGTAGTACATAACCCTGTCGTCGTGCTCGCGCTTTGAAATTCTAAGAGCCGCGCTTCCGATACCGAATATGCACCAGAAAAGATAATACATAGTATGGTCTGCAAAGATATATTCGGTCATACCGAATGCTGCAAGCGCAATTATCATAGCTCCCGCAGAAAGCGAAAGCGCACTGACCTGTGAGCCCGACCTATATACCCTGTAAGTCGAGCGGTGGAAAACGCGCACTACCATAGCGAGAAGGAAGAAGAAAAGCGCAATTGCTCCCGCCTCGCAGCCTATCTCGATAAAGAGGTTTGAGGCGTTTGCTGTGCCTGTATGACCGTAATTCACTATTTCAGAGGCAAAGCTGTCGCTTCCTATTCCGACGCCTGTAAGAAGGTTGTCTGCGAGCATAGATAGCGAGCACTCCCAAAGCGAAACCAGCTCCGCCTTTGAGTAGGCGAACCCCGCGCCCTTCATGACAACGTCAAAAAGCTCAGCAGGCAGCGCCACCATAAGAAGCGGCAAAAGTACGGCGACTATGGAAAGGGGAGCAAGCCTGCCTCCGTGCTTTACAATTACATAGCCTATCAGAGCCGAAAGAAGCGCAACCAAAAGGTCGATGCGTCCTGTGAAAATAAGGCAGATGAGATTTACCGCAAAAGCTGCTGCATACAGAGCGCATACAGGCTTATGCCTTGACACCGACATAAAGTAAACCGACGCTATAATCACAACGGCAAGATACGCAGCGTACACTCCCGAGCTTCCAAACGTAGATACAGCCGAGTAATTTTGCAAAGCCGCGATACCGCTCGCCTCAATTACACTAAAAACTTCTATTGCCGTACCGAATGTCGTGAAAACCGAGGAAATAAGCAAAGCTCCCAACGCGCAGTCTGCTAACCTACGGTTTACAATAAGATTGCTTGCAAGCGGATAACCGAGAGCAAACAGCACAAACAGAAGCGAGCTCTCAAAGGACTGAAGCCCTTTCATAAAAATTCCGCTTATAAGGACGCAGAGAAGGAAAATCGCAATAATTATATCGTACTGCTCTATCGAGTAAATACGCTTGCCGAATATTACCTTACGCATAAAGGAAATAAACGCCGCGCCTATCATACAGCCGAAAACCAGCAGCCCGCGGTCAATAAGCGGAACTAATGGCAATACTATTATTATTGAGAAAAACGCAAATTCCGGCGACACAAAGGAAAGATATATCACAACGGCTGCCAAAATAACTGCGAGAACCTTATCCAAGCTGAAAAACACGCCAAGTCCCGCAAAGACAAGCCCTGCAATTACCATAGCGAGAATAGGAACACCGCGCTCGTTTGATTGCCTGTGCATTCTCTTTATCGAGAAAAACTCGAAGAATATGTAATCCGTCAAGCCAAAATCCTGAAGAGCTATGCAAAAAGGCCTATCGATAAGAAGAAGAGGAATTGCAAAAATAGCAAAAACAGCGCCGGCGATTACAGAAAAACCAAATCCCGAATCCATAATGCCGAAATAAGCTTTTCCAAGTCCTACCGTTATAGATAAAAGCCCAAACGAGAGGAAAAGCGCGCCAAATCCTCTTGTGCTGGTGTAGGCAATAAAGCGCAAAAACGCGTTAAAAAATCTGACTATACCCGAGGTCAGTATTTTCTTTTTTCGAGAGGTAATGCTTCCGCTAAGCGAGCGCTCCCAAAACTTTATACCCGTATTTATCTCTCCGCCGTCCTCGCGCGAATACACGGGCGTTTCATAACCCAGCAGTAAGCTTTTAAGAGGTTTTTTCGACACGGTACCCCTCCTTTTCTTTTTAATTCTCGGTGTTCTTCCTGTTTTTTTGCTTCTTTTTTGACTTTGGCAAAAGTGCTTCCTCATATTCGGGGTGCAAAAGAAGCATATCCGGACGGCGCTCCCTCGTTATAGCAACCGCCGCTTCAAGACGCCACCTATCTATTTTTTTATGGTCGCCCGAGAGCAAAACCTCCGGAACTTCCATTCCGTTATAAACTCTCGGCTTTGTGTATTGCGGATACTCAAGTATGCCGGAGGCAACCGATTCCCCCTCGTAGCACTCCTTTGAGGCAAGAGTACCTTCCTTCAGTCTTGCCACTGCGTCAATCACTATACACGCCGGAATTTCTCCTCCCGTGACTACGTAGTCGCCTATTGATATTTCCTCGTCGATTATGGAATCTATCACGCGCTGGTCCACTCCCTCGTAATGTCCGCAGAGGAATATGAGGTTGTCATATTCAGCAAGTCTTTTTGCCGTATCGTGATTAAATATAGCGCCCTTTGGCGACATATATATGACACGGGTGCGCGCTCCGTCGGGTATTCTGCCCTTGACGTCGGCATAGCAGTCGAAAATCGGCTGACAGGTCATAACCATTCCGACACCGCCCCCAAAGGGTGTATCGTCGGTCTTTCTGTGCTTATCCTTTGAAAAATCTCTTATGTTGTGACACTCGACCTCAATTATTCCGGCGGTCTGCGCCCTGCCTATTATGCTCTCCGAGAGAACCCCCTTGACCATTTCGGGAAAGAGCGTCAATACGTCAAATTTCATCGCCGTCACCGAAAAATCCCGGAATAGGAGTGATATATACTCCCGTCTCGGTATCTACCCTTTTCACAAATTCCTTAACGCCGGGTAAAAGCACCTCGCCCGTTTGCGTTTCTATAACGTAAAGCTTTGACGCAGGAGAATCGGTCACGTCCTTGACCCTGCCGTATATTTTTCCGCTTCTCTCGTCTATTACGGGAAGTCCTATAATATCGGCAAGCAAAACCGCTCCTTTCTTAACGGGAATATCCGCCCGATGAAGATAAAGAGTTCTTCCGCGATAAGCAAAGGCGTCCTCGCGCGATTCAATACCGGAAAGACCCATTAAAACGAGCTCGCCCATAACCGATGCGCCCGTGACCTGAAGCTCTTTATATTTGCCTTCTCCCTCGGCAAGAAAAACGCGCTTCTGTTCTGCGAGCACCTTCGGGCTGTCGCACCAGGATTCAATTTTCATAAGTCCGCGGACTCCGTGCGCGGAGCGCACGATACCGCATTCAATATATTCCTTCTTCATACTATTCATTTTACCATATATAAGTTAAAAAGTCAATCAAATAAATGAATTTGTAGTAAAGCGCCGATAAAGAAGGCTCACATAACAAAGGAAAAAGTCAACTGCAATTTTACAACGAAAGCAAGGTTGTATATATGCACTCATACGCCTCGCAAATAGCACCGAGCGGAGTGATGTGTGCTTCCTTCCTCTCAACAAGGCTATTTCTACCCAAAAGAGCTCGAATTATGGCTCTCTCAAGTGAAAACTCATCTCCGTGTAAATAAAAATCAGCCCTGCCAAAGAAAAGCTCCTTGTTTTCGGGAATGTCACTTGCAACTATATCGGTTCTTACCCCATCGAGAACAGAAAACGGAAGCTCCCAGCTATCCTCATGTGTAAAAACCGTAAGCGCAGGCTTCGTATTGTAAACTTTGGTTGTCATTTCATTGCCTAAAAAATCAACACGCCCCCCTATTCCCAGTCTGCCGGCAAGCAAACGGCACTCTTCCCTCTCAGGTCCTTCTCCGATAAAGAGAAGCCTTGCCGGTAATTTCTTTTGTAGAGCAGAAAACGCCCTCAAAACAGTTTTCTGCCCAAATCCCCTGTAAAACGGCAACGGACAGACTATCAGCGTGTCCTCTGATTTGCTATTTTCGTCCCTATCTCCCCACTCTAAGCTAATGCCCGATGGCAAAAGCGGAAAAATTCTGTCTTTTCTCACTCCCTCTCTGACAAGAGCGTCGAAAATGTCTTTAGACGTGCAAAGGGTAAGCGTCGTGAAAGCGTTATAGACGGGTGAAACAAGCTTTTTCAGCCGATTATCCGCCTTACCGTTGTATCCCCGCGAGGATATGCAGGTCTTTATTCCCGCAAGTCTTGCTCCGACCCTTGCCCCCGCCGAAGCAAAGGTATGCACGATATCCGCCCTGTTCTCGCAAAAATACCGCTTAAAGCCAAGCACCGCTCTTGCGCTAAGTCCCTCTGTTTCTTCGAAGCTGATAACCCTCGCGCCAAGCCCCAAAAGCTTTTCACGGTACTCGGCGTCCTTGGGTATGATTACGTCAAAGGAAAAGCGCCGGTTAAGCTTCCTTACGGTTTCGGCAACCGTAAAAACGTCTGCCGTCAGCCTTTTTGAACCTATAACCTGCGCTATTTTCTTCATATTACCTCGCATCAGTCGGGGAGCGTTGCTTTTTCTTTTTTTAATTTTTCCCGTTTTTTGCGAAAATATGTACTTAAAATTTCACGTGCCTCATCGCCAAGAACGTCGCCGACAACCTCGGGCTTATGATTGAGCCCGACGCTCGAAAGGTCGATAAGCGAGCCAAACGCACCAAAGCGTATGTCACGCGCGCCGTAAACAACCCTCTCAACTCTGGCGTTTATTATCGCGCCCGCGCACATAGCGCAGGGCTCCATCGTAACGTAAAGCGTCACCCCCGGAAGTCGCCAACCGCCAAGCGCCTCGCAGGCGCGCTCAATGCACAAGACCTCTGCGTGATGCGTGGCGCACCTCGTGCTCTCGCGTGTGTTGTACGCTTCGGCAATTATTTCGCCGTCACGGACTGCAACAGCACCGACGGGGACCTCGTCAATAGTCTCTGCCTCGCGCGCGAGCTCAAGCGCACGTCGCATATAAAACTCATCGTTTAAAATTTCCATAATCACCTCAAAGAGATAGCAAGGACATTATAAGGCAAACCGCCGTCATCACGAGAAGCTCGGCGGAAAATCCAACCCTCTCACCCGAAAGGGCGCAAAGAAGCTCCTTTTCGTATTCCCTGCGCTTTCGTATTATATAAACGGCAGAGAGTACCGACAGCAAAGCGAAAACAGAGATAATAACAGCAGGTGCTATATCGGGATTTCTCATCCATACAACAGACACCGCGTTGTTTAAAAAATGCAAAATCATCGCCGGCAAAATACTGCCGCACGCCACCGTCAGAAATGCAAATATTACTCCCGCAAGGAGTGCGTATGGAATTTGAAAAAGATTAAGGTGTACCAGAGCAAAAAGCAACGACGACACAAAAATCGCGCCCCTGTTTGACCTCGGAGAAAGAAGCTTTATCGGAATATATCTGAAAAGAAGCTCCTCAAGGACCGCCGGAATAAGCGCGTGACGGAAAAGCTCGTAAACAAGTGCCCCCGACACATCGACATCATTCGATTTTCCAAAAAGGGCAAGAACAAGCGTCGTCAGTGCCGAAACGGCAATTATAAGAAGCATAGTAGGAGCAAAAAGTGCCGCCCCGAAAATAATCCTGTCTTTTCTGATAACAAGCGCCGAAGACATAGAAAAATCGTCCTGCCGTCGAAGTATAAGAAGCCCTGCTCCTATTGGTAACAGATATGCAAAGAAATAAATAAGCTGTCCCCATATCCCGTTTACCGCGCCCGATATTATGAGAAGAAACAGGAACAAAAGGTCAATCAAAAGAAGCGACGTTATTCTTTTTTTCATTCCCTTCCTCCTTCAAAAAACCAACTGCCGTGTTTTGCACGGCAGTTGACTTCAATTATTTAAAAATGCTTGCGAACTGCGAGAGCGTCTGCCAAGCGTCAACGTCATATCCCTTTGTGTAATCGGGCTGAATAACGTACACTACTACAACCGCAACCGCAAAAACGATAGATGCAATAAGAGTCCACTTGAAAAGCATCTTATCTCTTCCGCCGGTCTTATCCTTGCCGTAATAGGTCTCAGAATTACCTGCAATAGTACCGGAAAGTCCCTTCTCTCCACTCTTCTGGAAGATAACGGCAACAACGATAACTAAAGCACATACAAGCAATATTGCAAGAAGAACGTACTCCATTTATTTATCCTTTCATCAGCGAAATACTCAAATTTTATTTTTGCGCTACTCGCGCATCATAAATTATAAAGGTATTTTATCACAAAACACGAAAAAAAGCAATATGTTTTTGAAATTTTCTCAAAATATTTTATAAAATCCGAGCTTTTCGCCAAAAGCGCGGAGCGTTAACGGCGTTTTCAAGAAAAAAGGAGAGGAAATTTTCCTCTCCCTTTTGACTTAGTGTTTGTGTTAAGCTCTCTTTGAAAGAACGTTTGCCTCGTAAAGCTCAACCTCTTTTATCCAGTCCATACCGACAGGCACACCGCATCTCTCGCAATATTCGTCCCAAACGTCGCCAAACGGCAGGGTCTTAAGCTCCTCGCTTATAGCGAGAACCTTGGTATAATCGCTCTTGTCCTGAAGCTCCTTAAGCATAGCCGAGGGCTGAAGAAGAGCAAAGAGAAGCGCCTTTGCCATGTTTCTTGCACCAACTGCCCAAGCCGATATTCTGTTTATTGATGCGTCGAAATAGTCAAGCGCAATAAATACTCTGTCAAGAGCATCGTTTCTTACTATTTCCTTCGCTATCTCACGCGTTTCGTCATCGTATATTACAACGTGGTCGGAGTCCCATCTGACCGCGCGAGTTACGTGAAGAGCAATCTTATCGCTGAAGAGAAGAAGCGAGGATATTTTGTCGGAAACAACCTCGGTGGGATGATAGTGACCGTTATCCATAAGAGGCGTGATGCCGTTTGCTATGGAGTAGGAGAGGCAGAACTCTGCCGAGCCTACGGTATAGGATTCAAGACCGATGCCGAACACCTTTGACTCAAGGGTTACGTAAACCTTTTCCTTGTCGTAGGTGGTTGCAAGTATCTCGTCAAGAGACTTTTTAAATCTTGCTCTCGGACCTATTTTGTCCGCAGGAATATCCTTGTAGCCGTCGGGAATCCAGATGTTCATAACGCAGGGCTGGCCCAGCTCGTCTGCCAGATACTGGGAGATGCGGATGGAAGCCTTGCCGTGCTCAACCCAGAACTTGCGGGTCTCCTCGTTGGGAGAGGACAGGGTCAGAGGATCACACATGGGGTGAGAGAAGAAAGTGGGGTTAAAGTCACAGCCCAGGCCACGCTCCTTGCAGAAATCCACCCACTTCTTGAAGTGCTTGGGCTCCAGCTTGTCACGGTCCACCCAGCCGCCGTTTT
>JAFVXK010000020.1 GCA_017501175.1 Clostridia bacterium | reverse complement strand
CCCTGCTCTACCAACTGAGCTACAGAGGCATATCGGGTGGCGACTCGGATGGGGCTCGAACCCACGACCTCTAGCGTGACAGGCTAGCGCTCTAACCAACTGAGCTACCAAGCCATCCCGATAAGTGAGCCTTTCGACTCTGGTGGAAAGTACAGGGCTCGAACCTGTGACCCTCTGCTTGTAAGGCAGATGCTCTCCCAACTGAGCTAACCTTCCGTTGACGCCTAGATATTATAGCAAATAAAATGCGTTTTGTCAAGAGGTTTTATAAAAAAAATTAAAAAAGTTTTTTTGGGCGGTTTTTTTGCTATTTATATTGAATTTTTTCACGGAATGTGCTACAATGTAGATGCCAAACAATCTTAATATCCGTAAATCTAGGTTTTTTCTTTTTTAAGGAATAGCCATATCTTTTTTCGTTAATTATCTCAGTGCCTGCTTTTAGTAAAAACGCGGCTCCCACTGAGATATTAGCGAAGCTATATTACGGGTAGATTGTTTGGCGACAATTGGAGTTCTGCGTTTTTCGGTGCGGTGACTTCGGTTGCCGCACTTTTTGTTTTTATACAGATTTTTAAGGGGAGTAAATTATGGAAAATTCTAATAAAAATCCCGAGATAAGCGAGGAAAAAAGAAATGAAAACCTCGAGCTTTTCAAGCGCGCGATAGAAGAGGGGCTTTCCTTGAAAATCAAAGAGATTGAAGAGAGGCTAAAGGATATAGACATAAAAAACGGGGTGTCCGAATAAATCGGACACCCTTTGTGCTTCCTTTATTACAAATTCGCCTTGATTTTCTCTATCATTTCGGCGTACTCGGCGTCGGTGAGATAGGTTTTGTTAGGGTTCATCTGGAATGTTCCGCCCCATTCGTCGCCGCCCTCGTATTTCGGGACGAGATGCATATGCAAGTGGCAGCCCGTGTCGCCGTACGCGCCATAATTGACCTTATTAGGCTTAAACGCCTTATGTATTGCGTTTGCCGCGCGGCAGACGTCAGCCATAAAGAGATTTCTCTCCTCCTCGGTGATGTTAACAAGCTCGGACACGTGGTCACGGTAGGCAACTATTACGCGACCGGGCTTCGACTGCTCCTTGAAGAGTATCAAATCGCTTACGCCGAGCTTACAGATTGGAATACCGAATTTTGCGAGAAGCTCGCCTCCCATACAGTATCCGCAGTTTTTGTCCTTCATTTTTCTATCCTCTTTCTTTATAATATAGCATACAGTGGCAATACCCCTCGAAGTCGGGGTCGGCTATCTGCTCGCGGAATTCTCGGCAGATGCACTTGTATTCCTCGGCTCTCGGAAGCCTGCAAGGACAGTATCCGTCCTTTTTCTTCAGTCCCTCTTTTATTCTTGCAACCAGCTCTTTATCCTCGTTCAGTCTGATTTTCGGCTTGTTTTCGCTCATATCATCAAGTCCTCAAAATATCCGTGATATTTTATCTTTATTTTGCTGTCGGGGAAGAGATATTCGTAAAGCTCGGTGCAATAATCGTCGGTCATCGACGCCATATAGTCAACGACTATCTGGTTAGGCTCTGTTTCTATATAGGGCGTCTTTGCGGCATAGTGATTTCCCGCAACGAAGTCAACGTGATGCTTATACACGGGTGAGGACTTGTTCCCTGCCTTGAGGTCGGAAAGGAGCTTATAATACATCTTCTGCATCATAGGCTTCACGGTATCGTCAAGCACCTTTGCCACCCTATCTATTTTGTATATCTTCTCATAGTTCTCGCGCTTTGCCTCGCGCAAACCGTTATAGTGCTCCTCGTCCATAAGAAGATAAGGCTTTCCGTAGCTGTTTTCTATTATATTAACCTCTAGGTTGTTGATTATCTCGGCGTTTATCGTACCGATACCGGGGTCTGCCATAGCTACCTCAGGGTCGGTTATTTTAGCTCTGAGGGCGTCCTGTCGGTCCTTGCCGAGATAGGCTATGATGTCGCAAATACGCACAACGCACCCTTCGAGCGTTGAGGGAACTATTTTCTTTATATTGCTCTCGTCAACGTAGCAGCTCTCGACCATCGCGTCAAAGGCGGCAAAGTCGGGCATCACCGAGGGACGATACTCGTGCATCTCAAACTCGCCGTTATGCGTGATTATGCCGTCGAGCGTGTCGAGGGTGATATTAAGCGGGAAAATTCCGTCGAGCACCCTGACGCTGTGGACGTTGTGGTTGAAATATCTGCCGGTTTCAGCGTGATATACCTCGCTAATATACCTCTCGCCTGCGTGACCGAAGGGAGTATGCCCTATGTCGTGACCGAGCGCAATAGCTTCTATCAAGTCAAGGTTAAGACCGAGCACCGAGCCTATCGAGCGCGCGATACGCGACACGAGCTGAACGTGCAGGGCGCGTCTTGTGATATCGTCGTTCTTGAAAAACGAGAACACCTGCGTTTTGTCGGTGTATCTGTTGTAGTAGGGGCTGTGCATTATCTTATCGACGTCGCGCACGTAGGCAGGACGCCAGACAGACTCCCTGTCGTAGTCGGGATTACGGCGCACGGCGAGGCTTCCCTTTGCTGAAAAGTCGGGGCGTGTGCCGTGCTCTATATCATATTTAATTCTTTCGGTTATTTCGGGAGAAAGCTTCTCGTAATTTCTCATTTTTACTCCTTTTTCGATGTTAAAAATACGGGAAAACTCAACACGGGTCAGTACAAATGCTCGTATTTGCCCCCGGGAAGAAACTCGCGTATGAGCGAGTCGTCGGGCACTGCCTCGTCGGTTGCAGAGGCAATTCTCTTCATTGCCGAGAGGACGGTGTTAGCGTAAGCGTTTCTCTTTGCAAGCTCTTCGGAAATAAGCTCAAGCACAAACGGCTTCATAACCGAAAGCTCAAAGAGGTGGAAGGTATCAAAGGCGAGGTCTGCCGTTGCCTTGTATGGATAAAGGTAAACGTCCTCTGCCGAGAGCACGTGCTGCCACATTTCGAGCGTTTTCTCGGCGTCGGCATTCCTGTAAATGCTGTCCCTGACCATACGGCGAACAAAGCGCGCCTTTCTTCCCGAGATAAGACGCTCACCCTCAAGATTGACGTTGGTAGAAACGCTGACGAAGAGCTTCAAAACGCCTTTTTTATCAATCCCCTCGGAAATTTTTGGGTTAAGGGCGTGAAGTCCCTCTATTATGACGCAGGAATGAGGTCTTGCCTCGTATTTTTTGACGTAAGAGCGCGCACCGACCTTGAAATTGTATTTCGGTATCTCAAATACCTCACCGCGACTGATGGTCTCTATCGCGCGGCGCACCTCGTCGAGCCTCAAAGCCTCGGGGCACTCGTAATCGCGGCTGCCGTCCGAAAGCCTCGGATAGTCGGGGTCGTCCGAGTTTCTGTAAAAGTCGTCGAGAGAAACGACCATACACTCCTCACCGAGCGCGCGAACCGCATCGGATATGAGGTTTGCCGTCGTGGTTTTTCCAGAGCCCGACGGTCCTGCAAGCAAAAGGACGCGTATATCCTCGCGCTCTATGCGAGAGGCAACCTCGTTTACCCGTGCGTGATACTTCTCCTCCTCGCGCAAAACGAGGGCGGCAAAGTCGTCGCGTACCGCAGAATTTATTTTTTCCAGCATAACCTCAGCCATATTTACATCTCCTTTATCAAGAGCCCTCTCAAATTCAAGAAGTCCCTCACCGTAATTTTGCATAATGCCATTATTCACTTTCTACATAAATAATAACATTATATGACAGCTTTGTCAACACGGCAGAACCGAATTTAACCTACGGGCGAAAAATAAAACTACACAGTTGCTTTATCGACGAAATAATAGGCGTCCTCTCTTAATTTTTCCAAGCCCACGCGCCACATAGTCGCCGAGTCGATAAGATTGCAATCAGCGTTAAGCACTTTAAATTTGCCAAACTCCATCAGATTTTCAAGTCTTGAGTAGCGCTGCATAAATCCGCGCTGACCGATATAATGGTAGTAATAGTTCTTTTTCCGCGCGACGCCGTCCGAACCGATTAGGGTATATTCGCGCAGCTCGTCGCTTAGTACGTAGGGAACGCCCGCCATCTGCTCTATGCCGTGCACCGATGTGTTAGAGCGCGTGCCACAGCCGAGCATCAAGACCTTTCCGCCAAGCTGTGACAGAAGATAGAATGGCGAGTGCTCGCCGACGGGGGTGTTATCGAGGTAATGCCCCTCGGTGTACTCCCTTTGTCTGTATCCGAGTGCCGAAACCGAGTGCGTCGGGTGCATACTGCGCAAAGCGCCGCCGTACTTTCTGAAAACCTCGGTTACAGCGCCGACGCAGGAGGGCGTGTTAAGAATATCGAAGGTAAAATTGCTCTCGGGATTATTCACCGTCGCAAAGGAAAGCGCGGGCATAAGCAGAGTTCCCCTGTCGCCAAGGTATGAGAGCAGCGCCTCAATGAGCGTTTCTATCCCGCCCTCGACGCCTCCGAGCGACTTAAACGAGGAGTGAATGAGAAGCTCGTCACCCGGCTTTATCCCCGAGCGCGAGAGGTCGTCTTTTATTCTGTAATAGCTTTCGTTTTTCACGGCTTTTTACCGCCTTTCCGAGCAAACTATGGTTTACAGCTATATTTTAACATATCGAAAAAATAAAATCAAGTTTTCTCGCCTCTTTTTGCTTGATTTTTTAGCTTTGATGTGCTATACTTATGACAGAAAAAACACCCGAGGTTATTATGATATTAAAAAAGTTCGTAGGTGACCGCGCCTTTTATAAAAGAATTCTCGCTATTGCAATACCGATAATAGTCCAGAACGGACTGACGCAGTTCGTCAACCTACTCGACAACGTTATGGTCGGCTCGCTCGGCACAGAGGCGATGTCGGGCGTTTCGATAGTCAATCAATTCGTCTTTATCTTCAATCTTCTCATATTCGGCGCTATGTCTGCGGGCGGAATTTTCACCGCGCAGTATCACGGCTCGAACGACGTTTCGGGCGTGCGCAACACCTTCCGCTTCAAGCTTATTTCGGCGGTTTTGCTCGGTGCTTTCGGCACGGCGGCGTTTCTCGCCTTTGACGAGGCGCTAATTTCCTCGTTTCTGCACGCAGGCGAGGGAGGCGGCGACCTACTTCTTACACTAAAGCACGGCAAGGATTATCTTACGGTATTCGTCATAGGAATGATACCGTACGCGCTCTCGCAGGCATACGCCTCGACCCTGCGCGAAACCGGCGAAACCGTCCTGCCTATGTATTCAAGCATAGTCGCGATCGTGTGCAACTGCCTGCTCAACGCTGTTTTCATATTCGGCTTGTCTATGGGCGTCAGAGGCGCGGCTATTGCCACGGTTATCTCGCGCTTTATCGAGCTTGCCTTTATTGTAATTCTAACGCACACCCGGCACTCGCGCTATCGCTTCGTACGGGGCGCGTACCGCTCCTTTAAGCTTCCGAGGACGCTCGTATTCAATATCGCCGTCCGCGGTCTGCCGCTCATTTTAAACGAGTGTCTTTGGTCGGTTGCCATGACGATGCGTAATCAAGCATACTCGCTCCGAGGTCTTGACGTCGTCGCGGCAATTAACATCTCCTCGGTTATTATCAACCTTGCGAGCGTAGTATATCTCTCCTGCGGCGCGGCAATAGCAATAATCGTCGGAGCCGAGCTCGGCTCGGGTAATATAGAAAAAGCGCGCGACTCGGCTTGGAAGATGCTCGCCTTCTCGGTGTTCTGCGCAACTGTGATGGGCGCGGTTATGCTCGTCGCAGCCCCCTTCTTCCCACTCATATATGAAACCTCGGACACCGTCCGAAGCCTCGCCGCCTATATGACCGTCGTTTCGGGGCTGCTCCTTCCCTTCTACGCAATCTCACACGCCTCGTACTATGCCATTCGTTCGGGCGGAAACGTCCTCGTCACTTTCCTTATGGACAGCGGATTTATGTGGGCTATCGTCGTTCCCCTCTCGCTTGCGATAGGGCACTTTACCAACCTCGATATACACATATTTTTCCTCATTTGTCAAGCAACAGAAATACTGAAGCTTTTGGCAGGACTGTTTATACTCTGCCGCGGAAGCTGGGCAAAGCAGCTTGTCGGCTACAAGAAAATTTAGGTAATATAAAATAATCCGAAAGGAAACAGGAAAATGGAATACAAGAAAAACCCGCTTTATAAAAAAACCATCGTCTTTGACGGCGACAGCATCTGCCAGGGCAACCCAAAGCAGGGACGTCTGCCCTGGGGTAATCTCATCGGCGAGAAAAACGAGATGGAGTGGTACAACTACGGCATCGGTGGCGGAACTGTCACGGCTGAGCTATATAGCAACTCGGACGACGGCACGAAAAAACCTCGCCATTGGGTTTCGCGCAATATCGACAAAATACACGAGCTCCACCCCTCGCTCGATTATCTCATTTTAGAGGGCGGAACTAATGACGCCGACCTTCTCGCCTCGAGCCCCGAGCGCATCGGCAGCCTCGACCCCTCCGATTATAGCGGCAATTACGACGATTCAACCTTTACGGGCGCTCTCGAGTCGCTCTTCTTCAAGGCGACATCTTATTACCCCACCGCCCGAATCGGCTTTATCGTCGCGCATAAAATGGGACTTCCCCCACACGCCGAGCGCCGCCGCACCTACTTTCTCCGCGCCATCGAGGTCTGCAAAAAGTGGGGTATCCCCTACATAGACCTCTGGGAGCGCACCCCGCTCAACCCGAGCCTCAAGTGCTACTACGACGCCTCGCTCTCGTCCGATGAGAACATCGCTCTGGGCAAGGCATATTGCGACGGTCAGCACCTCACCCCCGTGGGATACGGGCTTATCACCCCTGCCATCGAAAGCTTTATAGCCTCTCTCTAATTTTTATACGCACATATCTAATGCAAAAATATAACACATCACCACCGCATTTTTTCCGCAAAGCATTGACAAAACGGCGGTGGTGTGTTATAATAGTGAAGTCCGCGAAACAATTCGCGCATACCGCTTGCGGTATATTGCCGTGCGAGCAGAAGAAAGCCGAAAATCCGACTAAAGCGGAACAAAAAGCAACAAACAAAATCGCGAGCGGCAAACTATGCGACGGTGGAGTTCAGCCCGCTAGGGCGCGCGGAAAGACCACCTCTCAGTTCTCATTTAATCATATTCAAAAACTAAACATTTCGAGGTGTAGCGCAGTTGGTAGCGCGCCAGTTTCGGGTACTGGAGGCCTGGAGTTCGAATCTCCACACTTCGACCAAAAAGAAAAAGAGAGCCCTCGCGGTTCTCTTTTTCTTTTTATGTTGGTGTGGGTGAAGAGAACTTCACTTCTGCGAAGCAGAATGGAGTTCGCATACTCCGCGAAGATGTGTCAAGCTCGCTTGTAAGCATCAAGCGTGAGTATCTTCGCATCGGCGAATATCTCCACACTTCGACCAAATAAGGACTATAATTTTGATACGATAAGTACCGAAGTTATAGTTCTTATTTTTTTGTCTAAAAGCCTTGATTTATAAGGTTTTTCTGCATTTTCAAGGGTGAGTTAAGTTTCGGAGTACGCACCGTATTTGAATCGAAGCGCTTCCAAAATGGTATATTATCCCCTATTTTCCATGCACAAATAATCCTTGTGACATTTAACAAAAGATAAGTGTCAGAATATGTAACCTGAACTATTGACACAATCCACAAATAATGATATAATAATTATGAACTCTATAAGAGTTACTCTATAATGCCCATCTTTGATGGTGCGTGCCCGTTATGGCACAGGTGTTTTATTGAAACTTAATAAAAGAAACTGCAACATTCGTATCAGACTGACTCCATGCGGCTCGGACTTTACCAAAGTCCAAATGAAAATTGGTTGTGCAAACAACGTCTTTTTCTTGAGCGGCACTATGGGAAGTCAGTTTTCTTCTTTATTAAGGGCAATATATTGTCTTTATGATGAAGAAGACCTAAAGCATTGGATATTCCACAGACGCGGTCAAAAAACCTTGCGCAACACCCCTCAAGGGAACGAAGATTTGCCGCTAACGCGGGTTGACTTTAGTTGGGATAACGAACACCACAGTCACCCCATAACCCTTTGGCGTGAAAGTGACAGCTATATGCCTATGCTGAACGGTATTCCTGATCCCGTGAAAATTATTTTTTGGAGAACCTATGGTAAAAGACGAGAATTTACGGTTGATGGGCGAGATCTTTGCTATGCCGTTGCCAAGGCTTGTACCGAGGCGCTGAAAAAATACGGCTTTAAAGGATACTTAAAATCCAGTGGAGAGCAGTATTTGGGTGATACGATTGACATTGAAATTCTTTTATTTATTAAGGCATACGCCCTCGGAGTTTTAGATGTCAGAGAAACCAAGCAATTATGGCGACAGCCAAAAGGATGGATGCATGCGGAAGCTTCTTCGTTTGAAAAGGAAATTGAACTTTTGCTTTTTGATATGTAAAAAAAGATAAGTGTCATAGTGTGTAACGCTTTTTTGTAACGGTTTTGCATTGTATCCAAATTATAATCGGTATTCAAAGAAGCAAAGAGAGCCTTTACGGTTCTCTTTTTCTTTTTATGTTGGTGTGGGTGAAGAGAACTTCACTTCTGCGAAGCAGAATGGAGTTCGCATACTCCGCGAAGATGTGTCAAGCTCGCTTGTAAGCATCAAGCATGAGTATCTTCGCATCGGCGAATACCTCCACACTTCGACCAATAAAAATCCCCCGTAAAACGGGGGGGTATTTCATTTTCGGGTAAAACCCTAAATGTTACTGGCTACGCACGGGGTGCGTTTTAGGTTGGCCTGCCAGCCACGCATTTGTTACTTACTACCCATAAATGGGTCCCGTGGGTCGAACAAACTTAGCTGGTCGCTCTCTTTATCTTGTTTTAATTGGTCTGCTATGTACTCCTTTATTGCTTTGGTGTTCTTCCACACGGTGTCTACGTAATATCCCTTGCACCAAAACTCGCGGTTTCGGTACGCAAATTTCATATTGCCCCACTTTTGAAAAATCAAAAGTGCGCTTTTGCCTTTGAGATAACCCATAAAGCCCGAAACGCTCATTTTGGACGGGATGCTTACCAGCATATGTATATGATCCGGGCATACCTCTCCTTCAATTATTTCTACACCTTTCCATTGGCATAATTTTCGTAATATTTCTCTTATCTCCAACCGTTTTTCTTCGAAAAACACCTTACGACTATACTTTGGCGCAAAGACAATGTGGTACTTGCAATTCCACGATGTATGTGCTAAAATATTATTGTCTATGCTCTCTTTTTTCATAGATAATCCTCCGTTTGTGTTTTTTAGTTTCGACTGGCAGGTCAATTCTAATTACATCACAAACGGAGGATTTTTCTCATCGGTTAACCTCCAATGAACCACGCGACTATCGCGTGGTTTTCTTTATACAAAAATACGGCATACTCATTCGAGTGTGCCGTATTTTTCTTTTGGCTGCGATGCCGATCTTTGAACTCGAGCGCCGAAGGCGCAGATAACCGAGCAAAGCCGAGTCGGAAAGCTCGCTTTCCAGCGAGGCGGCGAAGGTTGCTCCGCGAGCCTTGCGACACCGTCGCAAGAAGGGCGCACCGCGCCCGAAAATCGCAGACTTTCGTAGCTCGCGAAGGAGTAGAGTTCAAATGAATTACTCTCCCACATATTCGTAGGTTTTGATACGTTTGTATCAACATCTTCTGTATCTTTTAAAAAAGACTTGAAAAAGATGATTTTTTGTGATAGAATAATTATGCCAAACAAAATCGAATAAAAATAGAAGTTGGGGTATTTTATCTTTTAGGGGATATTATACTCTTTTTGGGCAACCATTGATATATAAGAATTTGGTAAAATCGCAAATTCCGCTATCAATGGTTTCGAGAGTTATATCCCGTTCTATTTTTAGATTTTGTTTGGCGACAATTGGAGTTTGCGCTTTTCGGTGCGCTGACTCTGGTTGGCGCACTTTTTTATGTTTAGCTTTTGGAGGAAAGAAATGAAAAAAACGCTGCTGGTTATAACCGCTTTTGCTTTATCCTTATGTCTGCTCACGAGTTGCTACGCTCCAAGCCAGCCAAGCCGACCGGGCAATAGCGCTGGAAATAAGCCGGATAATATTTTTGTTAAAAATCACACCGTATCCCTCGTTATAAATAATACTATAAGTAAAGCCTTGTCCGTCGACGACGGTGATGCGTTAACACTCAATTATGAACCGACGAAGGATAATCACACCTTTAAGGGGTGGTATACCGACACTAATTGTACCGTCCCATACGATTTTTCCCGTCCGGTTACGACGAGCTTCTCCTTATATGCAGGATTCTCGCTAACAAGAAAAGAAATAAGCTGTCAAGACGTGAAGATTAAAGCCTTATCAAGTGATTATGACAATGACGAAAGCCTCTACCTTTCTCTTGTCGGATTTGATTTTGATTATCTTGAAGCCAACGGTATGGGACTCCAATACACAATCAAGTACGACGTCAAATATAAAAAGGATTATGATGTTTTATTCGATATTGGATACGCCGGTTCACCAAAATATGAGCTTTCTCTAATCAACGGAGATTTGAAAGGCTATTTTGAAAGAGATTTGCCAACAACCAAGTCCGCTCGGGAAACAGTCTATACGTACAATTCTCCTCTTATTTTTTCAAAAGATCAGCGAATCGAATTGGTCTTCTCAACCGACAACATACAAAATATTATCACGTTTAGCGACATTTCAGTCACTATCCAAGCTATTAGATTAAAATAATTTAATTTGCGAAAAAAGGATCTCACTCAAACCACGTTCTTTGTGAGGTCCTTTTTGTATTGTTTTGCCGTTATTTTCTTCCCAACAACATCTTAATAACCGCGCACTGCATACGCTTTGGCAGAATATTAAGCAGAAGAAGTCCTGCGCTTCTGTGCTTTGAATAGACGAGGCGGGGGCGCTTCGTTAATGCGGCCTTGACTATCACTCTTGCGAGCACTTCGGGCTTCATCGGTATTCCCATAAAGCGCTTGGTTATCGAGAGAAAGTGCTTTGCCTGTCTTTCATAGAGCCTTGTATTCTCGGCAAGGCGCTCTGTCGCGTCGAGCGAGCCGCGTGCAAGCGGAGTTTCTATCGCTCCCGGGCGCACGGTCACGACCCTTTGTCCGAGGAGATTTAATTCCTGCCTTAAAGCCTGCGCGTAGCAATCAAGCGCGGTTTTCGACACGCTGTAAAGTCCGTTGAAGGGCATCGGGTCAAGCGGCGCTACCTCGCTTGTCACTATAACTATCCGTCCGTCCCCCGAAAGAAGCGGGTGAAAAAGGCGGTTTACAAGCATAGCTCCGCAGACGTTGATTTCGACAAGGCGCTTCATCTTCGAAAATTCGCCCTCGACAAGCGAGCACATAGCGTGAACGCCTGCTGCGTTTATTATGACGTCAAGCGACACCGAGCGCTCGGAGAGCCCTGCGGCAAGGGCTTCGACTGCGTCCTCGTCGGTAACGTCACAAACGAAGCTCACTACCCCCGAAATTTCACACGGGTATAGGTCTATACCTAAAACTCGGTGTCCGCCCTCGACAAGCTTTTCTGCGGTGGCGCGCCCAATTCCCGAGGCGACTCCGGTTATAAATACCGTTTTTTGAGATACTTTCATAATTTCTCCGAGGGGCTTTTTGAGTATCAAAGAACCTTGACGACGTACGCCGCAACCGTCTTTGCAAAATCCACGAGCTTATCGCACTCAATAAACTCATTGGGCTGATGAGCGCCGCCGGGAAGCGAAAAATCTCTGCCGCCGCCGTATGCAAAGGCGCATTTGCCGCCGAATTTGCCGATTACCGAAAGGTCGGATAGGCAAGAGCCGCAAACGTTCGGGCGGTGTCCGAGCGCCTCCTCCATAGCGTCGCAAAAATCAACGACGGCAGGAGCGTCGGGTTCACAGTTAACGTAGTGGAAAAATCTTGTATTCGGCTTGAAGCCGTCACCGATAAGTCCGAGAGGCAAAAGACGCTCTGCGAGGATTTTCTCAAGCCTCGGGAACTCCTCGTTATATATCTCCTCACGCGTTTTGTCGGTGTAGTAGGTAAAGTGTATCTCGCCTACTCCGAGGTCCATTCCTGCGTTTCCTGCGCGCACGCCCATATAGCGAAGCGAAGTCTCTGGAATATTCGTACCCTTGTAGAAGCGGTTTTCGGAAAGCTCCTTTTCTCTTGCCGCGCGAAATTCCTCCATAACCTCAAGCACGACGGGAATACCTGCCGCGGCGTATGCCGCACTGTTTGCCGTATTCTTCGTGTGGAAGAAGTATTTCGCCTCCTGACCGCCCGAGGCACAGTTCCATATCTCGTTCAGTCTGCCGTCAAGATTTACCACTCTGTTTGCGGGAGATTTAAGCGAAGCGGCAAGCGCGCCATGCGAGCCTCCGAACTCCTCGTCGCCGTATGCACTGAAGATAAGGTTTCTCTTCGGGGTGAAGCCCTCGTCCTTCAAAATTTTGATTATAAAGAGTGCCGTTGCGAGAGCGTACTTGTCGTCACACGCTCCGCGCCCTAGAATTTTGCCGTCGCGTATCTCGCCCGAGAGCGGCTCAAAGCTCCAGTTTGCTCTGTCGCCTATGAGAACTGTATCAAGGTGTCCCATAAGCATAAGCTCGTCTATATCCTCGCTTCCGCGGAAGCGAGCGGTCACGTTGTATCTTCCCTCAAGTCCTCTGCCCTCCATATAGTCGGGGTGGTTTTCAAAATCCGGCAAATCAATCGGGCGGTAGAGCTCGGATTCAAGTCCCAAATCGCAGCAAAGCCCATGTATGTACTCGGCAATTTCCTTTTCGTTTCCGTGGGTTGAGTAGTTCTCGGAATTTATCCTTACAAGTGAGGATAAAAGCTCAAAAAGCTCCTCGCGCCTTTCGTCAATAAGCTCACAGATGCGTTTGATTTCCATTTTATTCTCCTTAAAATCAATTTATAGTTATAAACTCTATTATACGTCGTCCTCGCGCTTCGGCTTTATCTTGTAGAAATCCAAAATCGGTATTAAAACAAGCGCGGTAAGTCCTGCGGTGAAGCCGCCGTTATAGAGAACGAAGCCACCGTGCATATCCGCCGTGACGGTGCAGATTACCGCGCTGAGCAGTCCTGCGAGGACGCCGTAGCCAAAGCCGTACTTCCCTGCTATCGGGCAAAGTCCTGTCGCAAAGGCAAGCGCGTTGATGTAGGTCTGCGTGGAAAGCGTCCAGGGAATCTCACCGCCGCTGACAAGCGAGATGACGACGACGAGAATAAAGAGGGCGGCATAGCCGAGGACTATCGGGAAAACGTTCTTCGGGTGCTGACCGTCAGCGGCAAATGTAAGAGCCGCAAAGACAACACCGACACTCGCCCCGGTGAAGCCAACCCCAGACGGAAGCGCGGGGAAAATCTCGGGCAAAACGAAAACGAGGTTGAGATAGCCGAGAATACATAAGCCGTAAACGGCAATATTTATCATACAAAGCGGCATACCGAACTTGTCGGTGAAGTCGGTGCCGTAGCCGGTGCACTTTATAAGCTCGCGGTATTCCTTTATTCCGCGCTTGTTCAAGAGAACACCGAAAAACAGCGTGAGCCCGAAGAAAATCAGGAAAAAGACGTTCATAAATCCGCGGTATGCATAAGGCATAGCATAATACGCGGGGTTGTTTATCAGGGTATCCTCGGCATATTCAACTCCGAGCGTATCGTACATAAATGCGTTAATGAAAATGCCGAGAATTCCTATGGCAAGTCCCGCCTTATAAAGATTATAGCCACGGTGCATAGCCGTTGTGCCGGGCAAAAGCGCGGGGACGACAAAGCCTGCGGCAAGTCCGAAGACAATAGCGAGAATTATTCCGTAAACGTTAACCGAAGCGCCCTGCTGCGCCGTGGGATTTATCGAATATCGGAAAAGCACCTCGCTGACGAAGGGCGCGAGTGCGGTGGAGAAAAAGGCGATGTGAATATTCTCCGACACGCGTCTTTTAGTCACAAGACAGAAAAGAATAACGCCAAAGAAGGTCGGCCATATATTGAGAAAATTAAGTCCGTAAAAGCAGTGCGCGACGATTAGCATATAGCCCGCGAGGACGGTAGCGTTTGCTTCCGCACGGCTGATATATACGGCGGCGTTTGCGATAAAGCCGCACACAGCCGCGTTAAAAAGAGCGCTTCCAAGTCCGCCGAGCGCAAAATAGTCGGTGACCAGCCTTGAGGGCGAGGTCAGAATACGGACGAGGTTGTCAAAGAAATCCCATTCCTCAGTGTATATCACCGCAAAGGGTACGGAAATAAGAAAAAACAGGCTGATAAAGACGGGATACAGTCTGATTATCCTTGCGTTGCTTTTGTTAATCGGTATTTTAGCTTGTATTTCAGAGCTTATAATCATAAAATCCTCCGCCTGACACGAAAATTATGTCGAAGCAAGATTATTTTACCACAACCCTGCCCCCAAGTCAATAAAAATATTGGTTTTGCGAGGTTAAATTTACCTTTTTATTCTATTGATTTTATTTCTATTGATTTTTGCTTCAATTTGTGGTAAAATAACAAAAGTGAATATTCGGAGGAAAGCAATGAAAAAATTCGAAGGAATGCTTATTTGTACCGACCTTGACGGCACTCTTTTGAGGCGCGACAAGACAGTTTCAATGGAAAATCTCGAGGCAATCGAGCATTTCAAGGCAGAGGGCGGATACTTTACGTTCATTACCGGAAGAATGCCCTACTACGTTGACGACCTGCCCGAGCGTGTCAGAATAAACGCCCCCTTTGGTACTACGAACGGCGCGGGACTTTACGACGTCGCAAAGCAAGAATACGTCTGGCGTCAGCCTATTGCGGACAACGTTATCGACCTTGTCAGATACGTTGACGAGCGCATCGAGGACATCGGAATACAGATATGCTTCTTTGACAGAATATGCTTTTTGCGCGAGAACCACGCCACCGACAGATTTCGTGAAATAGTCAGAGTTCCGCGGCTTCTGTGCGACTACTCCGACGTATGCGAACCCTTTGCAAAGGTTGTTTTCGTTGACGCCCGCGAGGAAAATCTTATGCGAGCAAAGGCTCTTCTCGAGGAGCACCCCTTATATTCGGAATTTGCATACACCCGCTCGGAGCGCTCGCTCTACGAAATTCTCCCCAAGGGCACGAGCAAGGGCTCGGTGCTTCCCCGTCTTGCCGAGCATCTCGGCATTGATATGCGCCGCACTATTGCCGTCGGCGACTACGACAACGATATTTCAATGCTGAAGGCGGCAGGGCTCGGAGTTGCCGTATCCAACGCCACCGAGGGCGCAAGGGCTGCGGCTGATATTATAACCGTGTCCAACGAGGAGCACGCAATAGCCAAAATCATCTCGGATATAGAAAGCGGAAAAATAGTAATTTAACCTAGCCGTTCAGTTAACAATTCAAAGTAAATCGACGGAGGAAAATATGTCAAACAGTAAAAAAATCGGTATTCTCGGCGCAGGCACCTGGGGTATCGCTCTTGCAAGAATGCTTTTCAACGCAGGAAACGATATAACCGTATGGTCGGCGCTTGAAGCCGAAATCGACCTGCTCGAAAGCACGCACAGACACCCGAATTTCCCCGACACTCTGCTTCCGCAGGGAATAAAATACACCAAAGAAATCTCCGACGCCTGCTGTCGAATGGACGCGGTAGTTCTCGCAGTCCCCTCGGTATTCGTCAGAAAAACTGCAAGACGCGCCGCCCCCTACCTTTCGGACGGTCAGATTATCGTTGACGTCGCCAAGGGTATCGAGGAAGAAACGCTCTTCACTATGACCGAGATTATCGCCGACGAAATAAAAAATCCAAGCGTCAGCCTCGTCGCTCTCTCAGGCCCTACGCACGCCGAGGAGGTAATACGCGATTTGCCCACCACCATCGTGTCTGCAAGTGAGGACGAGGCGGCGGCGCGCGGAGTGCAGGAAATCTTCACCACAAAATGTATGCGAGTATATACCAACTGCGACGTGCGCGGCGTTGAGCTGTGCGGAGCGCTCAAAAACATAATAGCACTCGCCTCGGGCATTGCCACGGGGCTCGGCTGCGGAGATAACGCAAAGGCGGCTCTCATAACCCGCGGAATTGCCGAAATCTCAAGGCTTGGCAGAGCTATGGGCTGTACCGAGCAAACCTTCGGCGGTCTTGCGGGCATCGGAGATTTGATAGTCACCGCCACAAGTATGCACAGCCGAAACAACCGTTGCGGCATTCTTATAGGAAAGGGGCTTCCCGTAAATGACGCGGTAGCCGAGGTCGGAATGGTCGTCGAGGGCATCAACGCCCTGCCCGCCGCCATCAAGCTCGCAAAAAAATATAACGTCGAAATGCCGATAATAGAAACCGTCAACGCCGTCGTTTCGGGCAGAGTCGGAGTTTCCACCGCTATTTCCGCCCTGATGTCGAGAGAGCCGAAGTCCGAAATCAACGGCACAGCCTTCGCTAACGTTTACGATTGATATAATATTCTCACGAGTAAGGCATATCCAAATAAATACGCAATTGATGGAGGCGATAAAATGAAAAAGGCGTTTGTGTGCAGCCTATGTCATAACGGCATACTCGGTGGAGGTTTATACCTTGATAACACCTCGCTCACCTATAAGACAAACAAGCTTACCGTAGATAAAGCGTACAGAAATCTCGTAATGCCGCTCAACGCAATTCGTGAGCTCACTTGGAAATGGATAGTTTTCCCCGTAGCAACATTCCGTATGGCAAGCGGTAAACAATATAAGTTTATAATATTCAATAAAAAACGATTTAATAAATACTATAACAAAGCCAAAAACAGTGTAACTTAAACGTATTTGTCCAAAAGAGATGAATAAATGATAAAAGGAGCTCAAAACGAGCTCCTTTTTGCGTGCTTGAAAAAACTTGTGAGCTGTGATATAATAAACTCACCGATAAATAAGAATTTGATGAGAGGTAACTATGTCAAGTAGTAAAGAATATTTAGATTTCGTATTGGAACAATGTAGCGGCTTGTCTGCCCGTGCTATGATGGGCGAATATGTGCTGTACTACGGCGGCAAAGTCGTTGGTG
>JAFVXK010000001.1 GCA_017501175.1 Clostridia bacterium | reverse complement strand
TTTCGGTGTCGAAAAGGTAGCTTGTGCCGTGAGTCGCGTCGGGAAAGACCTCAAACGTTAAGTCGCCTGCGTACCTTTCTGCGATGTCGCGGCTCATATCGCAGGGAACGAAGCCGTCGCCGTCGCCGTGAATAAGAAGCATCGGAAGCTTTGCGTTTTCTGCTGCAAGAAGCGGAGTACGCTCACAAATGTCAAAGCCGCCGAAAATCCGTCCGCCAAGACGGATAAACGGAAAAACAAGATTTGGAGGGAAGCCCATCTCGCCCGCTGTTTTTTTGATTATGAGCTCGCCCGACGAGCAGGGGCAGTCTGCGATTATGCCTCGCACGGCAGACGGTAGGTCAAGCTCTGCCGCACATATAACCGTTGCAGCTCCCATAGAGATACCAACCAGAGTTATTTTCGTATCCGCGCCGAAGCGTTCCACGGCGTAGTTAACCCAGTCAAGACAGTCAAAGCGTTCCTTTATTCCAAACGATATAGTGTGCCCGTGCGAGCGCCCGTGCCCTCGCTGGTCAACGAGCAGGACGTTGTGCCCAAGCGCGACAGCTTCCTTAAAACCGCCGGGGAAGTCGTGCAGAGCTCCGCTTTTGTAGCCGTGAAACATTATGTCGAGCGGCGCTCCGTCTGCGGTGTGATAATATCTGCCAAAGAGGGGGTTTCCGTCGCGTGCCGTGATGCTGACGCTCTCAAAGGGGCGCGAAACGAGCTCGTCTATCAGTTGGCGAGAAACGTCGGCAAACGGGGTAGGCTGATTTTTGATTATCGAGCGATATGGGTCGAAGTCTTGCTTGTGCTTATTGTAAAAGGTGAGCCTATAAGTAACGTACGCGACGGTGAGAGTCGCTACGAGAATAAAGAGCGCTATCGGAATTAAAATCATACGTCCTCCGCATCGAGATGATAAAGCAAATTAAAGTTGAATTATATCTATTTTACAACAACGTCGGTTTTTTTTCAAGTCCATTAGCAAAAAATGTATAATCGAAAGACAGCCGTTGCAATTTTTGCTCACTTGAATGTTTTGTGCAAACGGAACAAAAAAACAAAATCAAATTGTACATTAGGTAGAAAAAAACATTCGTACATATTTAAAGTCTTGACAATTTTTTTAAATTATAATATAATTACGATGCAAAGCAAATCATTTTGAAAGGAAATTTTGTTATGAAAAAGAACTTTACGTTACTTCTTGCTTTCGTGATGCTCGTAAGCAGTATGCTAGCCATAATGCCAGCGGCAGATGAAACGGCAGGCGGCGGCAGCACCGTCGAGAGCTATGAGCCTACGATAGCTTATTCAAATGTGAACTCTTCCGAGGATCTCATTCTGATGTTTGCAGTGCCTGCTCCCGCGCAGGGCGAGATAGATGCCCAGTCCACTGTTAAGCTTGTACTCTGGACATCTCCCAGCTTGTCTTACAGCTACAAGGATACTATTGCTCCCGACGGAGGCTTTGCGGCGGCTGTGGCTCTTGATGCAGAGGCTGACCTCGTCACAATCGGTGGCGTAGAGCATCTTGTTTACAAGTACTGCGAGCTCGACGCCAGCAAAATGACCGACATTGTTTACGCCCGCGCGGTTGTCGTTGACAAGGACGGCAAGGCTACGGCGTACAGTGACGTTCTTGATTACAGCGTAGTTGAGTATGCTGAAACTGCTAAGGGTAGCTTCAACGACGGTACTCCCATCGTTTCTGATGACGTAGTTGAGCTTATTGATTCTCTTCTAAACTTCGGCGCTGTTGTTCAGGAGCTTGCGAACGACGGCGAGGGACATATTCCCAACGGCTACCTTGCAAACGAGGAGCTCCACAAGATATGGATTACACCCGTCGTTGCGGGCGAAACCAAGGAGAAGGTGCTTGGCGGCTTCTTCAAGTATGACGAGGGTGTTTATGCTACCGTTCGTGCTCCCTTCTATGACGGATATTCGGTGATAAAGTATAGGGATACCCAGGGGAACGAGCTCACCGATGCTGACCCCGCAGAGTACGATGAGGCGTTTGGCTTCCAGATGGACGCGGTTGACGGGGACATTGAGGTATTTGTCGAGTATGAGTACGCTGCTATCAGAGAAGTTTGCGCCTCGGAGTTCGGAGAGGGATATTCATTAAATAACATCGAGCAGGGTGTTATTAACGGCAACCCCACCGTTCTCACCGAGATAGGTGCAAGCTATCCCACTACGAGCTACATTGCTATTTTGAAAAACGGTACCAGCGGTGTTAACTTCAATATGTCGGGTCAGGCGGGCGAGTTAAGCGGCGCGTCGAAAAACTACTACGCCGGATTTAAGACCATACCAGATCCCGAAAAACCCGATAATCTTGTTATTCAGATTACCGCTACCGATATACCCACCTTTGGCATGACTAACTATATCTCTCCCAATGAGCTTGCGATTAAGGGCTACGGCGATACGCTTGATGGAGCTCTTACAATTGAGGTTGAGCTTGGAAGATCCTCTCCTGATGCAAAAGTCAACACGTTTGCCTTAGTCCTCTACAACAGATCTTCGTGGAACAAGAGCGACGGACACAAGACCGCTGAGTGTTACTTCAATCTTTTCAAAATCCAGAACAACAACGTCATCGTGCACGGTGATTCTACGAAAATATGCACGCTTCCCGAAACCGGTTTTGTAAAGGTTGCCATCACCATTAACGCCGAGGGCGAATACAAAGCGTATTACAGCAACGCCGACGGTGAGATGGTCCTTGCATTAGTAAAGGACGCGGAGAAGCTTGCGTCCAAAGAGTACAAGGATAAGCACGCAAAATACCTTGCAAACCTCGAGGACGATGACCCTACCAACGACGACACCTACGCTCTCTACAAGGACGTTGGAACCTACATTTCGCAGAACACCTTCCAGCCGGTGTGGACAGTTGGAAGAAACCTCAAGGTTAACGAGGCATTTGAGTCAGCAACCGTTGATATTGACGGAAATCAAACGCCTATTAAGAATCCTAACGGAGGCTTCAACTATAACGCACTCCAGCGTTACGCCGAGCAGAACTACAGTTTCCTTTTAAGACAGTGGAAGATTTACATCGGCGACATTTACGAATAAAATTTCAAAAACATTTGACACCGACGCGATAACCCGCGTCGGTGTTATTTATTTGTGAACTTTTCACAAAAGTACATTCATTAAAATGTGCAATAAGTGGAAGTTTTGCTTTTGGCTTGAATTTTCTTGACAAACATATGAAAAAGATTTATAATATTTACAAAGAAAATATTTTGGAAAGGAATTTTCTATTATGAAAAAAAATCTTACACTAATTCTCGCTCTTGCGATGATAGTCAGCTGCATCTTCGGCGTTATGCCTGTGGCAGACTCTACCGAAGGCGGCGGAGCGGACGTTGAGAGCTACAAGCCCGAGATAGCTTACGCTAACGTAAATTATTCCGAGGACCTCGTGCTTATGTTTGCAGTACCTGCTCCCGCAGAGGGCGCTCTTGCAGAGGGCTCTTCGGTTAAGCTTGTGCTTTGGGAAACTCCCAGCACGGTTTACAGCTATAAGGAGGCTGTTTCCACCAGCGCCGGCGCTGCAACCGCAACCGCAATCGAGGCTGAGGAAGCCAAGGTTACCATCGGCGGCGTTGAGCATCTCATTTATAAGTACAACAAGCTTGACGCAAGCAGAATGACCGATATCGTTTATGCCCGTGCAATCGTCGTTAATGCAGACGGCAAGGCAACCGATTACAGCGACGTTCTTGACTACAGCGTAGTTGAGTACGCTGAAACTGCTAAGGGTAGCTTCGGCGACGGTGCTCCCATCGTTTCCGCGGGCGTTGTTGAGCTTCTTGATTCCCTTCTTGAGTTTGGTGCTGTAGTACAGGGTCTTGCAGGCGACGGCGAGCCCTACGTTCCCAACGGCTATCTCGCTGATGACGACCTTAACAAGATATGGGTTACTCCTGTTATCGCAGGTAGGGCTAAGGATAAGGTATTTGCCGGCTTCTTTAAGTATGAGGAGGGTGGCTATGCTACCGTTCGCGAGCCTTTCTTTGACGGCTATTCGGCAGTAGCGTATAAGGATGCAGACGGAAATGCTCTCACCGACGCTAACTCCGCGCTTTACGAGGAGGCACTCGGCTTCCAGATTGACGCGGTTGACGAGGATATCGAGATAATCGTTGAGTATGCTCCCAATGCTACGAATTCGTTTACCACCAACGACTTTGGTGCAGGCTTCTCGGTTAACAACCTTTCGAAGACCATCGAGTCGAGCCTTGATGCAAAGGAGCTTCTTGGCTTCAGATTCAACTCGAGTAAGTGGGGCGGCTCTCTCAGAAGTGCAGAGGCAGGCTCCGGATTGAGCATGGGCTTCGAGCTCGGTGGCGAGGCGGGAGTCGACGGCACCAACTTCTACCACGGAATTAAGACCGTAGCTGATCCCGAGAATCCCGACAGACAGGTATTCCAAATCGCCGCGACCAATACTATGATGCTTAGCTTTGGCGACTATTTCGACGACTTTATGAAGAGTAAGTCGGGATTCGGTGACACCAACGAAAAGGCTCTCACCATAGAGATGGAGTTCGGTAAGCCTACTCCTGACTCGGAGGTATATGTGCACGGACTCTTCCTCAGAGATAGATCGACTTGGTCGAAGTGGTCGGCAGCGGACGCTTATAACGAGGACGGCACGGACGTTAAGGGTGCTTACGACTCATCACAGACTTTCAACTACGTTTTCACAATCATAAATAACGACGTCGTTACTAGCAAGGGAAAGCATAAGATTTGCACTCTTCCCGACACCGGACTTGTAAAGATTGCGGTTACCTTCTGCGAGGACGGCACTCTCAAGGCATATTACAGCAACGCTGACGGCGAGATGGTTCTTGCACTTGAGGGTCCTGCCGAGAATTATATGGGTATGGGAGCGGCGTACAACGAGAAGCACGCTCAATATCTTACTAACCTTGCTGACGATAACCCCGAGAATAACGACGACCTTCTTCCCTACAAGGACATAGCTACCTGGATTGAGATGAGCGCTATCGACTTCTCTATGTACGGCGGTGTTCAGGGCTCGAAGGGAAGCGGTTCGGCATTCAGAAAAGCACAGAAGGCAGAGCTTGAGGCTGCTAAGGTTGAAATCAACGGCGAGCTGATTCCCCTCTTCACCACAAATGATGAGGGCGAGCTTGTTCGCAACAATGTTGCATACCAGCTCTACGTAGAGCAGAAGTACGGTTACCTCTTCGGCGACTGGAAGGTTTACGTAGGCGACGTCTACAAGTAATTTACGCAAAAAGTAATACCTCACTCCGAGCGCCGACGCGAAATGCGTCGGCGCTCTCTTTGTATAAAGAAAACCACGCGATAGTCGCGTGGTTCATTGGAGGTTAACCGATGAGAAAAATCCTCCGTTTGTGATATAATTAGAATTGACGTGCCAGTCGAAACTAAAAAACACAAACGGAGGATTATCTATGAAAAAAGAGAGCATAGACAATAATATTTTAGCACATACATCCGGTTTTACCGGGGGATTTTTATTGGTAATATTGTCTTAAAAAGTTGAAATTTACATTTAAAATATTGACAAGACGACTATTAAAAATATTGACATTAGAGCCGAAATATGCTAAAATAGCAACGAGCAAACTATTATGAACGCTCAACACAAAGACTTGAGAGGAAAATAAAATGAAAAAGAAACTTACGTTGCTTCTTGCTGTTGTAATGGTGGTTGGCTGTGTACTTGCCATAGCACCCGCGGCAGACACTACCGGCGGAGCCGGAGGCATAACGGAGAGCTATAAGCCCGATATAGCCTATACCAACGTGAATTACGTTGACGACCTCGTTCTTATGTTCGCGGTTCCCGTACCCTCGGCTCTTGACGAGGGCTCTTCCGTAAAGCTTATAGTTTGGGACGCGCAGAGCGACGTTTTCAGTTATAAGAACACCGTCTCTACCAGCACCAGCCTGGCTACTGCTATTGCCATTGACGCTGAGGAGGGCACTACCTCTATCGGTGGCGCGGAGCATTACGTTTTCAAATACCGCGGACTTACCGCCGATATGATGACCGACGTAATCTACGCCCGTGCAGCAGTAGTTGACAAGGACGGCAACGCTACCGCTTACGGCGACGTTATCGACTACAGCGTGGTTGAGTACGTTGAAACGGCTAAGGGCGGCTTTAACGACGGCAATCCCGTTATCGCAAACACCAAAGTTTTGGAGCTTCTTGACGCCATTCTCGATTTCGGAGCAATTGCTCAGGACGTATTCGGCGGCGAGACGGCGTATATGCCGAACGGCTATTACGCTAACGAGGAGCTTCACAAGATTTGGATTACTCCGATCGTTGCGGGCGAAACTAAGGAGAAGGTGTTTGGCGGCTTCTTCAAGTACGTTGAGGGCGGTTACGCTACCGTACGCGAGCCCTTCTTCGACGGTTTCACGCTGATCAGCTACAAGGATGCTGAAGGCAACAAGCTCGAGGACGCTAACGTCATCGGTTACGACGAGGCGCTCGGCTTCCAGCTCAACGCCGTAGATGCAGATATAGAGATAATCGTCGAATATGAGGCAGATGCTTTCAGAGCGCTTTCCGCGTCCAAATTCGGCAGCGATTTCGTTCTCAACAACGTGACGGCCATAACTGACACGGACGTGCTGAAGAATACGGGTCTCAAATACAACAACACGACTTTTAGTAGCATCGCGATAACCGGCGTTGTAAGAAGACTTAATTATTCCGGCGTTGCAGGCGTTTCAAAGAGCTATTATCACGGAATTAAGACGATTCCCGACCCCGAGAATCCCGACAATCTCGTCTTTATGTTCACTATAACCAACAAGCCTATGATGTCCTTTAGCTTTATCAAGCCCGAGGAGCTGGTAAGCGCAGGCTACGGTGATACTCTCGGCGAGGCTATTACTATTGAGTTTGAGATAGGAAAGCCTACTCCCGATTCCGTTGTCAGCACCGGCATCTTCTCGCTGAACAGACGTAAGGAAGATAACCCGACTCCTGACTCCTACGATGATACGGTTAAGAATATGGAAGACACCTTGAACATCTTCAGAGTTATGAGAAACAAGGTTTATCTCATGAACGGCAAAAGTAGTGACGAAACCAAGGGTCAGGTAATCTGCACGCTTCCCGATACCGGTCTTACCAAGATTGCTATCACTATCTACAGCACCGGCGTGGTAAAGGGCTATTACAGCGACGAGGACGGCAAGATGATTGAGGGCGCTTCGTTTGAGCTTTCTATGCCTGACAACTATCTCACAAGACAGGAAATGCACAACGCTAACCTCAACGATGATGATCCCATCAACGATGAAGATTTCCTTGCTTACGAGTGCTTCGGAAATTGGCTGTCAACCAGCATCTTAGCTCCCAACTGGACGCTTGGAATAGGTGCAAATACCCAAAACGACCTTGAGGGATATACCGATAACCTTTCCGAGCTTCAGAGAATTGCAGAGGAGAACACCAAGTATAGCTACATTCTTGACGACTTTAAGTTCTGTGCCGGAGCTCTTTACGAGTAAAGCTTCGCCCTTGAAAGAATTTGAGTAAATTGATTTCGGGCGCCGACGCGATCTAGCGTCGGCGCTTTCTTATACAACAGTCGAAAGGAATTCAACTATGAAAAAAGGATTTGCATTGCTTATTGCGGCTGTAACGTTACTGGTATCTCTCTTTGGAGTATCGCCTGCGGTAGATACGTCTGTGAATGCGAAAAACGCTACGGAAAGCCATGTTCCGAATATATCATACACAAACGTGTGCTACGCCGACGATCTTGCCCTTATGTTTGCAGTTCCTGTGCCCGCGGACTTGGCTGATGGTGATTCGGTCAAGGTTTTGGTTTGGAAAATGGAGAGTGACGTTTACAGTTATACCGAGGGCGTTACCACAAGCACAAGCTTACGGACCGCTACCGTTATTGAGGCTGAAAAAAGCACGGTCAACATAAACGGCGCTCAGCACTGCGTATTTAAGTATTACGGTCTTAGCGCGGATATGATGACCGACGTTGTTTATGCCCGCGCCGTTTTGGTAGATAAGGATAACAAGGCGACAGCTTACGGCGAGGTTATTGACTACAGCATAGTTGAGTATATTGAAACCGCCAAGGGAAGCTTTAACGGCGGCGTTCCGGTAATAGAGAACGGAGAGGTGCTTGAGCTTCTTGATTCCATGCTGGACTTTGGGGCGCTTGCTCAGGATTTGCTTGGCGGCGTTGACCCCTATACCCCAAACGGTTATTTTGCTAACGACGAGCTTCACAAAATATGGATTACGCCCGTAGTTGCAGGAAAAAAACAGGAGAAGGCGTTTGGAGGTTTCTTTAAGTACGATGAGGGCGGATATGCTAAGGTGTTTGCGCCGTTCTTTGACGGCTTTGAGATAGTGTCTTATAAGGACGCTGACGGCAATCTGCTTACCGATGCAAACACCGACGGATACGACAAGGCGCTCGGTTTCCAAATCAATGCGGTTGACAGCGACGTCGAGATTACCGTAGAGTACGGCACGCGCTCCTTTAAAAAACTCTCTGCCGAGGATTTTGGCGAGGGCTTCCTGCTTAATAACATAGAGAAGACTGCTATCGGCGACGCAGATATAATCAAAAACCTTCCAGTTACGGTAAGTACTCCGTTCACCTACATCAAGATAGGCTCGATAATAAGAAGAATTAACTTCTCGGGCGAGGCGTGCGTGCCCAAAACCGAGAGCATTATGAATTATTATCACGGCTTTAGGACGGTGGCAGACCCCGACAATCCCGACAATCTCGTTTTTCTCGTCACGACCACCAACAATCAGCCGATAATGTCCTTTACCTACATTACAACCGATGAATTAAAAATGGCGGGCTATGGTGATACGGCGGGAAAGGCTCTTACGTTTGAGTTCGAGGTTGGAAAGCCTCACGAGGACGCAATAGTTACCACGGCTGGCTTCTCGCTTAAGAGGGACTACAGACAAAATCCCTTCCCCGTAGGCTATGAGAACACGGATGAAATTTTTGAGCTTTTCAGAGTTAAAAACAACAAGGTTTACATTCTGAACGGTGTAAGCAGCGAGGTTGAGAATGGCGCGGAAATCTGCGAGCTACCTAACACGGGGCTCATAAAGGTTGCCATTACAGTCTTTGACACGGGAGTTATAAAGGGATATTACAGCAACGAGAGCGGAGAAATGGTCGAGGCGTGCGAGCTTAATCTCGTTATGACCGACACCTTCCTCAGCAATCAGGTGCTTCACGAGGCAAATCTCGCGGATAACGACCCTATCAACGATAACGACCTTATCGCCTTTGAAAGCTTTGCTAACTGGCTGTCTATGAGTAAGCTTTCTCCCAACTGGTATTTGGCAGAGGGAACAGACCCGAACTCCGATATTGAGAACGCTGTGGTTATGATAAACGGTGAGGGGGTCCCCGTCAAGAAGCCGAATGCTCCTGACGATGCCGTAGGCGTTGAAGCGTATAACGTCGAGGCTCTCAAAATTTACGCAGAGCGTAATTACAGTTTCCTTCTGAACAATTTTAAATTCATATGCGGTGATATTTACGAATAATCCGTGTTAATTCAGTGATATCAAGAGCCGACACGAAATGCGTCGGCTCTTTTTTTAAAAAATAGTTTTGCTTTGAATAAATTTCACTTGCCCTTGAATATTTTTAACTTGACAAACGAGGTGACCGAAGATATAATTGTATTAGGGAAACCATAATGTTTTCGAAAGGATTGTTACCATGAAAAAGAAACTTGCGATATTGCTTACCGTCATAATGCTTGTTGGCTACGTGTTCAGTGTAGTGCCTTCCGCAGATACCACGGGCGGAGCGGCTACTATCTCCGATACCTACGAGCCTGTTATAGCTTATTCCAATTTGAATTACGTGGAAGACCTTATTCTTATGTTCGCAGTACCTGCTCCCAACGAGCTCCCCGACGGCTCGTCGGTCAAGGTCGTTGTATGGGAAGCCACCAGTGCAGCTTACAGCTATAAGGATTCTTTGACGACTGAAACCAGTCTTGCCAGCGCAGTAGCGCTTGAGGCAGAGGAATCCAAGGTTACCATCGGCGGTGCGGAGCACCTTGTGTTCAAGTATAAATTCTCCGACCCTAAGAAGATGACCGACATCATTTACGCGCGTCCGGTTGTTGTAAACGGTGAAAATAAGGCTACCGCATACGGAGACGTTCTTGACTACAGCGTTGTTGAATATATTCAAACCGCGAAGGGCGCGTTTAACGACGGAACTCCCGTTGTTTCAAACGCTAATGTTCTTGAGCTTCTTGATTCCATTCTTGATTTTGGCGCTTTGATGCAGACCTTCCGTGGAGAAGACGAGATTCACGCTCCTAACGGATACCTTGCAAATGACAACCTTCACAAAATATGGATTACTCCCGTCGTTGGCGGCAAGACGCTTGATAAGGTGTTTGGCGGATTCTTCAAGTATGAGGAAGACGGTTATGCTACACTTCACGCTCCGTTCTATGACGGTTACAACGCAATTGTTTATAAGGATAGCTTGGGCAACGAGCTTACCGATGCTAACCCCTCTGACTACGACGATGCTTTAGGCTTCCAGCTTGATGCGGTTGACGCCGATATAGATGTTACCATTAAGTACGAGTTTGCTACTGTAAGAGACCTTAACGCATCGGAGTTCGGCGAGGGCTTCAGCGTGAATAACGCAGACTCGGGCTTCAAGGGCGATCCCGAAAAAATTACGGCGCTCGGCTGTAATTACGGCACGGTTGGAAGCGTAGATTTGAAGAGAGGCGTTAGAGTCAACTTCTCCTCCGAGGCAGGCACTTCGAGCTCCATTTATGCCGGATTTAAGACGGTTAAGGACGACGCGGGAAATCTTTCGCTCCTCGTTACCGCAACCAATATGCCTACCATCAGCTTCCACAACCCCCTTACCATAGCGGATTATAACAAGTACGGCTACGGTGACACCGTTGACGAGGCTATCACTATGGAGGTTGAGCTCGGCAGACCCAGCCCCGATTCAAACGTTACGGTTTCTTACTTCTTCCTTCTAAACGAGTCCTCTTGGGCAAAGAGCGAGGGTCACGGCACGACGGAAGTCAGAACTTACCTCTTTGGAATTACTAACAACAACGTAGTTCTGGAAGGCGGAAGGAAGATTTGCGAGCTTCCCGAAACCGGAACTGTAAAAATTGCTCTTGTAATTATGGGCTCGGGCGAGGTTAAATCCTATTACAGCAACTCTGACGGCGATATGATTGCAGGTCCTTCTTGGACGGCGGAGCAGACAGAGAGCTATATGGGAAAAGAATACAAGGATAAGCACGCAAAGTATCTTGCAAACCTTGAAGACGATAACCCCGATAACAACGAAACCTATCTTGCTTATGCAAATATTAGCAACTATATCTCCATGAACTCCTTAGGATTTTCTTGGACCTTCGGAAGAAAGCTTACCGGCACCGCTCTTAACGATTTCAACGCAGCTTCGGTTGAGATGGGTGACAAGTCCTTCCCCGTATATGAGGACGGCAAATACAACCTCGCAGCAGCTCAAATTCAGGCAGAGAAAACTTGTAGCGTTCTCCTCAAATCCTGGAAGATTTATGTAGGCAACCTTTATAAGTAATTTCGGATTTTAAACCTACAACTAAGCGCCGACGCAAAACGCGTCGGCGCTTTTACATTATATAAAAAGGAAACCACCGACGCTGTGAGAGGCTCACTTTTTCGTCGGTGGTATTGTTATTAAGTCCTTAAAGAAGTCTGATTCCTGCTTTTTTACAGCCCTCGACGGTGTCCTTGTCCCATATACTTGACTGAACCTCGCCAATATGAGCCGAGCCCATCATAAGCATACAGAGTCTTGACTGACCGATGCCGCCGCCGATTGTGAGGGGAAGCTCACCTGCAAGAAGCATTCTGTGGAAGGGAAGGGTGCGTCTGTCGTCGCAGCCGCGCTCGGTGAGCTGACGGTCAAGCGATACCTCGTCAACGCGGATACCCATAGAGGATATTTCGAATGCGCGTCCGAGCCTTTCGTTATAGAACATAATATCGCCGTTGAGCGCCCAGTCGTCGTAATCGGGAGCGCGTCCGTCGTGGGGCTTGCCCGATTTAAGCTTTCCGCCTATCTGCATAATGAGGGCGGTCTTGTGCTCACGGAGAAAGGCGTCCTCGCGCTCCTTGCCCGTCATATTCGGGTACATATACTCAAGCTCCTGAGTAGTTACGGCAACCATATTACGCTCAAGCTTAACGTCAAGCTCGGGGAAATCGACACGGAGAAGGTCACTCGTGTCACAGATGACGTTGACGATTTTCTGCGCTACGTCCTTGAGGTAGTCGAGTGTCCTGTCCTCACGGGTGATGACCTTTTCCCAGTCCCACTGGTCAACGTAGATGGAGTGGATATTGTCAAGCTCCTCATCGCGACGGATAGCGTTCATATCGGTGTAAAGACCGTTGCCGACGTAGAAGTTATACTCCTTGAGCGCGAGCCTTTTCCATTTTGCAAGAGAGTGAACGACCTGTCCTGACTCGCCAACGGCGGGAATATCAAAGCTGACGGGGCGCTCTGTGCCGTTGAGGTTGTCGTTGAGTCCCGATGCCTCGGTAACGAAGAGCGGCGCGCTTACTCTCTTTAAGTTGAGCGCCGATGCCAGTCTGTCCTCAAAGGTACGCTTGATAAAGGATATTGCCTTTTGAGTTCTGTAAACGTCGAGGACCTGACGATAGCCCTCGGGAATGAAAAGACTGTTCATAGTCTTCTCCTTTTATTGTATTATTTTACGGGGTTTGTGGTACGGAGCATAACGTCGTGGTAGCCGCCCTCAACGATACTCGTCGCTGAAACGAGAGTAATCTTTGCCTTTTCTTGAAGCTCCTCGATGGTGATAGCTCCGCAGTTGCACATTGTGGATTTAACCTTGTAGAGCGACTTCTCAACGTTGTCGTGAAGAGGTCCTGCGTAGGTAACGTAGGAATCTACGCCTTCCTCAAAGGAGAGCTTTGCCTTGCCGCCGAGGTCGTATCTTTGCCAGTTTCTCGCTCTGTTAGAGCCCTCGCCCCAATACTCCTTGACGTACTGACCGTTAACCATAATCTTAGGTGTAGGTGACTCGTCAAATCTTGCGAAGTATCTGCCAAGCATCATAAAGTCAGCGCCCATAGCAAGAGCGAGTGTCATATGATAGTCGTGAACGATACCGCCGTCGGAGCAGATGGGAACGTATATACCTGTTTCGCGGAAATATTCGTCACGGGCTGCCGCAACCTCGATAACCGCACTTGCCTGACCGCGTCCGATGCCCTTGGTTTCACGGGTGATGCAAATTGAACCGCCGCCGATACCAATCTTGATAAAGTCTGCGCCGGCTTCTGCAAGGAAGCGGAAGCCCTCTCTGTCAACGATGTTGCCGGCACCAATCTTTACGGTGTCGCCGTACTTCTCGCGGACAAAATCAATAGTTCTCTTCTGCCAGACGGTGTAGCCCTCGGACGAGTCGATACAGAGAACGTCAGCACCTGCCTCAACGAGCGCGGGAATTCTCTTTTCATAGTCACGGGTGTTAACGCCCGCACCGACGACGTAGCTCTTATTCTTGTCAAGAAGCTCGTCGGGGTTTTCCTTGTGCTGAGAGTAGTCCTTACGGAATACGAAATACTTAAGGTTGCCGTTTTTGTCAACTATGGGAAGCGAGTTAAGCTTGTTCTCCCAGATAATATCATTCGCCGTCTTGAGCGACGTGCCCTCGGGAGCTGTAACGAGCTTCTCAAGAGGAGTCATAAAGGTAGAAACCTTCTCGTCGCCGCTCATACGGCTGACGCGGTAATCTCTGCCTGTTACTATACCGAGAAGCTTACCGTTTGCCGTACCGTCCTCGGTAACAGCCATAGTGTTATGACCGTTTTTCTCAACAAGCTCAAGAACGTCGTTAAGTGTATTGTCAAGCGTGAGGTTGGAGTCGCTTACAACGAAGCCTGCCTTGTAGCCCTTTACTCTTGCGACCATAGCCGCCTCGTCCTCGATGGTCTGGTTGCCGTAGATAAAGGATATTCCGCCTTCCTTTGCAAGAGCAATTGCCATATTATCGTCGGAAACCGACTGCATTATCGCGGAAACCATAGGAATATTGAGCGAGAGAGGACATTCCTCCTTGCCCTTTCTGTACTTAACAAGAGGAGTTTTCAGCGACACGTTGGCGGGAATGCAACGCTCGTCGGTGTATCCTGGGACGAGAAGATATTCACTGAAGGTGTGAGAGGGTTCGTTGAAGTAGATAGCCATTATTATTCCTCACTTTTAATTATATTTTTATTAACATATATTTTAACATACAACGCGCGAGAATGTCAATATTTTTTTGGGAATTTTCGCTTTTTGTCGGTTTTGCTTATTTTCTTGTGTAGTTATCAAGAACTTTTATATATTCTATCTTAGGCTGGTCGTATCCTTCGAGGAGATTGCCGTTAGAGTCGGTTTTGCCTACCGCATAATCGGCAATGGCGTCAACCGTGAAAAGTCCCTCGACAACGTAGCCGAAGGCTGCATAGTCACCGTCAAGATGCGGAGCGTCGGCGTCGCAGATAAAGAAGCCCGAGGACGCAGAATAAACGCTGTTTCCTCTTGCCATAGAGATAACGCCGCGCTTATGGAGCAGGTCGTTGTAGGTGATGCCGCCTGACTCAAATTCTCCGATTATGGTTTCCGCTTGCTCATCTTTGGGAAGATGCGAGTCGTCACCGCCCTGTATCATAAAGCCCTTTATAATTCTGTGGAAGTCAAGACCGTCGTAGAAGCCTTCTTTTACAAGACCGACAAAGTTTTCAACAGTTGCCGGAGCTTCGCTCGCATCAAGAAGAATTACCACCGGAGCGTCGTAGCCCTCGACCTTCATCTCAACGTAGGTGATTTTGTCTTCCTTGACCTCGCGGTCTGCATAGTAGGTACAGTAATCTCTAGGCATTGACGCCCAGATTGCCACGGCAATGCATACAGCCACACCGCAGGCAACGAGAACAGATGCGACTATTGCTATTACGCGCTTTCTTTTCTTTTCCGCGGCGCGTCTTGCCGCCGCCTCTTCCTTTGCGCGCGCGTTGTATTTGTAATTTTTGTTCTTTGCCATTTTGAAATTTCCTTTACTTGTTTTCCACAATTTTAACGTATTCTATCGTAGGCTGCTCGACTCCTGCGTTGAGATTGCCGTTTCCGTCGGTTTTTCCAACGGCATAGTCGGCTATCGCGTCAACCGTAGCCATTCCCGAAAGAACGTAACCGAATGCTGCGTAGTCACCGTCAAGATGCGGCGCGTCGGCGTCGCAAATGAAGAAGCCACACGATGCCGAGTCCTTAACACTCGTTCTCGCCATCGAGATTGTGCCTCGAAGGTGCTTTATGTCGTTCTTGTGTCCGTTGGAGTCAAACTCGCCCTTAATTGAGGTAGCTTGTTCATCTTTGGGAAGGTGCGAGTCGTCACCGCCCTGTATCATAAAGCCTTTTATAATCCTGTGGAAGTCAAGACCGTCGTAAAATCCCTTTTGAACGAGCGATACGAAGTTTGCTACCGTAATTGGAGCTGTCGTTGCGTCAAGAAGTATGACTATCGGCTCTTCGTAGTCCTTTATCTTCATCTCAACGGTATATATTTCGCGTCCCTCGGTGTCGCGAGTGTAGATGTATTTAGACGCAAAGCCGTCGGAATTTATCGCCGTTACCGTGCGAAGAGCGTCGAGTGCGAGAGATTTCAGAAGCGCGGGAAGCGCCGTACTTGCCGAGATGGAGCTTGCGTCAAGACCGACAAGGCTCTCCAAAAATCCGTCAAGCTCTGCCGCATTTTCCGAAAGCGAGAGAGCGCCGCTGATTTTACCGTCAGCACCGATGCTGATAAGAATATTGGCGAATGTGCCGTCAGTAGTATCACATAACTGGAAAACATAGTCGCTGCCTGACGTGTAGGAGCGTCTTACCGAGGCGGGCGCATACGTAACGGAAAGAGCCTTGTATTCCTTGCCCTCGGGAAGAAGAGAGGATATTTGAGAGGGAAGCGCCGGCGCAATGTAAACGTCGCGTATCAGAGAGTAATCTATATCGCTATCGACGGTAACCGATTCGATTACGGGCTGTCTGTTGGCGGCAATCAGTCCCGAGCTCTCGGTGTAATCAATACCCGCCTTGGTTATTTCGTCAATCACCGAAAGCCCCTCAACAACGTAGCCAAAGGCAGCGTAATAGCCGTCGAGCGCCTCGGAAACGTCACCGTTAGTTATAAAGAAGGGCGAGGTTGCGTCGTCAAGGTTGTAGTTTGAATGGAGCATAGATATCGTTCCGCGCTTGTGCGAGATGTCGTTTGCGTATCCGTTATACGCGAACTCTCCGCCGACGGTTTCGTCAGAGCCGCCCGAGCCGTCCTTACCCAATGCTCCCCCCATAATTACGGCGGCGTCGTCCAGTGTTTGAGCCATGTAAAAGGTTAGACCGTTATAAAACCCGCTTTTTGCAAGGGTTAAGAAGTTCGCAACCGTGCGAGGTGCGGTTGTAGCATCAAGAAGGAGCTTGACCGAGCCGTAATTCTTTACTTTTATAGTGACGTAGGCAATATTTCTGCCTGTGACGTCACGGGACTCGGCATATTCCGAAGCATCGGATACAGTTCCGCCGTTATCGTCGTCGTCGGGAGTGTTACAGCCCGAGAAAAGCGACAGTCCAAGACACATAATCAAGAGAAGACAAACAAATCTTTTCATAATCATTCCTATTGTAAAGTATTGTTTACATATTTTTGGTTATAAATATTTCTATAGCGGTGTATCCGCCAATTCCGCCGAATTTTGATGCGACGTCAACGCGCGAAAGCTCAGCGAGCAGAGCGTCGGCTCTTTCACACCCGAGCCTTTTTGCCGCGTTCAGATAAAGACCGAGCTTGTATTCATTCATAGAAAGAGCTTTCGCAATATCATTTGAATTCATTCCCGCGTCCGAGAGAGAGGCGACGTTTACGAGGTCGCAAATTACCCTTGCCGTCATTCCGAGTATGACGGTGGCATCTATACGGCGAGCCTTCATATCGGCAAGTGCCGAAAGAGCTGCCTGCTTGTCCCTTGCAAGCAGTGCGTTTGAAAAAGCAAAGGTGTCGCACTCGGTGGTAGGAGTTGCTATAAGCTCGACGTCGCTCTCCGAAAGCTCGGTATCGCGCGCCTTTGCGAGGGCGGTGAGCTTGTCTATCTCGTTTTTTAAGGTCTGCATTGAGCGCCCCGAGCGAAACAGAAGAGCAGACGGAAGGTTTTGAGAATATTTTACTCCCTCGGAGTCGAGGTGTCTTCGTATCCACTGCGCGAGCTGCGCGTCGGAGGAGCGGTCAAGGCGTATTATTGAAAGAATTTTTTCAAATCGCTCTTCAAACTTACTTTTTTTCTTTGGCGTGCCGAGCTCAACGGCGTCCTCGGAAACGATAAAGGCGAGGACACTGTACCCGTATTCCTCGCGCATTTTGAGAAGCTCCTCGAAAGCCTCGGCGTCCTCTTCCTTGAGCGAGGAGAGGTCGGGATAGCGCCACTCGACAAGCTTCAGGTCGCTCATCATGGGCGGAGCTTTAATTGCGTCGGACAGGGCGGCGATATCAAGGTCCTTGCCGTCATACACGATATGATTGAATGGGGCGAGCGCCTTGTCGGTTATTATGGCGTCGCGCAGCTCGGCGAGATAGAACCTTTTAAGGTAGTCCTCTTCGCCTGCGAAAAGATAAGCCCCTGCAAGATTTCCGCTTTTTAGTCGCTGCTTTAGCTCGTTAACAGTCATTTTTCAATATCACAGACGAGCGACATTTTTACCGATTTTTTCGCACCGCCTATCTCCATATCGTAGAAAATTTCAAGCTTGTCCCCGTTATCAATGCTTCCCCTGATTTTCCTTGTGAAAATGTTAGCGTCAAAGCTGTATGGCGGGACGGAATATACCGAGCGGTGCGCGACGCCCTCGGAGAAGAGCATATCGCTCTCAATAGCGCCGTGACGGCAGACGCGGATACCGCTTCCGAGAATTTCAATTTTCGTTTTGACCTCTCCTCCCTCGGTTTTCTCGGAGAAGCTGATTACAGCACCGCGCTCTCCCGCAAGAACTCTGCCGACGGCAGAGGTTTCGCTCGTTTCTCTGTCACCTGAGGGAAGTCCGGTTTCAGAAAGATTATCTATTACCGAAAAAATACTAACTCTTGCCTGCTTTACCGTGCTCACCTTACACCACTTGCCTTTCTTAATAAAAAGGCTGTCGCGTTTAATTTTGGCGACAGCCGATGGGGTCTATCAAAGGGTCAGACTTTGCGATTCTTCATATTATATTCAGAGCGGGGATTGACCAGCTCGCGCCAGTTAAGACTGCCTGCCTCAAGCGCAGTTACAAGCACCTCGGCAGACGCAATATTGGTCGCAAGCGGTACGTTGTAAACGTCGCAAAGACGCAGAAGGTTCATTTCTGCCTCGGAAGGAATTTTCGCGGGGTCGGTGCTTCTGAAGTAGAAAACTACGTCTATTTCATTGTAAGAAACCTTAGAAGCTATCTGTTCCGTACCGCCCGTGTGTCCCGAGAGGAAGGTTTCGATTTTAAGTCCGGTGGCGTCGGAAATGTACTTTCCGGTTATATGCGTAGCGCATAGATGATGACGGCTTAAAATTCCGCAATATGCGATGCAGAACTGCGCCATAAGCTCTTTTTTGTTGTCATCTGCAATGATAGCGATTTCCATATTTCCTCCTTTGCCATATGCGGACCTATAAAAATAAACTCTTATGCGTATATTATATCATTAAAAGATGAGTTTGTCAATCTTTGCCCTACAAATTTTTACTTAAAATTACAGTGTGATTGTAATATGAAGCAACGCGATAAAATTTACAGATATTTTAGAAATATGTATTGTAAAAGCATAAAAAATAGTGTATAATATTGTGAAAACAGGTAAAATCTTGTATTTTTGAACCATATTAGTCAGAATCGAGGCAAGGAAATGAAAAAATTCAAAAGAATAGGCGTACTCACTTCGGGAGGCGATGCACCGGGAATGAATGCGGCGGTAAGAGCCGTCGTCCGTAGCGCTAACGCAAACGGCGTCGAGGTTATGGGTATATACAGAGGATATTCGGGACTCATTGAGGGGGACATAAAGCCTCTTCTTTTTCGCGACGTATCCAACATTATAAATAAGGGCGGAACGATGCTTTATTCCGACAGATGCCCCGAGTTTAAGACCGAGGAGGGAATGGAAAAGGCTGTTGAAACCTGCAAAAAGCTCGGAATCGACGGCATCGTGGCAATAGGCGGCGACGGCACGTTCAGAGGTGCAACCGAGCTTACCGCGCACGGCATACCCTGCATAGGAATCCCCGGTACTATTGATAACGATATTACCTCTACCGATAACACTATAGGCTTCGATACGGCGATGAATACCGTAATCGAGCTTGTCGATAAGCTCCGCGATACCTGCGAATCTCACGCGAGATGTAACGTCGTTGAGGTTATGGGACGCGGTGCGGGCGACATTGCTCTCAATACCGCGATAGCCTCGGGCGCATCAGCCGTGGTAATCCCCGAGATACCCTTCGACGAGGAGAATATATGTAATAGAATAAACGCTTCCAAAAAAATCGGAAAGCGCAACTTCATCGTTATCGTTTCCGAGGGTGTTGGCTCGGAGGTCGCTCCTGCCCTCGCGAAAAAGATAGAGAAAAAGACCGGCGTTGAAACCAAGTTCGCAAAATTCGCTCATATAGTAAGAGGCGGAAACCCAACACTCAAGGACAGAGTTATGGCGTCGAGAATGGGCGTTCACGCTGTTGAGGAGCTTCTACGCGGTAAATCCAACCTTGTCATTTGCGAAAGACGCGGTGAGATAGTTTCTCGCGACATCAACTATGCTCTGACGCTTGACAAAATGTATAAAGGAACGCTTCGTGAGGACGACCTTGACGGAGTGTCCGAGGCAACGATTGCAAAAATGAAATCGGACATCGAAAGAAAGCGCGCGAATATCGAGGCGCTTTACGCCGTCGCAGGAAAGATAAATCTTTAATTTTGAATAAAAACGCTCCATCGCCTGCTAATTTATCGGATATTTTTAATTTGCTTTGATAGTTTTCGTGCATAGAAAAAAGAGTGAGCCGGTTTTGCTCACTCTTTTATAATTTTTAAATTATCTCACAAGCTTCAAAATGCGGAGCTTGAATTTCGCTCTCGGGTCGCGGAATTTGAGCTTGTAGGCTTCCTCGTAAAGACCGTAGGCGTAGTCCTTGTTGACCTCAATTCCAAGACCGAACTCATAAAGACAGCCGAGGGTGTAAATAGCCTTCGGATTTTCAAGCAGCATACAAAGGTCAAGGTAGCATTTAGCCGCCTTGAATTTTTTCTTATAAAGCAGGCGCATTGCGGTGGAGAAGTGCTTGTCCGCGACGCGCTTTTTTCTGTTGCTCTCAAGTCTTGCGATTTCGCGCTTTGCCGTGGTGTACCCCGCACTCTCTGCTGTGCGGAAGCTCGCTAGCGCAAGCTCATAGTTAAACGCCGTGCCGATGCCGTAGGCATAACAGCGTCCGAGGTCGTAGTAGGCGTATTTATCTCCCGCATCAGCGGCGGTTTTATACCAAAAGAACGCGCGGCCTCTGTCCTTTTTCGTGCCGCGTCCGACCTCGTAAAGATGCGCGAGCATTCTCGTTGCGGGGGTGTAACCCATCGCTGTTGAGATAGCGCAGTTTCTGAAGCACTGAACGGGGTCAAGGTTTTCCGCTTCTTTTGCGTATTTGAAGAAAGCTTCTCTTTTGTGCCTTAAATCCTCGGACTTTTTCTTTGCCGTCTCTATTCCGTCAGCCGCTGCCTTGTCGTATAGCTCTATGGCGTAGGCAAGGTCGCGGGCAATAAATTTACCATCGCAGAAAATGTCACCCATAGTTTCATATGCCGGGGAAAATCCGTGCTCTGCTGCCGCAGTATAGTTTTTAAGCGCGCGGTTTATATCTACTTCGAAGCTCTTGCCCGTTGTGAAAAGTCCGCCGAGGTAATAGAATGCCTGAGCGTTGCCCTCTGCGGCGGCGCGCTCGAGATGCTGTATTGCGATAACGAGGTTTTTCTCGCAGCCAACGCCCTCTGCGTAAAGCGTACCAAGCGTGGCAAGCGCGTCGGAGTTGCCCATATCTGCGAGCATTTCGTTTATATGTAAAAATGCGGTTGAAAAGCCGTGCTTTTCAGCGTCCCTCGCAAGCGAGCGGAGATACTCCTCCTCACTTTCGAGGCTTGGCCTCGGCGGCTCTTCGGCATCTACCGCGCGGAGCTTGTAGGCAAGCTTTATCGCGTGAATTGGGGGTAGCGCAAGACGGTCGAGATACCATTTAGCGTACGCCTCCGAGGGCTCTGTCCCTATTCCCTCGCAATATCTTCTTGCAAGCGTGACTATGGCGTCGGTGTCGTCCTCTGCCGCGAGAGCGTAATAATAGTGCGCTCTTGCCTCGTCGCCCTCATAGGAGAATTGCTCGGCGGCGGCGGAATATGCCTCCTTACAGCCGAGAATTGCCGAATATACCAACCAAAAGCGCGCAGCGACGTCGCTTGTGCGCGATGCAAGACGCGAATATCTGTATGCGGAGTAGGGGTCGTTTTGCTCTGCCGCCATAAGAAAATACTTCATAGCGCGGTCAAGGTCACGGTTTATAACCTCTCCGTGCTCAAGAAGCTTTCCGAGCTCTCTTTGAGCCTCGGCGTCGCCGAGGTCGGCAAGAATTTCATAATTTTCAAGAGCGCTTTCGTAATTGCGTCTTGAAAGCGCGCGTTTTATATCCTCGCGTCTTTCTTCGATTTCGCTGCGAGAGAGCGTTATTTTTTTATTACAACTCGGACACGTGACGCCCTTGTACGCCCCGCGAAATCCGCAATTATTACAGACTATCATTTATATCTCCTACATTTATTATACGTACAGTAATATTTTACACTAACGCAGAGCTTTTGTCAACCGAATAAATAATTTTTCAAAAAAAGGTAAACATAAATTCATAAGCGGCGAGAGGCCTTCGACGCAATTATGCGATTTGGTTTAAAATTCGACAAAATCCTCGCCGAAAAGGAGAGAAAATGTTTTTCAAAAAGCAAGAGAAAAAAAGACTTAACCCCTGGTGCGTGATTATCGTAGGAGGACTCGCCGTCGCGGGTGCTGTCAGCATTGCGAATATGGGAAAGGAATTCGTCAGGGAAAAGGGCAGGGCTGTGATGTCGTTTTTCAAGAAAAACGATGCGGTGAGCTGTGAATGCTCCCCCTCTGACGAGTGATTTTCCGCCCGCTCTTCTTATGGCAAAAAGTCGGCTTCGGCATAAACTAAAATCAGAGGCAGACGGCTTTGTCGGTGGTAAAAAGCTTTGACAAAATGACCGTAAGTCGTAAAACGGCAGACTGCTTCTATGAATCAGAGCCGTCTTTTGTGAATAGGGGACGGCTCTTAACAACAACCGGAGAAAACAATGAGAATAAAAATATTCGGAAAGGGCGAGAGACTCGACGTCTGCGCGTCGCTTTTGCGCGAGAATAAAGGTCTTGGCAAATATTCGGAGATAGTAATTCTGCCTATTCCGACCTCAAAGGACGGCGTTTATGTTACGGGTACTGACACAAGGCTTGATGACGCCGTAGCGCCGTTTGGCGAGGGGAGCTTCGTTTTGGGATACGGTATTCCAAAGGACTGTGTTGAGGCGCTAGAGGACAGAGGGGCGGTTGTGTGTGACGCTTTGGGTGACGAGGTATTTCTTTCGCGTAATGCCGAGCTTACCGCGTTTGGTACGCTTGGCGTCATATTGACCTCTTCGAAAAAATCTGTGTCAGAGCTCAAGGTAGGAATAATAGGATACGGAAGAATAGGTAAGCAGCTCTTAAGGCTTTTGCTGTTTCTCGGCGCGGGGGTCAAGGTCTTTACGCGCAAAAACTCAACACGGATAGACCTTTCGAGCTGCGGAGTAGATGCCGAGATGAGCTCAGAGGGCGATTATAGAGGGCTTGATTTTCTTATAAATACAGCGCCCGAGCAAATACTCGATGAAAAAAAGGCTAAAGCAGCGCTTTCGGACGGAAGAATAATCGAGCTTGCCTCGGGGACTAATTTCCCGGACCTTTCGGGAATAACACGGCTTGGCGGAATACCCGGACTTATGTATCCCATAAGTGCCGGACGGATATACGCCGAGGCGGCTATTCGCTACGAGGGAGGTGAGGGAAGCTGCTAGGATATGCTTTTTGCGGCTCGTTCTGCACTCTTTCACGCTCACTTGAGGCAATGAGGGAGCTTGTGCTGGCAGGACTTGAGATACAGCCGATAATGACACCTTTTGTGTATTCGGCAGACACTCGCTTCACCGATGCCGAAACCTTTAGACGCCGCGTTTGTGAGATAGCCGGACGCGATATAATACACACAGTCGACGGAGCAGAGCCTCTCGGTCCGAAAACACCGCTCGAAGCGCTTATAATCGCCCCCTGCACGGGAAATACTTTGGCGAAAATAGCAAACGGAATTACCGATACCGCAGTGACTATGGCGGCAAAGGCGCATTTGCGCTGTGACCGCCCGCTTCTGATAGCCCTCGCTTCGAATGACGCGATGTCGCAGAATTTACCTAATCTGGCAACGCTCCTGCAAAGAAAGAGCGTTTACTTCGTTCCGATGAGGCAGGACGATCCCAGCCATAAGCCTCACTCGCTGATAGCCGATTTTTCTCGCCTCGGCGAATGCCTTGAGGCAGCGTTGCTCGGACGTCAGCAAAGACCCCTGTTTATTTAAGACGGTAGGGGGTGCGCCACCCCATACCCCTTTGTGCATTAGAGGGTAGCTCGGTTTCTAAGCTTGAGCCGCCCTTTTTTGCGGTTTGAAAATATTTTTATAGCCGTTTTGTATTCTTTCTATTGACAAATCGCGCGCCGCGTGATATAATATGTAAAATAAATGTTTGATTCGGTACAGAGATGCCGACACTATAGGCTCTGTCCTTTCTGTGAGTAATTTCGGGGAGGGCGGTTTTTTGCGGAATTCTGTCGGTGAATTTACACGGTAGAGTTCTTATTTTTGTGCCTAGAGGGTTTGGAGAGTTTTTATGAAGGTTTTATTCAGAGGCGCGCAGGTTTATGAAAACGGAATGATGAAAAAGCAGGACGTGGTTTTTGACGGCGTCTCCCTTTCGGCTTTCACCGGCAACCTCTCTTCCTTTTCTTCTTCCCGTATTTTTGATAATATTGCTGTTTTCCCCGGCTTCTGTGATGTTCACGTTCATTTCAGAGAGCCGGGTTTTTCTTATAAGGAAACGATAGAGAGCGGCTCTTCGGCGGCGGCTCACGGCGGATATACCGCGGTTTTGACTATGCCTAATCTTAAGCCTGCTCCCGATTCGCGAGAGGGACTTGACGCTCAGCTTTCCGCAATAAGACGGGGGGCTGAAATTGCCGTTATTCCTTACGGCACGATAACAAAGGGCTCGTTTGGCTGTGAGCTCTCGGATATGGAAGAGATAGCTCCCGACGTTGCGGCGTTTTCCGACGACGGACGCGGCGTACAGAGTGACGATATGATGCGCTCGGCAATGCTGAGAGCAAAGGCGCTCGGTAAAATGATAGTGGCGCACTGCGAGGATAACTCTCTCCTTCGCGGTGGCTATATACACGATGGAAAATATGCAAAGGAGCACGGTCACAGAGGAATATGCTCGGAGAGCGAATGGGGGCAGATAGCCCGCGATATTGAGCTTTTACGCGACACGGGTGCGGCGTATCACGTCTGCCATATCTCAACTAAGGAAAGCGTTGAGCTTATAAGACGCGCAAAGGCAGAGGGGCTCGATATCACCTGCGAAACCGCTCCGCACTACCTCACGCTTGACGACTCGGTGCTCGAGGAGGACGGGCGCTTTAAGATGAACCCGCCTCTGCGTGACGCCTCGGACAGAGAGGCTCTCGTTTCGGGACTTCTTGACGGAACGATTGATATGATAGCTACCGACCACGCTCCGCACATCTTTGAGGAAAAGGCGCGCGGACTTGAGGGCAGTCTTATGGGCGTTGTGGGGATAGAAACTGCGTTCCCCGTTATTTACACCGAGCTTGTGAAAAAGGGTGTAATTACGCTCGAGGACGCGGTCAGACTTCTTTCGGAAAATCCGAGAAAGCGCTTCGGAATAGAGAGCGACGTCGGATTTACGGTGTTCGACCTGGGGTGCGAGTACAAAATAGACCCCGAGAGATTTCTCTCGAAGGGCAGAAGCACCCCGTATAAGGGCGCGAGAGTGTTCGGTAAGTGTCTTGCTACGGTTTATTTGGGTAAGGCTGTTTACCTTGACGAAGAGTTAATAAAAAATTAAGATAGATAAATAGGAGAAAAAGGAATGGCAAAGAGAACTGACATCAAAAGGGTTATGATAATCGGCTCGGGTCCCATCGTTATCGGTCAGGCGGCAGAGTTCGACTATGCAGGCACACAGGCGTGTCTTGCTCTTAAAGAAGAGGGCTACGAGGTAATTCTCGTCAACTCAAACCCCGCGACGATAATGACGGATACCGCGATAGCAGATAAGGTATATATGGAGCCGCTGACGCTTGATTATATCGCAAAGATAATCAGATACGAGCGTCCCGACGCTATTGTCCCCGGCATCGGAGGACAGACCGGACTTAATCTGGCTATGCAGCTTGAGAAGAAGGGTATTCTCAAGGAGTGCCACACCGAGCTTCTCGGTACTTCAAGCGAGAGTATAGAAAGAGCCGAGGACAGAGAGCTCTTCAAGGAGCTTTGCCAGTCTATCGGAGAGCCCACCATTCCCTCTGAGATAACCTATAATCTTGAAGAGGCAAAGGAAGCGGCAAAGAGAATAGGCTACCCCGTAGTTCTTCGTCCCGCATTCACGCTCGGCGGCACGGGAGGCGGCTTTGCCAACGACGAGGCGGAGCTTGTTGAGGTAGGTCTTAACGCGTTCAAGCTCTCGCCCGTTCATCAGGTTCTTATAGAGAAGAGCGTTAAGGGATACAAGGAAATTGAGTTCGAGGTTATGCGTGATTCAAGCGACCACGCCATTACCATTTGCGGTATGGAGAACATCGACCCCGTTGGAGTTCACACGGGCGACTCGCTCGTCGTAGCCCCCATTATGACGCTCTCCCCTGAGGACCAGAAGATGCTCAACGATTCCGCAATCAAGATTATCCGCGAGCTTAAAATCGAGGGCGGCTGTAACGTACAGTTCGCGCTCAATCCCCACTCCAGCGAATATTATCTGATTGAGGTTAACCCCAGAGTTTCCCGTTCCTCTGCACTTGCAAGTAAGGCATCGGGCTATCCTATTGCTAGAGTTACCGCGAAGATTGCGGTAGGTATGCTTCTTGAGGACATAAAAATTGCCAACACTAACGCGGCGTTCGAGCCCGTGCTCGATTACGTTATCGCAAAGCTCCCCAGATTCCCCTTCGATAAGTTCACCACGGCGTCGAACCAGCTCGGCACTCAGATGAAGGCGACGGGCGAGGTTATGGGCATCGGCTCTAATCTTGAGGAATGTCTTCTCAAGGGTATCCGCTCGCTCGAGGTAGGTGTTAACCACATCTATCACCACAAGTTTGACAATATGACCGATGACGAGATTCGTGCATACATCAGAGAGTTCCGTGACGATAATATCTTTGCTATCGCAGAGCTTATTTACCGCGGCGCAACCGTTGAGGAAATTCACGAGATTACGAAGATTACCCCCTTCTTCCTCGAGGCTATAAAGCATATCGTCGATATGGAGGAGGAGCTCAAGGCGCACGCCTTCGAGCTTGAAACTCTTACTGCGGCAAAGAAAATGGGCTTCTCGGACAAGTACGTCGCTAGAATGTGGAAGTGCTCGGAGCTTGACGTATTCAAGTTCAGAAAAGAGAATAAGCTCTTCCCTGTATTCCGTATGGTTGACACCTGCCATACAGGCGCTTACATTCCTTACTTCTACTCCTCATATACGGGAGAGAACGCCTCGGTGCTTACCGACAAGAAGAAGATAGTAGTTCTCGGCGCAGGCCCTATCCGTATCGGTCAGGGCGTAGAGTTCGATTACTCTACCGTTCACGCGGTTGCTACCATCAAAAACTCGGGCTATGAGGCTATTATCATAAACAATAACCCCGAAACCGTTTCCACCGACTATACTACGGCGGACAAGCTTTACTTCGAGCCCCTTACTCCCGAGGACGTTATGAACATAATCGAGTTCGAGAAGCCCGAGGGCGTCGTCGCTTCGCTTGGCGGTCAGACGGCTATCAATCTCGCACAGCCTCTTTCCGACCTCGGAGTTAAGATTATCGGTACAGACTGCGCCGCTATCGACAAGGCAGAGAACAGAGATGCCTTCGAGAAGCTTCTTAAGGAGCTTGGTATTCCTCAGCCTGAGGGCAGAGCTGTTACCAAGATTGAGGACGGTGTTGCCGCAGCGGCAAAAATCGGATATCCCGTTCTCGTTCGTCCCTCGTTCGTTCTTGGCGGACGCGCAATGCAGATTGTCGCAAACGAGGAGCAGCTTCGCCACTATCTCAAGACCGCCGTTGAAATAGACGAGGACAAGCCGGTTCTTGTTGACAAGTACATCAGCGGTAAGGAGGTCGAGGTTGACGCTATCTGCGACGGACAGGACGTATTCGTTCCCGGTATTATGGAGCTCGTTGAGAGAACGGGTATTCACTCGGGCGACTCCATCTCGGTTTATCCCACCTTCTCCATATCCAACAAGGTAAAGGGAACTATTCTTCAGTACGCAAAGAAGCTCGGTCTTGGTATCGGCATAGTAGGTCTTTACAACATTCAGTTCATAGTAGATAAGAACGACGAGGTATTCATCATCGAGGTCAACCCCCGTTCCTCGAGAACCGTACCCTTCCTTTCGAAGTCCACGGGCTATTCGCTTGCAGATATAGCTACCGAGTGTATTCTCGGCAAGTCCTTGAAGGAGCAGGGCATCTTCTGCCTCTACCCCGAGGAGAAGAAGAGATGGTACGTTAAGGTTCCCGTGTTCTCCTTCAACAAGCTTCGCGGACTTGACGCATATCTTTCTCCCGAGATGAAATCTACCGGTGAGGCTATAGGATACGATAACAAGTTCTACCGCGCGCTCTATAAGGCGCTTCAGGCATCGGGTATGCATTTGCAGAACTACGGCACGGTATTAGCTACCATTGCAGACTGCGACAAGGAGGAGGCTCTGCCTCTAATTCGCCGCTTCTACAACCTCGGCTTTAACATCGAGGCTACCGCAGGAACGGCTAAATTCCTCAAGGAAAACGGTATCCGCACCCACGTTTTGAAGAAAATCTCCGAGAACTCCGACGAGATTGCCGAGTCGCTTCGCCAGGGACACATAGCCTACGTTATTAATACGAGCGACCCGTCCTCCGCGGGAGTTATGCGCGATGGCTTTGAGATAAGAAAGTACGCTACCGAGAACAACGTGACTATGTTCACCTCTCTTGACACCGTAAGGCTTCTTCTCGACGTGCTTGAGGATATCACAATTACTATATCCACAATAGATTCGTAATGTAAACTAAAGTTTACAAAGGAGCTAAAATGAAGGATTATTTGTTTGAAATAGTATCAAACAGACAGATAGCTAAAAACACCTACGAGATGGTTATATCGGGAGATATTTCTGATATAACCGCTCCTGGTCAGTTCGTTAATCTGAAGCTTGACGGCTTCTATCTTCGCCGTCCGATATCGGTTTGCGATGCCGTCGGTTCAAGGCTTACGCTCATCTACAAGGTTGTAGGTGCCGGTACGGAGAAGCTTGCCGAAATGCAAAGAGGTGAGAAGCTGCTCACTCTCACAGGGCTCGGCAACGGCTACGACACCTCTCTTTCGGGCGAGCGACCTCTTCTTGTCGGCGGCGGCGCGGGTGTGCCACCTATGTATATGCTTTGCAAGAAGCTTATCGCCGAGGGAAAGAAGCCTACCGTTATTCTCGGCTTCGGCTCGAGCGACGAGGTGTTTTACGAGGAGGAGTTCCGCGTTATAGGAGCAAACGTTATCGTCACGACGGTTGACGGCTCGTATGGCATAAAAGGCTTCGTTACCGATGCCTTCTCGGAGGCTGATTACACCTACTTTTATACCTGCGGTCCCGAGCCTATGCTAAAGGCTGTTTACGATAGGTCGAACACGTCGGGTCAGTTCTCCTTTGAGGAGAGAATGGGCTGTGGCTTCGGTGCTTGTATGGGCTGCTCCTGCAAGACGAAATACGGAAACAAGCGCATCTGCCGTGACGGCCCTGTGCTCGTAAAGGAGGAGATAATATGGTAAACACAAAGGTAACGCTTAACGGCATAACCCTCGATAACCCGATAATCCCCGCGAGCGGCACTTACGGCTTTGGCTACGAGTTTGCCGAGCTTTACGATATAAACGTTCTCGGCACGCTTTCCTTTAAGGGAACTACGCTTGAGGCGAGATTTGGAAATCCAACACCTAGAATTGCCGAATGTGCCGAGGGAATGCTCAATGCCGTGGGACTTCAGAACCCGGGAGTTGATAAGGTAATAGCAGAGGAGCTTCCGAAGCTTCGCCGTGTGTTCCATAAGCCCGTGATGGCAAACGTGTCGGGATTTTCCGAGCACGAGTACGTCGAAACCGTCAGAAAGCTTGACACGCAGTCGGACATCGGTTGGTTTGAGGTCAACATTTCCTGCCCCAACGTTCACGGAGGCGGTATGAGCTTCGGCACGTCCCCCGAGGCAGCAGGCGAAATAACGAGAGCGGTAAGGCGCGTCACAAATAAACCTCTTATAATTAAGCTCTCGCCCAACGTCACCGACATAGTTTCGATAGCAAAGGCGTGCGAGGCGGAGGGCGCTGACGGCATCAGCCTTATAAATACTCTTATGGGTATGCGAATAGACTTGAAGAAAAGAGCACCTATTCTTGCTAACAAGACGGGCGGCTTCTCAGGTCCTGCAATCAAGCCTGTTGCCGTGAGAATGGTATATCAGGTCTACGACGCGGTGAAAATTCCCATCGTGGGTATGGGCGGTGTATCTACGGCTGAGGACGTCATTGAATTTATGATGGCGGGCGCAACCGCCGTTGAGGTAGGTGCTGCAAACCTCGTCAATCCCTATGCCTGCCGTGACATAATCGAGGATTTGCCTCGCGTTATGGAAAAATACAGAATCGAGAGCCTTTCCGACATTATCGGTGCGGCACACTGACAAAATAATAAAATAATAAAATAATAATCTTCCGTGAATGACACAGCTCGTTTTGCGGAAGATTTTTATATTAGGGGCTATAAAATAAGCGGGATTTTGAATATTAAAATTCGGTTTTTTGCTGTATTTAAATTACCCAATGGAGTTGACTTATTTTCAAACATATGTTAAAATATTGTAATACGAAATGGTGCTTTTAAATCGCCCCAAAGTGTTGACAGCACCTTGGGTTTGTGTTAAAATTATGTTAAATATCAAGCGGAAAGGAGAAGACTAATGCTTGATGTAATAGTAATAGGTGCGGGAGTCGTTGGCGGACTCGTTGCAAGGGAGCTTTCGAAATACGAGCTGTCGGTTGCTATCGTTGAGAAAAGCGCTGACGTTGCGCTCGGTGCTACTCGCGCTAACAGCGCGATAGTCCACGCAGGATTTGACGCCGCGGAGGGCACGCTGAAGGCAAAGCTCAACGTGACAGGCTCTGAAATGATGGAGTCGCTTTGCCGTGAGCTTGGCGTAAAGTATAGGCGTAACGGCTCGCTTGTCGTAGGCTTTAACGAGGAGGACAGAGGCACTCTTCTCGGGCTTCTCGCACGTGGAAACACTAACGGTGTGCGCGGACTTCGAGTTATAGACAGAGATGAAATCCTCAAGCTTGAGAAAAATATAGGGGAGGGCGTAACCGTCGCTCTTCACGCACCGACGGGAGCAATAGTTTGTCCCTACGAGCTTTGTATGGCGGCTGTCGGAAACGCGATGGACAACGGCGCTGTGCTTTATCTCGATTTTGAGGTCAAAAATATAGAAAAACTTGACACGGGGTATAGGGTTTCTTCCGAAAACGGCGCTCTCGAGGCTAAAATTGTCATAAACTGCGCCGGCGTTTACTCCGATGAGATAGCGAAAATGGTCGGCGACGAAAGCTTCGACGTGCACGCAAGACGCGGTGAGTATATGCTTCTTGACCGCGAGTGCGGTGACCTTGTATCGCATACCGTTTTCCGTTGCCCCTCGAAGATGGGTAAGGGCGTCCTCGTTACGCCGACGGTGGACGGAAATCTTCTGCTCGGTCCTACCTCCGAGGATATATACGACAAGGAGGACACCAAAACCACCGCCGAGGGTCTTGGCAAGGTCAGAGAAAAGGCGTCCGAGCAGGTTTCGGGCATCAATTTCGGCAAGGTTATAACCTCGTTTACGGGACTTCGCTCGGTTGGCTCTACCGGTGACTTCATTATAAATATTAAGGACGGCTTTGTAAACTGCGCGGGTATTGAGAGCCCAGGACTCTCGGCTTCTCCGGCTATTGCCGTGTACGTTGCCGATATGCTGAAGGCATCGGGACTTCATATGAATAAAAAGGAAAGCTTTTCTCCCGAAAGACGCCCGATGCATTACTTCAGAGAGCTTTCGATAGATGAAAAGAACGAAATAATCAAAAAGCACCCCGAATACGCTCACGTTATATGCCGCTGCGAAACGGTTACCGAGGGAGAAATACTTGATGCTATCCGTACCAATCCCAAGCCTCGCGACGTTGACGGAATAAAAAGAAGAACCAGAACCTCGATGGGAAGATGTCAGGGCGGTTTCTGTACTCCTTACATTATAGAGCTTCTTGCAGACGAGATGGGTTGCGACTATGCAGACGTTACGAAATTCGGCGGAAAATCCTACGTAAACGTCGGAAAAACCAAGGAGGTGTAGGACTGTGACCGAGAGAAAAAGCGTTGACCTCGTTATAATCGGAGGAGGACCTGCGGGAATGGCGGCGGCTGTTGCGGCATACGAGGCGGGACTTCGTGATATACTCATTCTTGAGCGCGACTCTGCGCTCGGCGGCATTCTCCGTCAGTGCATACACAACGGCTTCGGTCTTCATCGCTTTGGCGAGGAGCTGACGGGTCCGGAATACGCATACAGATACGAAAAGCAGGTAAGGGAGCTGGAAATTCCCTTTATGCTTGATACTATGGTAATTGATATTGACAAAAACAAGACGGTAACGGCGATGAATAAGGAGCACGGAATTTTCCTTATTGATGCGAAGGCTATAATTCTCGCTATGGGCTGCCGCGAGCGTCCGAAGGGCGCGCTTAATATCGCAGGACACCGCCCCGCAGGAATTTATACCGCGGGAACTGCGCAGAAATTTGTTAATATGAAGGGATATATGCCGGGGCGAGAGTGCGTTATTCTCGGCTCGGGCGACATAGGTCTTATTATGGCGCGCCGTATGACGCTTGAGGGCGCGTCTGTCAAGGCGGTTTGTGAGCTTATGCCATATTCGGGCGGACTTGCGAGAAATATCGAGCAGTGCCTTAATGATTTTAACATTCCCTTGAAATTATCTCACACGGTTATAGACATACACGGCAAGGAGAGGCTCGAGGGCGTCACGATAGCGAGGGTTGACGAAAATCGCCGACCTATTCCCGAAACGGCAGAGTATATCCCCTGCGATACGCTTCTGCTCTCTTGCGGACTTATTCCCGAAAACGAGCTTACCAAGGGCGCGGGTATTGAGCTTGACAGAATTACCGGCGGCGCTGCGGTTGACGGCAACCGCGAAACCGAGATAGAGGGTATTTTTGCCTGCGGAAACGTGCTTCACGTTCACGACCTTGTCGATTACGTGTCAGAGGAGTCGGTTATTGCGGGAAGGGCGGCTGTCGATTATATAAACGGAAGGACAGAAAAGAGTATTCTCGTTAATATATCCACTGACGGAAGAGTGCGCTATACCGTACCGCAAAGACTAACCGAAATAAAGGATACCGAGATATATTTCCGCGTCAGCGACGTTTTTCGCGACAAGAAAATCGTGGTCCGCGACGGAGAGCGCGTAATTCTCGAAAAGAAGAAGCAGAAGCTCGCTCCCGGCGAGATGGAAACCGTAAAGCTCACCGCCGAGATGATAGGCGGTATCGTGGGCGGAGAAATCAAGGTTTCGCTTGAGGAGGTAAAGTGATGAAGACAAGAGAGCTTACCTGCATTGTTTGCCCGAGAGGCTGTAATCTTACCGTAAAATTTAACACGGATGGCGCTATTGCCGAAATTACGGGCAACGCCTGCAAGCGCGGTGTGACCTACGCCGAGAACGAATGTACTCACCCAAAGCGTACCGTTACTTCTACCGTGAGATGCGCCGACGGCAGAATAATCGCGGTTAAAACCGCCGACGTTATTCCGAAGGAGCGAGTGTTTGACGCTATGCGCGAGATAAACGCAGCTCGTCCCGAGGGAGATATTAAAATCGGCGACGTGATAATAGAGAACGTTGCCGAAACGGGAGTGTCCGTCGTTGCAACGGCAAACGGCTAAAAGCCGGCACCTCAAAAAAATAAAAAGCAAGGATTTGGGCAAAAGCCGCATTTCCTTGCTTTTTCTTTTAGGTTAATCCGAGATTTTTTTGATTTTTGCGACTGCAACAGTCATATCGTCGCCCGTGCGAGAGCTTTTGACGGCGGCAGAGAGAATATATTCGGCATATTCCTTGATGTTGCGCTTGGGCGCTTCGGCAAGAAGCTCAAGAAGCCACGGCGCGTCCTCGGGCGTAGAGCTTACGCCGTCGGAGAGCATAATCACGTAATCGCCGTCCTTTATTTCAACACGGACGCGCTCTGCATCAATGCTTTTCATAAGACCTATGGGCGCAGTTTCGGAGCGTATGCGGAATATGGAGCTGTCACGCTTGACGTATGACGGAGCGGCTCCGCTTTTTATGAATGTGGCGTCACCTGTGATGGTGTCAAGCTCAAATAGGTCAACGGTGGCAGAGCACTCCTCTCCTCTTTGCCTTATAACGTGGTTGAGAACGTGAAGAACGGTTTCGCTAAAGCCGGTGCGAAGAGCGCATCTTAAAAATCTCACCACAAACTCTGAGGTTTCCTTTGCGAGCTCACCGCTGCCCATACCGTCAGAAATGAGAGAATAGAAGTAATCGCTTTCGGTGGAAAAGCCCTCGCCGGCGTCGCCCGACACCTCGGCAGACGAGCCCGCCATCGTTGCGGTTGCGTATTCAACGCTGTATTTCGGCACAGCCTCGGTTTCCATAAGTACGGTTCTTCCACGGCGGAAGTATTCTGTTTCGCCGAGAGATACGTTAGCTAAACGCTCTATTTCTCCTCTCAGCTCCTTTGAGGTTATGAGCGTTCCGTCGGGGTCATCGCCTGCGGCTATAATATGTCGCCGCCTTTCTCCAAAGACCTTGATTACACCGCCCGAGAAGCCGCACTCCTCAAAGACGGCTTCAAGCGACGCGCTGAGCTCGGTATCGTTACAACGCTCTCGCTCTTCGGCGGCGCGCGCCTCGTTTATGAGCTTGGCTATCAGTCGGTAATCCTCGTAGCCGTCCGACGCGAGCTTTTGCTTGTAACGCTCCTCTTCCAGCCTTATAGCTTTTTGCATAATCATAGCGGCGAGCTCCTCGGCATATACGCTTTCACTATCCGTTACACCGAGCATAGCTGCCGTAAAATCCTCTCCGCGCTTCAGCCTTCTTGCAATAACGGCTGATTTGTCAAGGAAAAGACGCTTAACTCTTTCTCCGCCAAAGGCGTCGTAGCCATCGGCGGCGCTCTCTACAAGTGAGCGGTATTCCTCTTCTCTTACGCTATCTTTTCCGTCAAAGCTCTTTGCGGCAGAGGAAATTCCAACGAGCGCCTCTTCAAGCGCATCGAGCGCTCCCGAGGACTTGTTTTGATAGGCAAGAGCCATAGTGCATACCATTTCTTCCGCATTTTCGGAAGGTGACGCGGGTGTCGCATCAGGCTCTTTTTGTAAACTCTTCTTTACAAAAGGCGCTATTACGGCAGCGCCAACCGCATACTCCGGCAGAGTTGCAAGTATTCCCATAGCACCGCCCGTGTAGGCGCTCCACGAGAGAAGCGCGACAGCACCCGCGCCAAGCCCAAATGCTAATCCGAAGGAGAAAAGTGCGCCCGACGCAAGACCTGCAAGAGCAAAGCCCACCGAGTAAAGAGCAGACAGAGGCAAAGCCGACGCAAAGCCCACAGCGGCAGCTCTCACCGCGCCAAAGCGTCTTGCAGAGAAGAGTACGGCGATGCTGACGAATATGTACGCAAACGAGAAGCCGAAAAGCTCGAACTCCATTAGCGACATCGAGATGAAGAGAGAAAACAAGAGAAGCGAGCACTGGAAAAATATCAGTGCGTACTTTTCTCTTTCGCTCTTGCCCTTTGTTGAAAGGAGCTCGGCGCTACCGCACAAAAAATCGTCAAGGGTGGTATCCGTGTCAAATATTCCCGACAGTGCGAAGGTCACAAGGGGAGGAATTATTACCATAGAAAGCCCAAAAAGAACACTTGTGGTGCTTATACCTGTTAAGAGAACTTGATACGCCCCCGCCAAGAAACCGCCAATCGTTGCCTCGCAAATTCTTGTAAGGAGATTTTCTTTGAACACGTCATCTTCGGTATTGCCTGACAGTATAATTCTGAGCGCTGTGAGCAGGGTGTATATGATAGCGTATATGCTACCGCCGCCACCAAGAGAAAGAGCGCCGAGAGCGCACCCTATAAGCGTCGTGAATACGCGCGTCGGCAATAGCGCAAGAAGTCCTATCGCAAGCGGTCTTGCTCCAAATACCACGTGGCATCTGGCGAATAGGAAGCCTATAATCAGCACCCCGAAATCAGCTATCAGAACAGAAGGCTTTTCCTTACGAATGCTTATCTGATTTGCAAGGCTATCGCGCAAAGAAGAAAAAAGACCGCCTCTTACCTTAGTTTCGTTTTCATAATCCTTCATTTTATGCTAATACTCCTTTTCGTATTACAAGAACATTGTACTACCAAAGGAGCGCGAAAAATGTAAAACACAGACTGTCGCTTTTTGTGGGTTTTAATAAAAAAAGAAAAAAGAGCAGAGAAAACTCGACACGGGTCGGGCTTTTTGCTCTTTTTTCGGATAATTTGCTATATTTTAACGCCGAAATTTCGAATATTTCGGGATATCAGTTTTTCAGAGAATGAATGGGAGCGGGGATTCTTCCGCCTCGAGCGATGAAATCAGCGCAGGATTCGCGGTGTATCGGCATAATCGGCGCGTATCCGAGAAGTCCCCCGAATTCCGCGGAGTCGCCTACGTCCTTACCCCATACGGGAATTACTCTTACCGCTGTCGTTTTGTTGTTAACGACGCCTATTGAAATCTCGTCTGCAATAATACCGGAAATCGTTGACGCCTCGGTGTTGCCGGGAATAGCTATCATATCAAGACCGACCGAGCAAACCGCGGTCATTGCCTCAAGCTTATCAAGAGCGAGAGTACCTGCCTTGACTGCGTCTATCATGCCTCTGTCCTCGGAAACGGGAATGAACGCACCCGAAAGACCGCCGACGTGGTTTGACGCCATAACTCCGCCCTTTTTAACCGCATCGTTGAGAAGCGCAAGGGCCGACGTCGTGCCGTGAGTGCCGGTTCTCTCGAGTCCCATGTTTTCAAGAATTTCAGCCACCGAGTCGCCCTGCGCGGGGGTGGGCGCGAGCGAGAGGTCCACTATTCCGTAGGGGGCGCCGAGCTTTTCTGCCGCTTCTGCCGCTATCAGCTGACCTACTCTCGTTATTTTGAATGCTATTTTCTTTACGGTTTCGGCAAGAGCGGAAAAGTCACACGCCCCCGCCTCTTTTATAGCCGCCGCTACAACTCCGGGGCCGCTGACGCCGACGTTTATGACTGTGTCAGGCTCACCTATGCCGTGAACGGCGCCCGCCATAAAGGGATTGTCCTCGGGAATGTTGGAGAAAACGACGAGCTTTGCGCAACCGATAGAGTCGCGCTCACGGGTCAGATACGCGGTTTTCTTTATTATTTCACCCATCTTTGCTACGGCGTCCATATTTATGCCCGCTTTGGTGGTGGCAACGTTTATGGAAGAGCAAACGCGCTCGGTGGTGGCAAGAGCCTCGGGAATTGCCTCAATGAGATTGGAAGCGCCTTTTATGAAGCCCTTTTGTACGTGCGCTGAGAATCCGCCGACAAAGTTTACGCCAAGCTCGGCTGCCGCGCGGTCAAGCACTCCGGCAAGTCTGACAAAGCCCTCGGGAGAGAGTCCTGCGCCAATATAAGAAATAGGGGTTACCGAAATGCGCTTATTAACTATCGGAATTCCGTATTTGCTTTCAAGCTCGGTTGCCACGGCAACGAGATTTTTTGCCGACGAGGTTATTTTGTCGTATATTTTTTCTTCAAGTCGGCGAGGGTCGTCGGATATACAGTCGAAGAGCGAAATACCCATCGTTACCGTTCTTATATCCAGATTTTCCTCTTTTATCATTCTTATCGTTTCGAGAATATCGGTTATATTAAGCATCAGATTCTGTGCATAGTGTTAAAGATGTCCTCGTGCATAGCGCGAATATCAACACCTAGCTCCTCTCCGGATTTTTTGAGCTCCTCTGAAAATTCAGCGAAGCTGACGTTAAGCGAGGAAATGTCAACGAGCATAATCATTGCAAAATATTCCTTCATTACCGTCTGGCTTATGTCTATAATGTTTGCTCCGTGCTTTGAGCACTCAGCCGAAGCCATGGCGATTATACCGATTTTATCCTTTCCGGTTACGGTTACTACTGCTTTCATAAAAAACCTCTCTTGTTTATTATTGTGTATATTTTAACACAATTAAAGTACAAATACAAGAGATTTTATTGAAATTAAGAGGCTTTTGTTGCAAAATCGTTTGCTTTGTGCTAAAATATAAAAAAACGGGACGGAGATTTCAGGATTGAAGGACGGCATTGTAGTAATAAACAAGGAAGAGAATATAACCTCGCAGGGCGTTGTAAACCGTGTGAAGTCGATTTTTGGAGTGAAAAAGGCGGGGCACACCGGTACGCTTGACCCTATGGCGACGGGAGTTTTGCCTGTGCTTATCGGCAGAGGTGTCAAGGCAAGCGAGTATATGATAAGCTCGGAAAAGCACTACGTTGCAACACTTCTTCTCGGAATTACAACAGATACCGAGGACGTGACGGGAGAGGTTCTTTCGAGCTCGGACGCAATTCCCGACGAGGACGCCGTAATCGAGGCGGCGAGGTCGTTTGTCGGCGAGTATATGCAAACGCCGCCTATGTATTCCGCCCTGAAGGTCGGCGGCAAGAAGCTTTGCGACCTTGCTCGCAAGGGAATAGAGATAGAGCGCGAGCCGAGAAAAATAACCGTCTATTCGCTTGACGTTGTGCGTATTTCAGAGAGAGAATATTCACTCGACGTAGTCTGCTCCAGCGGCACGTATATACGTACTCTGTGCGCTGACATCGGCAAAAAGCTCGGTTGCGGTGGCGTGATGAAAACGCTTTGCCGCGCTTCAGCATCGGTATTTTCTCTAAATGATGCTCATACTCTCGGCGAGCTTATAGATATGGACGAGAGTGCGCGCGAGGCGCTGGTTATACCTATCGAGAGAGTTTTTGAAAAATACAGAGAGGTGCGTCTTTCTGCATTTTTTGAAAGACTTGCTCGCTCGGGACTTGAGATATATCTACACAAGATAGGATTTTCGGCAGAGGCAGGCGAAAGGGTACGCCTTCTTGGCGAGAGCGGATTTTTCGCTCTCGGAGAGGTCAGAGAATACGAGGGCGGTCTTGCTATAAAGCCTATAAAGCAATTTGACGTTTAAGGAGTTAATATGGCAGAGGAGAGAAAATGGACCGACGAGCAGCTTTGCGCGATAGAAACGCGCGACAGGACGCTGCTTGTTTCCGCGGCGGCAGGCTCGGGTAAGACGGCAACTCTTACCGAGAGAATAATTCGCTCGCTTCTTGATGAAAAATCCCCTGAAAACATAAACGAAATACTTGTGGTTACCTTTACTAAGGCGGCAGTAGCGGAGCTTCGCGAGAGAATAGGCGCAGCCATAAGAGCCGCCATAAAGAAGAACCCGACAAGCGAGAGGCTTCAGCGCCAGCTCGCTTTGCTTCCGAGTGCTAAAATACAGACGATAGACTCCTTTTGCGTAGATATTTTGCGGAAAAACTGCGATAGAGTGGGCGTCAGCCCGAGCTTCCGTATTCCCGACGAGGCAGAGGCACAGCTTTTATCGGCGTCGGTTATGGAAAGGCTTATCGACGGAATTTACGAGGGACTTTTGCCGGGCGTGGCGACGCCTGAGGAGATGGAGGCTCTTTCCGACGGATTGACGGGCGCGAGAAGTATGGACTCGCTCTCCGAGGAGCTTCTTTTGCTCTACGGAAAGCTCAGGAGCACCGAGCGCGGAGTGGATACTCTTTTGGAGCTTATTTCCGAATACGAGCTTGACAGTACGGACGGACTTTCCTCTTCAAAGCCCATAACGTACGCCATAGGTCGAGTGAAGGAAATGGCGGGGCATTATAAGGCTCTTTATGCGAGGGCGCTCGGCGCTCTTGGCGCGCGATTTGATAAAAATGAAGCCTTCATAGATATGTGCGAAGCTGACAGGGCATATCTTGACCGCATTATCTCCGCCAACTCATACGGCGAGGTGCGAGATGCGCTTTTAGCCGATACCCGTGTTAAGAAAGCGAGGCCTTCGGCGTCCTCAACCGACGCTATGCGCTTTGCCGTCAAGGTAAGAAGCGAGCTTGACGGTGATATTAAGTATTTTACCGAGGATATCTTTTTCCTCTCCGCAGAGGAGCTTTTCAAGCTGACAAGAAGACTTTACGGCGAGCTTTCGGTGCTGCACAGAGTTCTTCTTGGCTTTGATAGCGAGTTTATGGAAGAAAAGCGCCGCCTTTCAATATGCGAGTTTTCGGACATAGAGAGATATACCTATAAGTGCCTTTACGACGGCGCTCCCACCGAAACGGCGAGAGGCGAGGCGGCACGGTACAGCTCAATATATATTGATGAGTATCAAGACGTAGATGCAGTTCAGAACAGAATATTTGAGGCCATTTCCCGAGGCGGAAATCGCTTTATGGTCGGAGATATAAAGCAGAGCATTTACGGCTTCAGAGGCGCAAAGCCTGAGATTTTCGCAGGTATGAAAACGAGCTTTTCGGAGCTTTCCGACTCTTTGCCGGGCTCTGATGCGACGCTCTTTATGTCGAGAAATTTCCGCTCCGAAAAGCCTATAATATCCTTTGTCAACGAGGTCTTTGACAGACTTTTCGACTTGGCGGGCGACAGCATAGGCTATCGCCGTGAGGACAGGCTTGAGCTCGGACGAGCCGAGGAAGAGGGGCTTCCGTATCCCGAAATTCATATATTGCCGAAGCTTTCGGCGTCAGCGGACAAGACGGAAGAGCCTCGCTTTGTGTCAAAAATAGTTAAGGAGCTCATCGACAGCGGAAGCGTTTCTCCCTCGGACGTCGCAATACTTTTGCGCGCAGACCACGGACGGAGCGCAGATTTTGCAGAGGCGCTTTCGGCGTCGGGCGTGCCCGCCTTTGTCACGGGGAAAAGAAGCTTTTACCTCGGAGAAGAGGTGCTTTTGATGCTTTGCCTTCTGAATTCCATTGACAATTCGGAAAAGGACATATACCTTGCAGGGCTTATGCGCTCCCCCTTGTTTAACTTTTCCGCCGACGAGCTTGTAAAAATAAGGAGAGCGACATCAAAGCACAGCCTTTACGGCTCTCTTGTCGAGTATTGCGAAAAAAATCCCGAATATACCCACGGAAAAGAGTTTATAGACAGGCTGAAGGCATACAGATGCATCTCCGAGGGCTTGCCCGTTGACGAGATTATCAGCCGTCTTTACAGAGAAACTGGACTTATAGCGCTGGCAAGCGAGGACGGCAGACGCGACCTGCTTCTTCTCTACGAGTATGCGAGGAGCTTTGAGGCGTCCTCGTTCAAGGGACTTTATAACTTCATAAGATATATCAACGACGCAATCGAGAGCGGAGTTAAGCTTGAGGAGAAAAAAGAATCCTCTGACAGCCGTGCGGTGAAGATAATAACGGCGCACAGCTCGAAGGGACTTGAGTATCCCGCGGTAATTCTCGCCGACACCGCAAAGCCGATGTCAAGACGCGAGACGGGACGGCTTGTTTATGCCGACGGCTTTGCAATTTCAATGACTATGAGGAGTGAGTCGGGGCTTGCGCTCCTCGATAACCCGATAAGCAGAATAATAGCCGACTATAAGGCAAGACGCGACTTTGAAGAGGAGCTGAGAGTTCTTTACGTAGCTCTGACGCGTGCAAAGAAGAACCTTTACGTAATCGGAACTTCGACGAAGATGAAGCTCGACGAGGTTAAATCTGACGTAGAGTTTATCAGGGAAACACTCTCGGATTACAGCGTTTATAAGCTTCCGTCCTATCTTGTTTCTATACTTGCGGCGGCAAGCACTACGGCGCGGGTTGAGTGGCACAGTGAGCTCGAAGAGACAGTTAGCTCCGAGCCCGAGAATATAATTGAAAATGACGGTGCGGCTGAGGTATGCGCAGATGGAATAATTGAGAGATTTTCCTATAAGTACCCCTACGAGCATCTTACTCGCCTTCCCGAAAAGATGGCTGTATCCTACCTTTATCCGACGGTGCTAGACGGAAACGACGAGCCCCCGTCCTATGAATTTTTGGGCACGGGTAGCGGTGTTTCCAAAAAATCCGAGCGAAAAAAGGGTACCCTTCCTCTCTTTATGTCGGAAAAAGACCCCGATGAGTCGGCGAAGCGAGGAATAGCAACTCACCTCTTTATGCAGTTCTGCGACCTTGAATATCTTGCAAAAAATGGAGCGGGCGCGGAGCTTATTAGATTGGAAAAAGAGGGATTTATCTCTAAGGAGGACGCGGGAAGGGTGCGCCTTGACGAAATAGAGCTGTTCCTTCATTCCGAGCTTCTTTCCGAGATGCGCTCGGCAAAGAAAATATACCGCGAGCTCAGGTTTAACGTAAAGCTGCCGGCGGAGCACTTCACGGCAAACTCCGAGAAAAAAGAGGCGCTTTCCGACAAAAACGTATTGGTACAGGGAGTTATAGACTGCATTATCGAAAGAGAGGGCGGAGAGCTTTTGCTTGTCGATTACAAGACGGACAGGCTGACCTCGACGGAGCTTCAGGACAGGGCGCTCGCTGTCGAAAAGTTGACACGCTCCCACGCTTCACAGCTTTCATATTACAAAATGGCGGTGGAAAGAATGTTTGGAAAGCCGCCTGTGTCGGTTGCGGTTTATTCGCTTCCTCTCGGAGATACAGTAGAGATAAAAACCGAAAAATAGTAAACTTTTGTTTACAAACGGCGGGGACGGAGCAAGAAGTATTGCTTTTGCCCCCGCCTCTTTATTCGACTTTTTCATAAAACACTTGACAAACGCGTTTTAATATAGTAAAATATACGGGTAAATATAAAGACTGTGACGAAGACAGTAGCGTATGCGTAAAGCCCACAGAGAGTCGGGAATGCTGAGAGCCGACGGCGGAGTGTGCGCGAATATCACTTCCGAGTTGCGCTTTTGAACGGCTTTTTGCTGAGTAGAGAGCGACGGTTGCCAACCGTAAGCGCGGCGCATATTGATTGATATGTGAAATAGGTGGTTAATTCCGTTTCCGTATGGGAACGGATTTTTGTTTAGATAATAAAAGTGGGCACAGCGCCCGAAGAAATAAAGGAGATTTTCAGAGAATGGAAATTTACGAAAAAGTCCCGACGAGCCTTAATTTCGTCGAGAGAGAAAAGGCGACCAGAAAATTCTGGGAAGCAAACAAGATTTTCGGAAAGAGCATTGACATTCGCGCGAAGGGAGAAAACTTTACCTTCTACGACGGCCCACCCACAGCTAACGGCAAGCCTCATATTGGTCACGTTCTTACCCGTGTTATCAAGGATATGGTTCCGAGATATCACACGATGAAGGGAAAGAGAGTTGTCCGTAAGGCAGGTTGGGATACTCACGGACTTCCCGTTGAGCTCGAGGTCGAAAAGAAGCTCGGTATAGACGGCAAGGAGCAGATTGAGAATTACGGTCTTGAGCCGTTCATCGCTCACTGTAAGGAGTCGGTCTGGAAGTACAAGGAAATGTGGGAGGACTTCTCCGGCACCGTAGGCTTCTGGGCGGATATGAACGACCCATACGTAACCTACACCAACGACTTCATTGAGTCGGAGTGGTGGGCCCTCAAGCAGATATGGGACAAGGGACTTCTCTATAAGGGCTTCAAGATTGTACCTTACTGCCCGCGTTGCGGTACTCCGCTTTCCTCTCACGAGGTAGCGCAGGGATATAAAACCGTAAAGGAGCGCTCCGCCATAGTCCGCTTTAAGTGCATTGGCGAGGACGCATACTTCCTTGCTTGGACGACGACACCCTGGACGCTCCCCTCTAACGTTGCACTTTGCGTCAACCCCACCGACACCTACTGCAAGGTAAAGGCGGCTGACGGCTACACCTACTATATGGCGAAGGCGCTTGTTGACAAGGTCCTTTCGCCTCTTGCGAAGGAGGGCGAGGCTGCCTACGAAATCCTTGAGGAGATGGTAGGTAAGGACCTTGAATACCGCGAGTACGAGCCGCTCTTTGAGTGCGCCGGCGTTGCGGCAGAAAAGCAGAAGCTCAAGGCGCACTTCGTTACAGCCGATAACTACGTCACAATGTCCGACGGTACGGGCATCGTTCATATCGCCCCCGCCTTTGGTGAGGACGACAGCCGTGTCGGAAGAAATTACAATCTCCCCTTCGTTCAGTTCGTTGACGGCAAGGGCGAGATGACCGCTGACACCCCCTACGCAGGTCTTTTTGTCAAGAAGGCAGACCCCGTTATACTTACCGACCTCGACAAAGAGGGCAAGCTCTTCTCAGCCCCCAAGTTCGAGCACGACTATCCGCACTGCTGGAGATGTAATACTCCCCTTATTTACTACGCACGTGACACCTGGTTTATTAAGATGACCGCCGTGCGCGAAAATCTTATTAAAAATAACAACACGGTAAATTGGATTCCCGAGAACATCGGAAAGGGAAGATTCGGCGACTGGCTTGAGAACGTACAGGACTGGGGACTTTCGCGTAACAGGTATTGGGGTACTCCTCTTAATATCTGGGAGTGCTCCTGCGGACACCGCCACTCCATCGGCTCTATCGAGGAGCTGAAGTCAATGTCCGACAACTGCCCCGACAACATCGAGCTTCATCGCCCCTTCATTGACGCGGTTACTCTTAAATGCCCGAAATGTCAGGGCGAGATGCGTCGTGTTCCCGAGGTTATCGACTGCTGGTTTGACTCGGGCTCAATGCCCTTCGCGCAGTGGCACTATCCCTTTGAAAACAAGGAAATCTTTGAGTCGCAGTTCCCGGCGAACTTCATTTCCGAGGGTGTTGACCAAACGCGCGGTTGGTTCTACTCGCTGATGGCTATATCGACGCTCATATTTGACAGAGCCCCCTACCGTAACGTCCTCGTTCTCGGACACGTCCTCGATAAAGAGGGACAGAAGATGTCGAAATCAAAGGGTAACGCCGTTGACCCGTTTGAAGCTCTTGAACAGTACGGAGCTGACGCTATCCGCTGGTACTTCTACTCGAACTCTGCGCCCTGGCTTCCCAACCGATTCTTCGGTGAGGCTGTCGTTGAGGGACAGAGAAAGTTTATGGGTACGCTTTGGAACACCTATGCGTTCTACGTTCTCTACGCAAACATAGACGGCTTCGACCCGACGAAATATACGCTTAACAAGAACAGCCTTTCGGTTATGGATAAGTGGATACTCTCGAAGCTTAATTCCGCGGTTAAGGCGGTTGATGCCGACCTTGACGCATACAAGCTCACAGAGGCAACGCGTGTGCTTGAGAGCTTTGTTGACGAGCTTTCCAACTGGTACGTCCGCCGCAGCCGTGAGAGATTCTGGGTTAAGGATATGCCCGAGGACAAGGTGAACGCATATATGACGCTCTACACCTGTCTTGTAACGCTTGCGAAGATTTCAGCGCCTATGGTTCCGTTTATGACCGAGGATATTTACAGAAATCTCGTTTGCTCGGTTGATAAATCCGCGCCTGAGTCAATACACCTTTGCGACTATCCCACAGCAGACGAGTCTATGATAGACAAGTCGCTTGAGGAGAACATGGACGAGGTCGTTGACGTCGTAGTTCTCGGCAGAGCCTGCCGTAATGCCGCAAACATCAAGAACCGCCAGCCCGTTGCAAAGATGTACGTTAAGGCAGAGAGGACTCCCGACGATAGCTTTATTGAGGTTATCGCAGAGGAGCTTAACGTCAAATCTGTTGAGTTCACCGACTCGGTTCGTGATTTCACCACTTATAGCTTCAAGCCCCAGCTTCGTACCGTAGGACCTAAATACGGTAAGTACCTCGGACAGATAAAGAATCTTCTTGCAACTCTCGACGGCAACGCCGCAATGGACGAGCTTGAGGCAACAGGAGTATTGAAGCTTGATATTCCCGACGCTGACGTCGCACTTACCAAGGACGACCTTCTTATAGAGATGACGAAGAAGGAGGGCTTTGAGTCGCTTGGCGACAGAGGAGTCACCGTCGTTATCGACAAGAACCTTACCCCCGAGCTTATAGAGGAGGGTAACGTCCGCGAGATAATATCGAAAATTCAGACGATGCGTAAGGACTCCGGCTTTGAGGTTATGGATAATATCCGTATATCCTTCTCGGGAAATTCGGAGATTGAAAAGATAGCCGAGCGCAATTCGGCAGAAATCGCCGACGAAACGCTTGCAAAGGACGTTTTATTTAACACGCCCCTTACCTTCTCTAAGGAATGGAACATCAATGGCGAGTCTGTAACCATCTCGGTGGAGAAGGTGAAATAAGCATCAAAAATAAGTTTCAATGTCTAAAAGGAGAAGTCAAAAAAGTGATAAATAGAAGAAACATATTGCTTTTTATCATATTGTTTTCTGTTTTTGCTTTTTGTCTATGCCTATGCTCTTGCTTTGATGATCTGTCGTTTAATTCAAGTGAAACGGAAAAACACGAGCATATTTTAGAACTGCGCTCTAAAACTTATCCAACGTGTAACAGCGACGGAAATGAGAAATATTATCAATGCAAAGATTGCTCCAAGATGTTTTTAGATGGAAACGCTAAAAACGAAATAGACAGCATACCGATTATTGCTAAAACCAACAAACATTCTTTTAGCGATAACACATGTTCGTCGTGTGGAATAAAACAATACACTGTTAGGTTTAAATCCTCCGAAGGAGTTACCATATTGAAAAAGGTTGTTTCCGGAGAATGTGTTGAAAAACCGGACGATCCTCCGTCTGATAATAAAGATTTTAAAGGCTGGTGCTATGATAAAGAAGGGAACAATTTGTTCGATTTTTCTTCGCCGATATTTCAAAACATCACGCTCTATCCTTCCTTTGAATTGGATGCCATAGCAATCACCAATAAGATTACAACCGAAACCATAAAATCTGTAGTTAAGATCCACAACAAGAGTTACAACACTTTTTTAGGGATAACAACTGACTCTAAAGCAGCGCAAGGATCTGGAGTAGTTTTCGAGATAGATAGCGAAGGATGGTGCTATGTTCTAACTAATTGCCATGTTGTCAAAAAGGAAAGTGGATACGACAAGCAAAAAATAACAGTATACGATTATCGTGGTAAAGAGTATCAAGCTGAAATGCATAAAGGTCGCGGAAAATCTTTTGAAGCTATTGATAGATCGTATGATTTAGCTGTTATTAAATTCAAGTGTACGAATGAAAATGTAAAAGCTGTTTCATTAGCATCGTCTAACCCGATGGAGTATGAAGATGTAATTGCTTTAGGTAATCCGGGAGGACAAAATAACGCCATTGCATTTGGAAAAGTAGCTTATTATACGCCAGTAAAGGTAACTGATGTTCCCGTTACCTTCGATGTTTTACTTCACGATGCTTACACAGAAGGAGGATCAAGTGGAGGGCCTCTTTTGGATTCTTCGCTTGAATTAGTTGGAATACATTTTGCGGGTGTGAAAGCAGGAAATAATGGAGAACGGACCCATGGTGCGGCAATTCCAATTGACAAGGTTCGGGAGTTTTTAAACAAATATTTTTACTAATGATATTGTTCAACACGCCCCTTGCCTTCTCTAAGGAATGGAACATCAATGGCGAGTCTGTAACCATCTCGGTTGAGAAGGCTTGATCGCGCCGAAAGTAAACAAAACTTTACAAAAAGAGAAGCACACCGCGAATTCGCAGTGTGCTTTTTGCTATATTCAAAATGAGGTTTTATTTTAGATCGTCAAGAAACTCGCCGATGCGGAGAAGAGCTTCTTTGATGTGGTCTATCGAGTAGCAATAAGACGCTCTAACAAAGCCCTCCCCACTCTCGCCAAAGGCTGTGCCGGGAACGACGGCAACCTTTTTTGACTGAAGAAGCTTTTCGCAGAACTCCTCACTTGACATGCCCGTAGATTTGATAGAGGGGAATGCGTAGAACGCGCCCTTAGGCTCACGACAGGTGAGTCCGAGCTCGTTAAAGCCTGAAACTATGATTTTGCGGCGGTCATTATATTCCTCGCGCATCTTCGCAACCTCATCGTCGCAGGAGCGCAGCGCCTCTATTGCAGCGTACTGTGAGGTGGTTGGCGCGCACATAATGGCGTATTGGTGAATTTTGGTTACCTGTGAGAGAATTTCGCGCGGAGCGCAGGCGTAGCCAAGACGCCAGCCGGTCATTGAGAACGCCTTTGAGAAGCCGTTTATGAGTATGGTTCTCTCACGCATACCGTCGATAGCCGCTGCCGACACGTGCGGCGCGTTTGAAAAGGTAAGCTCGGCGTATATTTCGTCCGAGATAACTATTATATCGGTATCCTTTATGGCTTCGTAGAGAGCCTCTAGGTCGCCTCGCTCCATAATAGCACCCGTGGGGTTGCAGGGATAGGGTAGAATTATCGCCTTTGTTTTAGGTGAAATAGCTTCTTTAATTTCACACGGGGTGAGCTTAAAGTCGTTTTCAGCCTTTGTGTTGACGATAACGGGAACGCCGCCCGCAAGGCGCGTCATAGGCTCGTAGCATACGTAGCTCGGCTGGGGAATAATTATCTCGTCGCCGGGATTGGTAATAGCGCGGATTGCCGCGTCAATAGCCTCCGAGCCGCCAACTGTGACGAGAACCTCGTCCTTTGGCTCATATTCAACGCCGTATTTTCTTGAAACGTATTTTGAAATTTCGGTGCAAAGCTCCATAAGTCCGCGGTTTGCGGTGTAGCGAGTGCTTCCGTGCTCGAGTGAGCGAATTCCCGCATTTCTTATCTGCCAGGGCGTTCTGAAGTCGGGCTCGCCAACGCCAAGAGAGATTACGCCCTCCATTGAGTTCGCGATATCAAAGAACTTCCTTATTCCCGACGGCTTCATATCCGTCACCACTCGGGACAGGATTTTTTCGTAATTCATCATAGAGAAAAGTTGCCCCTTTCGTCCTCGCTGTTATCTACGAGCTCCACGCCGAACTCCTTGTATTTTCTCATAATGAACTGCGTTGCGGTTGAGGTTACCGAGTCAATGAGCGCAAGCTCCTTTGAGAGAAAGTCCGACACCTCGCGGAAGGTTCTGCCCTTGACGGTTACGATAAGGTCGCAAGCGCCGGACATAAGATAAACCGACTCAACCGCGGGATATTTTGCTATCCTTGCCGCCACTTCTTCAAAGCCAAGACCTGCGGCAGGTACTACCTTAAGCTCTATTATTGCGCTGACAGCATCGGTTTCCACGCGCTCCCAGTCGATAACACCTTTGTAGCCGCGAATTATTCCATCGTCCTCCATAGCCTTAATTTCGCTTTTCACCTCGACCTCGCTTTTGCCGGTGATGGCGGCGATATCCTTTACCTCTATTCTTGCGTCCTTTTCGAGAAGCTTCAAAATTTTCTTGTCCATTTTAGTTACCTTCCTTTGTAAAATAAAAAGCCCACGGCGACCAATGGTCGCCGCAGACGAAATTAACGTGATACCACTGCGGTTTTGGGACTGCCTCGCGACACTCCCCTCTGCGAGTCCGAAAAGACTCCTGCGCGCTAACGGGCGCTCCCGTCGGAATTTACTTCGTTTCTCTCCGCGGCTCGCGGACTGCTTCACGGCGAGGGGATTGAGGCTCGCACCAAACGCCTCATCTCTGGAATGCCCCGTGACACCGCTACTCCTTCCGGTCGTAGCCTTATACGGAAATTATACCCGAAATTCAACGCTTTGTCAAGTAATTTTTTTAAAATCCGTCAAAGCGCTCAATTTTGACAGGTTGCCCAAAACGAATGGGGTTGTTTTGTGCAACATTTTCTTTATTTTTTAAATTATTATTTTTTTGCGCGTCAAGGTGTTGACAAATTTTAATAATTGTTGTAAAATATTCACAACGAGAATATTTAATGAAGAGGGGTGTACGATTATAAAACACAATGTTAGTCATTATCAAAAGCCGGAGATTGAAATTATTAAAACAGAAATAATCGACGTAATATCCACGTCTATTGATGATGACGTCCCGAGAGGACCTTGGTTCAGTATAGATTGATAGCGATAGAGCTTGAATTGCACTCAATTTACACGGATTTCAAGGATTGTTTTACAATATTTGAAAATATAAAACAAGTAAACATAACTAAACACTAGTGGAGGAAAAAGAAATGAGCAAAAAAAGATTCGTTATTTTAGCTTTAACAGTAATGACCCTTTCGCTTTTGACTGCGGCATTACTTTGCTTTGGAATGGCGTCGTTTGCAAGCGAAACGCCAACGGCAAGCATTAAATACCACAATCTCTCGTACAAGAGCAACGTTTCGATAAAGTACGCCGTCGAGGTTACGGGCTTACCCGAAGGCACGGGCGTAGCCGACGTTATCGGAGTCAAGGTCAGAAAGGGCGACACCGACTACGAGGCGGAATACGAGGGACAAACGCTAATCGAAGGGAAGGAATACTCGGTATTTGGCTTCTCTGAGCTTTCTGCGGCGGAAATGACCGTTGACGTGTATGCGACACCTTACGTGAAGATTTCGGATACCGAAGTAGTCACAGGCAACACGCATAAGAACAGCATTCTCGATTATTCGTACAAGATCCTCGGTAAGATAAAGGGCGGCGTTCCGGTTAACGACGACATCAAGCACATGATATCGCGTATGCTCGTTTACGGTGCTAAGGTTCAGACCTACACTAAAAGTAATATGGACCGACCGGCAGACGCCGATTACTATCAGATAAGCGTGGTGAACGGTGCGCTTCTCGATGGCTTTGATAAAGGACTTTACAGAGAGGGTGACGTCGTTACAATGACGGCAACCTCTAGTCCGGGATGCATTTTCAGCTATTGGAAAAACGCCGACGGAGTTAAGATAGGAGATCTTCCGACGATTATCATAGAGGTTGGAAGGGAGAACACGACCTACACGGCTGTTTTTGAGAGAACCGACTCGTCCGTAAAGTACGAGCTTGACGGAGGCATACTTCCCGACGGATATTGGAGCAAGTATTCTCCCGGAGCGACATTTACGCTTCCCGTGCCTACGAAGGATGGCTACGTCTTCTCCGGCTGGTTTACCTCCGCCGATTTGACCGCAGATAGCTTCATCTCCGAGATTCCCGCGAATGCAACCGGTCCATACAATATTTATGCGAAGTGGAATAAGGTAATTATGAGCTATGACGGAGCGGAAATTAAGCAGAAGGCAGAATTTGTAACGAATGATGACAGCAATAACAGCTTTACCGCCGAGGATAACGTTCTCGTATGGAATCAGGGTGCATCAAAGGTATCTCAGCTTTCGATAGGAAGCGGTATATATCCGTATCTTGACGGAGAAAAGAAGTTTACGCTCTCAATAACGCTCGCGTCGGTGTCGGGCAAAAAGGTAGTTCCCGCAGAACTCAGAGTCAGACGTAATAACGATTCCGGAGAGAGCGGCATAAGAGCCATATACCCGATAAAGCTCAACACGGCGGGAGAGGTTTTGTTTGGCGCAAAGAGTGAGTTCGTTATCTGTACCTTAACCGAAGAATTTCAAACCATTGATATAGTGCTGGATTTCGAAAAAAAGGCGATGATATACTATGATGACGAGGGTGCACCGAAGTATATTTATTACTTTGACCTTCCCGCAGAGGATGCCAATATGTCCTACGACGAGTGGCTCACAAAGCTTAACCGCGGTTTACAGCTCTATTCCGCAATGGTCACGGAGGGCGCAGCACTCAAAATAAAGAATATTTCCTTGTTTGCAGGAAATTCCGTGGAGAAAGAGCCTGTATCCGACTCCACCTTGGATTTTGCAGAGTTTATTCTGCCTAAGTATCAGACGCTCGTTGAAACTCAGCGTACAGATCTAAGTACAATTAAGGGAACGTGGGACAGAAATGCTGCAGTGAGTGCCACTAACCCCGAGCTTTATCTGTTCGTTGATTATACTGAAGATATGGGTGGTCTTATCACCGATTCCTACTATCAATCTTTGTGGGACAGCGCAACCAAAACCACCACTTCAGCTCCCACCGCGAACAACGTGTGGAGCTCGCCTGGCGCATATCCCACCGCTGATCAGCATCCTCGTCTTCTCGTTACCAAGGATACTCTTCCCAGAATTAAAGCGATGCTCGAAGACGGTAACAGCAACAATCCGAAATTCATGGGATTAGTTAATGAAACTCTTGCAAATAACGGTGTTCTTCCTACGGCTAGCCAACAGAGTAACGGGTATCATAATCACAACGCTTATAATCTCAGCGTTATTCAGGCGAAGGCTCTTGCTTATCTTCTTTACGGCGACGATTATTACGGTTATCAAGCAATACTTTATATGAAGAATTACCTTATGTCGCTTGACATTGTGTCACTTGCCGACCAGTGCCGTTATTACGGATACGCTATGTTTACCGCGGCGCTCGTTTACGACTGGTGCTACGACCTTCTTACCGAAACCGATAAGATTCAAATTATCGCAGGCGTTGAGAACTGCCTCTGCCGAGATGACGTGGATATAAAGTCCTCTCAGTCAAAGATGGAGGTTCTGTTCCCGCCCTACTATCAGGGCGCTGTGGCAGGACACGGCTGCGAATATCAGATTCTCCGTGACTATCTCTCATTTGCCGTAGCTATCTATGACGAGGTACCCTCTTGGTACGAGTACATTGGAGGAAGAGTATATAACGACTTTGTTCCGGCGCGCGAGTATCTCTACCAGTCGGGCGTGGTATGGCAGGGAACGTCTTACGCATTCACAAGGCATTTCCCGACGCTCATTTCCGCTTGGATTTTAGAGACTGCTACCGGCGAGAGTCCCTACGGCGACTATTTGCAGGACGCTATCTGGGGACTCCTGAACTACGAGGTAGCTTCCGGCAAAATGTTCACCGATGCTGACGGAACGGGTGATCTTGAAGAGATGAGCGCGTACGACGACCTCGCTTATCTCGTAGCATATCTCTATGGGGACGCCGATATGATGGTTATGGCGGATTACTTAAGAGGCGGCGGCGCATTCGGTAAGGAGTACTCGGGACTTAGCACAACCGTTTATGTAGCTCTGCGCGGTCTTCGTGACGTTGAGGCGGGCGACGACAGATACGAGGGAATGGAGCTCATCAAATACTACGGCTCATATCTCGGTCAGTACGTTGTACGTGAGGCTTGGGGCGACGAGTCCTCGGCGGCAGTCTTTATGAAGATTAAGGAGCGCACGACCTCGGGTCACGAGCACCTCGACGCCGGCACGTTTGAGATTTATTACAAGGGTATGTTAACGAGCGACGGCGGCTGTTATGACAACGACACTCATGTTCATACTATGTATTATCACGACGCAACGATTTCCCATAACGGTCTTATAATCTACAATCCCTCGTATGCCAACGTTTCGTCTTATGAAGGCGGATATTATTCCGGTGGACAGAGAAGACCTGAAAGTACAAGCGGTAATTATTCGCTTGACAAATGGATAAGCAGCACCGACATGAATACGGGTACTGTAACCGGCAGACAGCACGGATATTCGGATGCGGCAGAGATTAAGCCTCTCTACGCTTACATTGCCGGTGACATAACCAAGGCATACGAATCCGACACGGTTAACTACGTTGGCAGAAGAATGCTCACCGTCTATACCGATAACGACGACTTCCCGATGGTATTCTTCGTTTACGACGACGTGGAGTCTGACTCGGCAAGCTACGAGAAGCGCTTCCTTCTTCAAATAACCTCTAAAGACGCTCCTACAATAAGCGGAAACACGGTAATCACAGAAAACGGCGATGGACGCCTCGTGCTTACCTCGCTTTCAGACAGCGTAAGTATTAACGGCGTTGGCGGCAGGGCTTATAGTGCCGACGGAAGCTATGATTGCGCAAGCTCCCGAAATTACCTTGTCAACGGAGAACAACTTGTAACTTTGAACGCTGCGGACGACGGACATTGGGGCAGAGTTGAGATAGTTTCCACCGCGAATGCGAAGAAGGCGACCTTCATGAACGTTCTTTACGTCACCGACAAGGGTAACGAAAATACTGCCGAGGTAACAAAGATTGCCGGAAGCGGTGTTACGGGCGGAGTCTTCGGCGACGTGGCGGCTCTCTTCGCTACCTCGAGAGATAGGGCTGCGACCTCGCTTTCGGCAACTGTAACCGGCGACGGCAATGTAAATTACTACGTTTCCGGCGTTGCAGAGGGCGTATGGAGCATTACCGTTGACGGTGTATCCTACGGTACGGCTACCGCAACCGCAGAGGGAGGACTACTTACCTTTGCTGCACCTGCAGGAGAGCTTGTGGTAGCTCCTGCCAACTAATCATTAAGAAATACGCACTGTTTTTGGGGTGCTTCGAATGTAAATTCGGAGCACCCCACTTCTTTTTCACATTTTTTTGATAATGCGTCTTGCACAAATAGCTGACGTTCATTTTAGTAAAACTGCTAAAAATATTTAATATTAATAAAACAAATTATTTCAATGTTGAAACTGATAATATTTTATGATAAAATGTACGAAAAAGAAAAACTTTTGAAAGCGAGTAAATTTGAATGAAAGCAAGCTTGAAAACAATTCTTTTGATTATATCCCTTGCGCTCGGCATATCATTGCTTGCGGCGTGCGGTGGCTCGGATAACGATGAAGATACCGATGAGGGCTGGAAGCCTGCCGGTGTGGAGGTCGTCCTTATCGCAAAGGGCGGGGAATCTAAATACACGGTTAGCTTTGCCGACGGTGACGCTAAAGCAAAAGCCGGAGCACTTCTCTTTGAGGAGGCGGTTTCCTCGAGCGGACTTCCCGCCGCGACGGACGAGGGCGCTGAGCATGAGATAATATTCGGTAAGGGCATGGGAGATGCCGCGAAAATTGCCGCAGAGCTTCTTGAGAAGGAAGCTGCCGAGTACAAGGAAGCATATCATTGGGTGTTTTATTACCGAGAGGGTACGCTCGTTATAATTGCAACCGACGCCTACGCTTACGAGCGTGCGGT
>JAFVXK010000019.1 GCA_017501175.1 Clostridia bacterium | reverse complement strand
CGAGTGAAGAGTGAAGAGTGAAAAGTGAAAAGTGAAGAGTTGTAGGGGAGGGAAGAGTGATGAGTGATAAGTGAGGGACGAATTTTGCTCCAAAAAGTTTTGAACAGCTTTCAACAGCTCCTAACAGCTTTCAACAGACAAAATGTCCACTTTCAACAGACAAAATGTCAACTTTCAACAGACAAAATGTCGCGAAAGAGCGACAAAATGTCGCACATATAATGAAGTATAATTAAGATTATAATTAAGCTTATAATTAAGTATTTATACTACTACAACCAAAATTATTATTATTACTTACTTATTAGCGCGACGCGCGAGGGAAAACGGGAGAGATTAAGGTATGAGGAAAACGTGAGGTATTAAGGTACGAGGAAAAACGTGAGGTATTAAGGTACGAGAAAAACGTGACGGATTAGGGCAAGATTGCCAAAAAAAACAAATCTTACCCTGCGCAAAGGCAAAATCCAAGCCTTAAATACCTAGAATGTTGTTAATAAATGCGAAATTTTTAAAAACTATTGATATTTATGTTTTTTTGTGCTAAAATGTACTCATCATACTATAAAGCGAATTTTTCACGGGCGACGAGAGATTTTTTAAAAGGTCTTGCTATTTTGCGAGCGTTGAGGTAAAACTATTCGTCACATAATGTTTTTTAGGAGGTTATATGACAGTTGCATTTTTGGGGCACTCTGCTTATACGGCAGGAGCCGGTGACGAAGAAAAACTTCTCGCCATTCTGACCGAAAAAATCGGGGACGAGCCTGCCGAGCTTCTTTTTGGCGGGAGCGGAGCTTTTGACAGCTTCGCGCTTTACTGCGCAAAGAAGTATCAGCAAGCGCACCCGAATGTAAAGCTCGTTTTAGTTCCGCCCGAAAGAATTGAGGTCGGTCATAAGGACGCCAAAGAGCACTCTGTGAGCGTGTACGACGAGGTGCTTTATCCGAAAATCAAGGAAAAGCCCGCAAGGTATGCGATATCATACCGTAACAAGTGGATGGTTGAGCGCTCGGACCTTGTCATTATGTATATAACCCACAAATCTACCGTAGCGCATCAGGCGTACAGGTGCGCGCAACGTAAAAAGAAGCCGATTTTTAACATAGGGAAAATTGAATATTGAAGGCTTTGCGGATAAAGCCTACAAAAAAGAGAGCAGAGAATTATTATCTCTGCTCTTTTGCTATACGGAGCTTGAAGGAGCTCACGTTTACGTTCAGTTTTCCTCTTCGGTCTTTGAAATATGCTTCAGGTATGCGTTAATGAAGCCGTCTATCTCGCCGTCCATAACCGCGTCGATATTGCCGTCCTCGTAGCCCGTGCGGGTGTCCTTGGCGAGCGTGTAGGGCATAAAGACGTAGCTTCGTATTTGGCTTCCCCATTCGATGTTTGCCTTGTTGCCCTGAATGTCCTCTATTCTGTCGAGCTTCTCGCGGATTTTTATCTCCATAAGCTTTGCGCGGAGCATCTTCATTGCCGTTTCCTTGTTCTGAAGCTGGCTTCTCTCGGTCTGACAGCCGACGACGATGCCGGTGGGCTTATGAACTATACGAATAGCCGAGTCGGTCTTGTTGATGTGCTGACCGCCAGCACCGCTCGAACGGTGAGCTGTTACCTCTATGTCCTCGGGGTTAATGACTATTGTGTTGTCGTCCTCGAACTCGGGCATTACCTCGACAGAGGCAAAGGAGGTCTGACGCCTTCCCGACGCGTCGAAGGGGGATATTCTGACAAGGCGGTGTACGCCGTTCTCGCTCTTGAGATATCCGTAGGCGTTAAGTCCCTCTATCATAATGGTCGCCGACTTGATGCCTGCCGCGTCGCCGTCGAGCCAGTCAATGAGCTTCACGGTGTAGCCGTGCGCCTCGCCCCAACGGGTGTAAAGACGGTAGAGCATAGACGCCCAGTCCTGAGCCTCTGTGCCGCCTGCACCCGGGTGGAAGGAGAGTATCGCGTTGTTTTTGTCGTAGGGACCCGAGAGGAGCACCTCAATACGTTTTCTTTCCGCCTCGGTTTCGATAAACTCGGTTTCGGATACGACCTCGTCAACAGAGTCCTCGTCGCCTGCCTCAATAGCCATCTCGCAGAGGGTCAGAGTGTCCTCGAGCTTTGCAAGAAGAGCATCATAGCTCTCGACCTTGTCCTTGAGCTGCTTAATTTCCTGAAGCTTCTTTGACGACTTCTCGGCGTCGTTCCAGAAGTCCTGCACGAGCGTTTCGCGCTCGAGCTCTGCCGCACGCTCCTTCGCTTCCTCTATTCTAAGCTGATTTCCGAGCTCTGCGACAACGTCCCCAAGCTCGATAAGCTTTCTTTTCGCTTCTTCAAGCGCAACAATCATTCAAGTATTCTCCCAAAATTTCATTATTCCGTATTATTTTACCACAAAAAACAGAAAAAGTAAATAGCAACTTTAAAATATATATTGATTTTTGCCCCGTATTGTGTTATAATTAACCTGCAAAATAAAGTCGAAAATCAAGAAAAGGAAAAGAAAATGAAAGTAACTAAGGAAACCCTTATCGGAAGCGTCCTTGACTGCGACGTTGAAACCGCGAGATTCTTCTTTGAGATAGGAATGCACTGCCTCGGCTGCCCTCATTCGAGAGGCGAGTCCATAGAGGACGCCTGCCGCGTTCACGGCACAGACGCCGACGCGCTCGTTGCGAAGATTAACGAGTATTTCGAGTCGAAGAAGTAATGAAAGAGAAAAATATCTCCCCGAGGCTTTTATCGGCGGCGGATTTTGTGAGACAGGACGCTATCCTTGCCGACATAGGCACCGACCACGCGTACCTGCCTCTCTTTCTTTTACAGGAAGGGAGAATTTCCCGCGCCTTCTCTTCGGATATAAACGAGGGGCCGCTGGCTTCTGCGAGAGCCAACGCCGAGGCGGCAGGGCTTTCGGACAGAATTGAGTTTACTCTTGCCGACGGTGCGGACGCTCTTTCGGGAAAGGGGATAACCGACTACACCATATGCGGTATGGGCGGTGAGCTTATTGCCGACATTATCGCGAGAGCCCCCGATATGCATAAGGCGGGCGTGCGGCTGATTTTGCAGCCTATGACAAGGCGGGGCGAGCTTGTGAAATACCTTTACTCGCACGGCTTTTCTGTGGAGTGCGAGGCGTATTCAAAGGACGCAGGGAAGCATTACGTTACGCTTGTCGTAGGCTTTTCGGGCGAGTGCCTTGAAATCTCGGAAATCTGCGCGGAATTCGGTGTAAGTACCACCCCGTGTCAAAATTACGAGGCGAAAATAGGCTACCTCAAAGCCAAAAAAGAGGTTTTTGAAAAGCGTGCGAGGGGTATTGGGAAGAGTAAAAGCGGCGGCGGTGTCGATTACTCGGCGCACATCGCGTATATAGATAAAATGATAAAAGAAGCGGAGGCGAAAAAGCTATGACCGTAAAGGAGCTTTATTTAAGATTTTCGGAGCGTATTCCCGAGGAGCTTTCTGAGGAGTGGGACAACGACGGGCTTATGTGCTCGGCTGACAGCTCAGCGGAGGTGCGCCGCGCGCTCGTTACCCTCGACGTTACCGAGGAGATTGTCGATTACGCTATCGAGCAGTGCTTTGACCTGATAGTTTCGCATCACCCCTTGATTTTCCGCCCGATAGGCGAGATAAACGAGGACAACCACACGGCAAGAAAGCTCATAAAGCTCATAGAAAGCGGGATTTCGGTATTTTCATTCCACACCCGCGCCGACAAGGTTGTCGGGGGAGTGAACGACTTGCTCTGTGACCTCTTTGGAATGTACGACACGCGTATGCTCGGCACAGACCTTATCGGCAGGGTGGGCGAGCTCGACGAGGAGCTCTCGCTTGAGGATTTCGCCTACAAGGTAAAGGTGGCGACGGGCTCTGATGCCGTGAGATATGCCGACGGGTATAATAAGGTGAAGCGGGTTGCCGTTGTTGGCGGCGACGGAAAGGACTACGTTGACGCAGCAATAGCCGCAGGAGCTGACACCTACGTTTCGGGCAGAATAAGCTATAATATTATGGAGGAGGCGTCCGAGCGCGGAATAAATCTCGTCGAGGCAGGACACTACTACACCGAGCAGCCCGTGACCTCGCTCTTCCAGAGCGTAATAATCAAGGCAGACCCCGAGATTTATGTCGAGATTGCCTCGTCCAATAACATCACCACGATTTAAGGAGAGATTATGGAAGGAAAGAGCTTTGAGCGTGAGCTTCCGCAGGGATACAGGCTTGCGAGCGTTATGGACGCCGCCAAAGGCAAGTTTGCCGTTATTTTCACACTTATATCCCTCGTGTTCTTAATTGTAGCAGTAGGAGCGCTTACGCTTCCATTCATTCTTGACCCAAAGCCGATAGATGACTTCTTGTACGGATACGGATATTTTATGATAGGGCTTCTTTCCTCGTTTGTTTATATAGTTCTGCACGAGCTCGTGCACGGCGCGGCTTACAAGAAGCTTACGGGGGAGAAGCTGACCTACGGCTTCACCTTCACCTGTGCTTACTGCGGTGTGCCGAGGATATTCACCTATCGAAAAACGGCGCTTATAGCCGTTCTTGCACCGTTTGTGCTCTTTACCGTCCTCTTGATACCGGCACTTGCCGTTGCATACAACGTCAGCGTAGGGCTTTATATAGTTCTTGCGGTTGTTTTTGCTATGCATTTTCAGGGTTGCTCGGGTGATTTGTACGTTGCCTGCCTTCTCCTGTTTAAGTACAGGGACGGAAGAACGCTGATGAACGACACAGGACCTAGAATGGCACTCTTTGTCCCGGACGAAACTCTTCTTGGTAAAGAGGATGAAAAAACGGCAGGATTTATAGCGGATATGAAGGCAGAACAGGCTAAAATACGAAATAACTCAACACGGTATGCCACTAAAAAGCGCGAGAGATAACCTCTCGCGCTTTTCTATATGCGTTTAAACACGGAAAATGTAAACAATTATATACATATTTTGGCGAGTGCCCTGTCAACCTTTTCTCTGGACAGACCTGTTATCTCGTGCATTGGCAGCCGCATTTCCTCTCGGCAAAGTCCAAGCCGCGAGAGCGCGTACTTTACGGGCGCGGGGTTGGTTTCAACGAACATTGCGTCGATAAGGTCGAGGAGCGCGAGCTGTGCCGAAAGGCTCTCGTCAGTGCGTCCTGCGAAGTATGCGTCGGATATTTCTCGCATCGCCTCGGGTAAGAGGTTCGATACCACCGAGATTACCCCCGCACCGCCGAGCGAAAGGACGGTATAGGTTGCCGAGTCGTTGCCCGCATATAAGGGAAGCTCATCACCGAAGGACGCGAGCTTAACCAGCCTCTCGGCAGAATCAGAGGCTTCCTTTATGCCGACGATATTGTCGAGCTTCGCAAGGCGCACAAGCTCGGGAAGTCCGAGATTTACCCCCGTGCGAGAGGGGACGTTATAGAGTATCATCGGTATATCTGAGGAGGCGGCAATAGCCTCGTAGTGCGCGGCAAGTCCCGATGCCGTTCCTTTATTATAATAGGGAGTAACGAGCAAAGCGCCGTCTGCCCCGAGCCTCTCGGCTTCCTTCGTGTGCTTTATCGCAACACGGGTGTCGTTAGTGCCCGTTCCGAGAATTACCTTGCATCTTCTTTTTATCTTTTCAATGGCGTGAGTGTAAAGAGAGTATCTCTCGCGGTCGGAGAGCGTTGCCGCCTCGCCCGTAGTTCCGCCTATGATAAGGGCGTCAACGCCCCCCGAAATCTGCCTTTCAATCAGCCGGTCGAGCGTAGGATAATCTATCCGTCCCTGTCGGAAGGGCGTCACGAGCGCCGTGCCGATTCCTTTAAAAATAATTCTTTTTTTCATTTTGACCTTGAAAATCCGTTATAAATTATGTATAATAATATACACACTACATTTTATGCGATTTTCATTCAAGAGGAAACAATGGAGAAGCTGGAAAAGACTATAATAAATGAGAGAATAAAAACCGAGCTCAAAACCAGCGATTTTTATTACGAGCTGCCCGAGGAACTGATAGCGCAGACACCCTCGGACGAGCGCGACGGGTGTAGGCTTATGGTGCTTGACCGCGAGAGCGGTGAGGTGGAGCATAAGCGCTTCTTTGATATAATCGATTATCTTCGTCCCGAGGATATGCTCGTCGTCAACTCGTCGAAGGTTATCCCTGCGCGTCTGCTCGGTAAAACTAGGAAAACAGGCTCGGATATGGAGCTTCTTCTGCTTCGAAAGCTCGACACGGGTGAGTGGGAAACGCTGGTCCGTCCGGGAAAGCGTGCAAAAGAGGGCGCACAGCTCGACTTTGGCGGCATACTCACGGCAACCGTCACGGGTATTGTCGAGGGCGGCAACAGAACCGTCAGATTTGACTACGACACAGGGAAGTATAAGAGCATCTACGAGGTGCTCGACGAGATTGGCAATATGCCCCTGCCCCCATACATAACGAAAAAGCTCGAAAAAAAGAGCGACTACCAGACAGTCTATGCCAAGGAGGAGGGCTCAGCCGCCGCTCCTACGGCAGGACTTCACTTTACCGAGGAGCTTCTTTCTCGTATCAAGGCAAAGGGTGTCGGCTACGGTGAGGTTACGCTCCACGTCGGTCTTGGCACGTTTCGTCCCGTCAAGGTGGAGCGTATCGAGGAGCACCTGATGCACGGCGAGTATTTCCACATCACAGACGAGGTGGCAGAGGAAATCAACAGAAGGCGCGCTATGGGCGGCAGAATTATAGCCGTCGGCACGACCTCATCGCGCGTTCTCGAGAGCGTTTCGGACGAGGACGGAAAGGTTCACGCAGTAAGCGGTGAAACCGGCATCTTTATCTACCCCGGCTATAAATTCAAGGCGGTAGATGCCCTCATAACCAACTTCCACCTACCCGAAAGCACTCTAATAATGCTCGTCAGCGCCCTCGCAGGTAAGGAAAACGTGATGAGAGCGTACGAAACCGCGGTTGAGCAAAAGTATCGCTTCTTCTCCTTTGGCGATTCAATGTTTATAAAATAAACAGCATCAATCACACCTACGATATTGCTCGAAAGGAGTTATGCAATGAAAAAAACCTGTTATAATTGCAGAAATTTCTATAACATTTTGGCAGACGACGAAAATAAATACCACATTCATAATTGGTGCAGGCAATGGAATGTTGCTATCGAAACGTCGGTTTTGGCAGATAAATTTGAGTATAATGGACCGTATTATGACGACCTTGAAACCGGCGACGCCTTTTGTTATCTTTTTGAGCCAAGGGACGAGCCGGCATTTGATGATGAGTGGTTTGAGAATAACAAAAGAGAAAATATTAAAAACAGGATAGCTGATTGAATGAAATTCATTTGTCCTAAATGTAAAAATCTCCTTGCCGTCGGTGAGGGCGGTGCGGCAAAATGCCCTATTGGGCACTCGTACGACAGAGCAAAAGAGGGATACTATAATTTGCTTCTTTCCTCGACGGGCGGTACTCACGGCGATAATCGTGAGATGGTTGTGGCGAGGCGAGCTTTTCTCGACACGGGTGCGTACCTACCGCTTGCAGAGCGCGTAGCAGAGCTTGCCTCGGAGCATACCCGCGAGGGCGGAACGCTTCTTGATGCAGGCTGCGGAGAGGGATATTACACTCATATAATCAACGAAAAAGCCAAAAATGCAAACAAAGATTTACATATTCTCGGTTTTGACATATCAAAGGAGGCGGTGCGCCTTGCCTCAAAGCGCGACAAGAGCTTAGACCTTGCGGTAGCCTCGTCCTACGATATTCCGCTTTCCGACTCGTCGGTAGATACGGCGGTGAACGTCTTTTCACCCCTTGCTCTTTCGGAAACGGCGCGAATACTTCGCACGGGTGGCGCGTTTATTATGGCGATACCTGCTGAGCGTCATCTTTTCGGGCTGAAATCGGTGCTTTACGACACGCCCTATCTCAACACGCCTGAGTCGGACGAGCTTTCAGGCTTTGAGCTTATCTCGCGCGAGAAAATTGCGTACGAGCTGACGCTCGACACACAGGAGAAGATAAATTCGCTCTTTATGATGACGCCCTACGCCTACCGCACCTCAATCGAGGGGAAAGCGCGCCTTGCCTCTCTCGCCTCGCTAAAAACCGAGGTCGAGTTCTACCTCTTCGTTTATAAAAAAAGCGCAGAAAAGTAAACTAAAGTTCACGTTTTGGAGAAAATCGATGGATATTACGCATGGAAAATATTTCGGAGTTGACTACGGTGACAAGCGCACGGGTCTTGCCGAGTGCGACGTGTCGGGACTTCTTGCCAGTGGTATTGGTACAATATCCGAGGGCGGAATGAGAAAGACTGCCGAGCGAGTTGCACGCGAGGCAGAGTCGCGCGCCTGCAAGAAGATAATAGTCGGACTTCCGAAGAATATGGACGGCACGGAGGGCTTCCGCGCCGAAGCGGTAAGGGCATTTGGCGACATTCTCGCCTCGATTACCGATATTCCCGTCGAGTATTACGACGAGAGAATGAGCACGATGGAGGCGTACCGCTTCCTTGACGGCTCTGAAACCTATGGCAAAAAGCGCCGTGAGGTTATTGACACCTTATCAGCGCAAATTATATTGCAAAACTATATTGACCGCGAGCGCGCGGTAAAGTGAGGTAACATCTATGGAAAACGCAAAAAAACAGTCAAAATTCAGAGCCTTTCTCGATAAGAGGGGCGTGACCCTTTCGCCGAAGCTGTACTTCGTCGATGCGATGAGCGCGATGGCACTCGGACTTTTCGCCTCGCTCCTTATGGGCACGATATTCGGCACGGTGGCGAAGTACATACTCGACGGCAACGCTATCCGCGACTTCTTTGATTTGCTCGCGGGTGCGGGCGGTGCTACGGGTGCTATGATTGGCGTAGCTATCGCTTTTGCGCTCAAAGCTCCGATGCTCGTTATGCTCTCGGCAGGCGTCGTCGGTATGTTCGGCAACGCATACGGAATGACCTTTATGTTTGAAGGAGCTGAGAAATCTGTCACCGCTGGACCTCTCGGTGCATTCGTCTGCGTCCTTGTCGCAGTCGAGGTCGGAAAGCTCGTTTCAAAGGCGACGAAGGTCGATATTCTCGTAACTCCTGCCGTAACTCTCGGCACAGGCGCGCTTATTGCAATGCTTCTTTGCCCCGGGGTTTCCTACGTTATGTATTGACTCGGCTACTTTATCAACTACGCGACGGGACTTTATCCTCTCGTTATGGGTATAATAATCTCGGTTGTCGTCGGTATCATACTCACCCTGCCGATTAGCTCGGCGGCTATCTGCGCGATGATAGGAATTACGGGTATTGCGGGCGGTGCTGCGGTTGCAGGCTGCTGCGCGCAGATGGTCGGCTTTGCCGTTATCTCCTTCCGTGAAAACAAGTGGGGCGGCGTTGTCGCGCAGGGACTTGGCACGTCGATGCTCCAGATGGGCAACATCGTGAAAAATCCTCTTATATGGATACCCGCAACTCTTGCCTCGGCAATAACCGGACCTATCTCGACCTGTCTTTTCAAGCTCGAATGCACCGGCGTCAGCGCAGGTATGGGTACGTGCGGTCTTGTCGGACCTCTCGGTGTATTTACCGATATGGGCTTTAATGCAACCTCGATTATCGGAGTTGTCGTCGTTTGCGTCGTTCTTCCCGCCGTTCTTTCTCTCGTGTTCTCCGAGATTATGCGTAAGCTAGGCTGGATAAAGGAAAACGACCTGAAGCTCGACCTTTGATTTTTGTTTAGTAAAGGAGAAAAGCTATGTCCAAACAAAACAACACACTGCTTTGCGACTTTTACGAGCTCACTATGGCAAACGGCTACTTTGAGCTTGGAAAGCGCGACGAAATAGCCTACTTTGACGTATTCTTCCGCAAAATACCCGACGGCGGCGGATTTGCCATTGCCGCAGGTCTTGAGCAGCTTATAGATTATATCAAGGATTTGAAATTCACCGCCGAGGACATCGACTTTCTTCGCTCGAAGGGCGTATTTTCCGAGGATTTCCTTGCGTATCTTGCAGATTTTAGCTTCACGGGCGACATCTGGGCAGTTCCCGAGGGTACGCCCATCTTCCCGAATGAGCCTATCCTCACGGTAAGAGCGCCGGCTATCGAGGCGCAGTTTATAGAAACCTTCGTGCTTCTGTGCCTCAACCATCAGTCCTTGATTGCCACCAAGGCAAACCGTGTGGTAAGAGCCGCGGAGGGCAGACCGGTTGCCGAGTTCGGCTCGCGCAGAGCGCAGGGAGCAGACGGAGCAATCCTCGGTGCAAGAGCCGCGTACATCGGCGGCTGTGCCGCTACCGCCTGCACCATATCCGACAGAGATTACGCCATTCCCGCGACGGGTACTATGGCGCATTCCTGGGTGCAGATGTTCGACAGCGAGTACGACGCGTTCGTTTCCTACTGCAAGATGTACCCAAGTAACGCGACGCTCCTTGTTGATACCTACGACGTCCTCAAGAGCGGTATTCCCAACGCAATCCGCGCCTTCAAGGAAATTCTTCTGCCCCTCGGCATCAAAAAGTGCGGTATCAGAATTGACTCGGGCGACATCACCTACCTTACCAAGAAGGCGAGAAAAATGCTCGACGAGGCAGGGCTTACCGAGTGCAAGATAGTCATATCTAACTCGCTTGACGAAAACATTATCCGCGACATAATCCGTCAGGGCGCGTGCATTGACTCCTTTGGCGTCGGCGAGCGTCTTATAACCGCGAAGTCGAGCCCCGTCTTCGGCGGCGTCTATAAGCTTGTCGCAAAGGAAAAGGACGGCGAGGTAATCCCGAAAATCAAAATCTCCGAAAACCCCGAGAAGATAACCAATCCCCACTTCAAGAAGATATACCGTATCTACGACAACGAAACGGGCACGGCAATAGCCGACCTTCTCACAGTTTACGACGAGAAAATAGACGAGAGTGAGCCTCTTGAGCTCTTCGACCCCGTTGAAACCTGGAAAAAGAAAATTATCACGAATTACACGGCGCGCGAGCTGCTCGTTCCCGTGTTCAAATCGGGCGAGTGCGTCTATAAGACGCCTCACATCGCAGATATACAGAAATACTGCAAGGCAGAGGTTGACACGCTTTGGGAGGAGGTCAAGCGCTTTGAGAACCCCCACCGCTACTACGTTGACCTCTCGAAGAAGCTCTGGGACGTAAAGCACGAGCTACTCGTAAACAGAGGCAGAAAAAATTAAAAGGAAGCCACTATGATAAGCGAAGTAATCCTTTGTAAATTCGGTGAGATAGTCCTGAAGGGCGCAAACCGACAGAATTTTGAGTCGGGGCTCGTAAAGGAGCTGCGCCGCCGAGCCTCGCCCTACGGCACTTTTAAAATTTACTATAAGCAGAGCACGATTTACGTCGAGCCGCAGACCGACGAGTGCGATATGGACGGAATGTACGACGCCGCGAAGAAGGTCTTCGGCATCGTTGGCGTCAACCGTGCCGCCGTCTGCGAGAAAACGATGGAGAGCATCGTCGAGGTGGCAAGGACCTACCTTCCCGAAAAGCTTGCGGGCAAGCGTACCTTTAAGGTTGACGCAAAGCGTGCAGATAAGCGCTTCCCCCTGAAATCCCCCGAAATAGCGGCGGAAATCGGCGGCGTGATACTCGCCTCGGTCAGAGGCATAAAGGTTGACGTCAAAAATCCCGACGTCACAGTCACAGTCGAGGTGCGCGACGACCACGCATACATACGCGCAGGTCAGGAGGCGGGCGCGGGAGGACTTCCTCTTCGCTCGGCAGGGCGTGGACTTCTTCTGCTCTCGGGCGGTATTGACTCCCCCGTTGCAGGCTGTATGATGGCAAAGCGCGGTATGGAGATTGAGGCGCTTCACTTCGAGTCCTTCCCCTATACCTCGGAGCGCGCAAAGGAAAAGGTAATGCAGCTGGCCCAGGAGATGTGCGAGTTTTGCGCGAAAATTCACGTCCACGTAATCTCGCTCACCCACGTCCAAGAGGAAATCCGCGACAGGTGCGAGGAGGACTACTTCACCTTGATTTTGCGTATCTTTATGATGCGCCTTGCCGAGCGTTGCGCGAGAGAATATAAGTGCGGCGCGCTCATTACGGGCGAGAGTCTTGGACAGGTAGCCTCGCAGACGCTCGCGGCAATCGGAGTCACCGACTCGGTTGTGAATATCCCCGTTTTCCGCCCCTGTATCGGTATGGATAAGAGCGAAATAGTTAAGGAAGCGCGCCACTACGGCACCTTTGATACCTCGATTTTGCCCTTTGAGGATTGCTGTACCGTCTTTACTCCAAGACACCCGAAAACCCAGCCGAAAATCGAGGCGGTTATGGCAGAGCTTGAGAAACTCGATTTCGACGCGCTTCTTGAAGAGGCTTATGCATCGATGTACACCGAAACGAAATTGGTTTACCCCGAGTACAGATAACCGTCGAGGTATAAATCGCGCATTACTTCGTTGTCGCTCGGCGCACTCGAATCGCCGTATATAAATACGGCTTCATCTCGTTTGCTCCCTTACGCCTCGTACTGCATCGATTTCTCCTCTCGACGTGTGTCTTGTTTAAAATGAGCAGAATTTAATTATTGGTGTTGACAAATTCGCCGGAGTGTGTTAATATATATTATATTGTAGCGGAAGAAGTAACGAAATCCCATTTTTCAGAGAGAGGGCGGTGGGTGCGAGTCCTCATTTGGCTTCGTGAAGCGTCACCGCAGTAATTTCGGAAAGAACAGCAGGGAGGAAAGCCTCTCGCTCATTAGACTCCGACGTGTATTCGCGTTAAGATGTAATGAGGAAGCGCATTTTCGTATTTATCCGCGCTTCGAACTTTGGGTGGTACCACGATTTTTCGTCCCGAGGATGCAGGTTTCCTGCATCCTCGGGCTTTTTCTTCGAGGCATAAATTCCGCAATACTTCGTTAAAGCATCGGCTCGGTCAAATCGCCGTATGTAAATACGCCTTCATTTCCCTCGCTCGCTTTGCCTCGTCTTACGAAAATTCTGCTCACGAAGATGCTTTTACCTTACCCCATCACAAAAGTTTTTGAGGGCGTGGGAACTTTTTTCAAAAAGTTCTCACATACCTTTCCCACAGTAAACAAACCGAAAGGAAAAAATAAAATGAGAAAAGAACTTGCAAAGAACTACAACCCTGCCGAGTTTGAGGACAGGCTCTACTCGGAGTGGTGTGAAAAGGGCTACTTCAAGCCCGACCCCGACAAAAAGAAAAAGCCGTTTTCGATAGTTATCCCGCCGCCTAACGTAACGGGACAGCTTCACATGGGACACGCGCTTGACGAAACGCTCCAGGACATACTCGTCAGAGCAAAGCGTATGCAGGGCTACTCGACGCTCTGGGTTCCCGGCACTGACCACGCGGGCATTGCTACGCAGATAAAGGTTGAGGAAAATCTCCGCGTGAACGAGGGGCTTTCGCGCTACGACCTCGGACGTGAGAAATTCCTTGAGCGCGTCTGGGATTGGAAAAATCAGTACGGTAACAGAATTATAAATCAGTTAAAGAAGCTCGGCTCGTCTTGCGACTGGTCGCACGAGCGATTCACGATGGACGAGGGCTGCTCGCGCGCAGTCCGCGAGGTGTTCGTCAACCTCTATAATAAGGGACTTATCTATCGCGGATACAGAATTATCAACTGGTGTCCCCGTTGTCTTACAGCACTCTCCGACGCAGAGGTTGAGTACACCGACCAGCCGGGCAGCTTCTGGCACATCAAGTATCCCATCAAGGACGAGGACGGCTACGTTGAGATAGCCACCACCCGTCCCGAAACGATGTTCGGCGATACCGCCGTTGCCGTCAACCCCGAGGACGAGAGCACAAAGCACCTCATCGGAAAGACACTCATACTCCCTCTTGTAAACCGCGAGATACCCGTTATTGCCGACGACTACGTTGAGATTGGCTTCGGTACGGGCTGCGTTAAGATTACCCCCGCCCACGACCCCAACGACTTCCTCGTAGGTCAGCGCCATAACCTTGAGCAGATTAAGGTTATGAACGACGACGCGACGATGAACTCCTACGCAGGCAAGTACGAGGGAATGGACAGATACGCCTGCAGAAAGGCTCTTGTCGCAGACCTTGAAGCCGAGGGCTTCCTCGTCAAGACCGTACCCCACGACCACAACGTCGGTACATGCTACCGCTGCGGCACTACCGTCGAGCCTATGACGAGCGACCAGTGGTTCGTTAAGATGAAGCCTCTCGCAGAGCCTGCAATCAAGGCGGTTGAGGACGGCTCGATAAGCTTCGTTCCCGAGAGATTTTCGAAGAACTACTTCAACTGGATGAACAACATTCTCGACTGGTGCATCTCGCGTCAGCTCTGGTGGGGACACAGAATTCCCGCTTTCTACTGCGACGAGTGCGGTCACATGGAGGTGTCTAAAGAGGACATCACCACCTGCCCGAAATGTGGCGCGCCCGTACGTCAGGAGGAGGACGTCCTTGACACCTGGTTGCCACCATCTATAAGCTGGACGTGGTGGAGATCCCCACCAACAAGCCTGTGGCACGTAAGG
>JAFVXK010000018.1 GCA_017501175.1 Clostridia bacterium | reverse complement strand
GTAGAGCAGTAGAAGCCGGTGCACTCGAGAACTACGTCAACGCCAAGCTCGCCCCAAGGGCAGTTTACAGCGTCCTTTTCAGCGTAAATCTTGAGAACCTTACCGTCAACAGTGATGGTGTTAGCCTCGTCATCAGACTCAACGGTGTGACCGTCGTAACGACCCTGTGCGGTGTCGTACTTGAGAAGATGTGCGAGCATGGAAGGCTTGGTGAGGTCGTTGATAGCTACTATCTCGTAGCCCTCAGCGCCGAACATCTGTCTGAAAGCAAGACGTCCGATACGGCCAAAGCCGTTGATTGCAACCTTTACGTTTGCCATTTTGAAAATCCTCCAAAATATAAAATTTTTTTAATAAACACTTCAAATCGGAAGAAACCCCTTTTCTTCCACGGTAAATTATAGCATAAAACTCTTAATAATACAAGAGCATTGTTGAAATTTTATCAACTTTGTTGAAATTATTTAATTTCCTACTTCTCTTTTGCCGCTTTTTGTTGAATTTTTTGCCATTATCAGAGTTGCCATAGCAAAGCGAGCGAGCCCGCACACACCCTTCAGCCTTTTCGGCTCACGTAACATTCTGTAAAGCCACTCAAATCCCGCCTCTCTCACGCCCCGCGGCGCGCGGCGCTTCTCTCCCGAATAAACGTCTAGGCTTCCGCCGAGGGCAAAAAAGAGAGTTTTAGGACTTGCCGAGCTCGCCTTGACTGCAAAATACTCCTGCCTTGGCGAGCCGAGGCAGACAAAGCAGAGCTTTGGGCGGTGATAGCGCAAAAGCTCGATATAGTCCCCATCGGCGTAGCCGTATCCGCACGCGGTAAAGCTCTCCCGAAGCCGCGGATTTTTTGCTTTCAAGTAACGAAGCGCCCTCTCGGCGACGCCCTCTTTTCCGCCTATTATCGCAAGGCTCGGTGCGCCCTCTCTGATTATCAGCTCGCCGAGTGAAACGCCCGATAGAACCTCCGTCCTGACGCCGTTTTTCTCCAGCGCCCACTTAACCCCAACGCCGTCAACTGTAAGCACGTCGGCTGTTCCGAGAGCCTCGGCAAATTCGGGAGAGCGGTGCGCCCTCTCCCACATCAGTGCGTTGACGGTAAAGACTCTTCCGCCGCGACCTATCAGCGCGCGGCAATCGGCGAGAATTTCATCACGCCCCCCTACGTCAAGGCATACAGGACCAAATTTCTTCTTCATTTTTCTCCTTGACAAACGGCAATTTTTCTGCTATAATTTATCCGACTGAACGGGGCAATCGCGCGATATGTTGCCGAAAGGTATTATCGTGAGGAAAGTCCGTGCATCGAAGAGCAGGATAACGGATAACGTCCGCCCGGGGTGACCCGCGGGAAAGTGCAACAGAAATAGACCGCCACAGCTGTTATAAAGCGCGCAGAATCTGCGTTTTGAGTCGATGGCGTATTCACATACGTCAAGACGAAAAACGACTGATAAAATTCTTCCCTCGGGGAGAATTTGGTCTGCACCCTTTATAGCAGCTGTGGTAAGGGTGGAAAGGCGAGGTAAGAGCTCACCCACTTCTATGGCAACATAGATTTGCTGTAAACCCTATCCGATGCAACACCTTGAGAGCCGATATCGGCGGGCTGCTCGCCCGACTCCTCTTATGGTGGCAGAGCTTCGGCTCGAACCGTGCGGTAACGCGCGGTGAAGATAGATGATTGCCACGCTTTTAGCGTACAGAACACGGCTTACAAGTTCAGTCATTATTTTAGCCTCAAATTCGGCTTAAAATACGGCTTCCTGCATTTTGGGAGCCGTATTCTTTTTCCCGTTTATTTTCTTTTTGTTAAATTTGCCGTCAGATACTTGCAAAAATCCGCCCGCGTATGTATAATATAATATATCAATTATTTTGAGGTGCTTTACGAAGGATTTACCCCGTTTCTTAAAGGACGCTGAAAAAATCGGATTTTTAGGCTTCGGGAAGTCAAACCGCGCGGTTTTCGAATTTCTAAAGGAAAGGCTCTGCTTTGATGCCGTGGTGCGAGAGGAGCGAGCCGTGCCGCAAAATTTGCCCGAGGGGTGCAGACTTCTTTCGGGCGAGCAGTTCCTTGAATTTCGCGGTGAGGATATTATCTTCGTTTCCCCGTCGGTAAGGAGAACACGCCGCGGTGTTGCCGAGCTTCTTTCAAGGACGCGTCATGTGTCCTCGGACGCAGAGCTGTTCTTTGCGCTCACGGACAGCCCCGTGCTCGCGGTGTCGGGCTCGGACGGAAAAAGCACTACCGTAAAGATGGCCGAGGCAATTCTCGGCGTTGATGGCGCTCTTGCCTGCGGCAACGTCGGTCTGCCCTTCGTCAAGGCTCTCAGCGCGGCAAAAAAGCAGCTTGTCACAGAGATTTCAAGCTTCACGCTCGAATATACGTCGCCTCGGTCAAGGCGGGCTCTTATAACCAATATCACCGAAAATCACCTTGATTGGCACGGCTCGTTTGAGGCTTACACGGCGGCAAAGGAAAATCTCATAAAGCACACCGACGAGGCTATCCTCTCACCCGACACCGAGGCGTGTGTGCCTCTCATTCGTAAATACAAGCCGTGGGGAATTTTTTCGTCAAAGGAGCGCTTTTCAGAGCTTCGGCGAAAATACCCGTTCTCCGACAGCTTCTTTACGCTTGAGGACGGCTATATATCAAAAAACGGCGAGGCTCTCATCGCTGTGTCAAAACTATCAAAAAAAGAGCCTCACAATATCCAAAACGCGCTCGCGGCAATAGCTCTCACCCACGGATTACTCAACACGGGTAGGGGTGTTGATGCGCTTTCAAGCTTTTCGGGGCTCTCTCACAGGATGGAAGCCATAGCTTCCCCCGAGGGTGTCTGCTACGTTGACTCGTCGATAGACTCAACTCCGAAAAGAACCGCGGCGACGCTTCTCTGTATGCCGAGGGCGGTTACGGTTCTTCTCGGCGGACGCGGCAAGGGCCTTTCATACGAGCCTCTTGTCACGCCTCTTCTTGAAAAGACGGGAGATATAATAATTTTCGGAGAAAACAGAGGCGAAATATACGAAACGCTGGCAAAATATTCTCTGCTTCGCAGAAGAATTGCTCTCGCGGAAACACTCGCCTGTGCGGTAAAAATCGCAAAAGAAAGAGCAAGGACGGGGGACACGGTGCTTCTCTCCCCTGCATCAACAAGCTACGATGCCTTCTCTGACTTCGAGGAGCGCGGAAATAAATTCAAGGAATACATAAATTCGGAAGGATAAAAAATGAAAAGACTTACGGCTTTGCTACTTTTGATAATAATTTCAGCGCTGGCGCTCGTCGGCTGCGGCGAAGAGAGCGACATACCCACGGGAATGCAGCTCGTGCGCGGCGGAGAAGCCGTCGGCTACTATCTCTACTCGCCTGAGGGCTGGGTGGTTGCAAATCAAGGAAACATCGCCGCCACCTACGTTTCCGCGATAGACACGACCTCGGTCACGCTCACCGAGGCTTCTATGCCGAGCGGAAGCATCGACGAATACTTTGAGGAGGCAAAAGCCGACTTCACGTTTGAAATAACCCTCAAAAAGCAGGGCGAAAGCTTTAAGCTCGGCAACGCCGAGGAAGCACGGCAGTACGTCTATGATTACAAGTACTGGAGCTTTAACCAAAACGGTGAAAAGACGTATTTTGACGTCAGAACAATGCAGGTTTTTGCAAAATTCGACGGGCGCTTTTACATATTCACCTTCACCTCAAAGCTCACAGAAAGGTCCGAGGGGCAAAGCTACTACGACTATCACCTTGAAAACGACCTCAAAAGCATCACGGACAACCTGAAATTCGTCAAAAAGTCGGGTGCTGCCGATAAGCCAAGCTACCCCGAGCTCGACGGTTACCTTCTCGTTTCCGACAGAAGTCTTTCCGGCTTTGACCTCTACGTCACAAAGGACTACTCGGTTGACTTCTCGGGCGGTATAGTCAGCGTATCGCGCGAGGACGGCGCTAACATCACGGTTTCAAAGGCAACAAGAGCCGGCGTTTCCATCAAGGAATATTGGGAAAACCGTAAAAAAGAGCTCGAGGCCATTGTCGGACCCGTCGAGGAAATCAAGGTCAATAACCTTGAGGGCGTGAAGCTCGGAAATCTCTCGCAGGCGGCGTCCTATGAATACACCTACACGCTTGACGGCGTAAAATACCGCGTCTATCAGATATTCGGTGTTGATGCCTTCAACGGATACGCCTTTACCTTCACAGCTTCTGAGGCGGTTTACGAAAGCAGAATTGAAGAGGCACTCGATATTGCCGGAAGGATAAAATTCTGATGAAAAGGCAAATTTATCTTGACAACAGCGCAACCACCGAGATTTCGGAGGAGGCTCTCAATAAATACATCGAGGTGTCGCGCGGTGCTTGGGGAAATCCCTCGTCGCTTCACTCCTTCGGTCTTTCGGCAGAGCGAGAGATAAACGCGGCAAGAGATATTTTACTTTCCACGCTCGGCGCTTCGTCGGACGCGGAGATAATATTCACCTCTTCCGGAAGCGAGGCAAATAACCTCGCGATACTCGGACGGGCTATGGCTAAGGACAGATATAAGAGAGGCGCTAAAATAGTTACCTCGCTTGGTGAGCACGCCTCGGTAACCGAACCCATAAAGCGTGCCGAAGTACTCGGCTTGAAGGTTGCAAAAATACCCACAAAGGACGGAAAACTCGACACGGGTGCGCTCCTCTCAGAGCTTACGGGCGACGTTGTGCTCGTCAGCATAATGATGGTGAACAACGAAACGGGGGCGCTTTACGACGTTGGCGAGGTTGCCAAAATGATGAAGGCAAGGTGTCCTGAGGCGTATTTGCACGTCGACGCGACGCAAAGCTATATGAAGGTTGCCTTCACGAAAAAATCCATTGGCGCTGATATGATAACCCTCTCCTCTCACAAAATTGCAGGACCGAAGGGTGTCGGAGCGCTCGTCATTGACAAGCGCGTGATAAAGGAAAAGGGACTTTCCCCAATAGTTCTCGGCGGCGGTCAGGAGCTTGGGCTTCGCTCGGGCACCGAAAACGTCCCGGGAATAGCCGCATTTGGCGAGGCGGCAAGACTTGCTCACGCATCACGCTGTGAGAATATTGAAAAAATGGATGCGCTTCGCTCATACCTTATATCAAGGCTGTCGGAGGACGCCGCCTTTTCGGATATTTTGATAACCAATCCCCCCTCTCACGCGCCACACATTCTGAATATAACCCTACCTGCGATAAAGAGCGAAACTATGCTCCACTATCTCTCTGCCGAGGGAGTTTTCGTGTCGAGCGGCTCTGCCTGCTCCTCAAATTCGCGTGAGGTGTCCTCGGCTCTCGTCGCCTACGGCAGAAGCGAGGCGGAGGCGGACAGCTCTATACGCATAAGCTTCTCGCCAAAAAACACCGAGGAGGACGTTGACGAATTCCTTTCGGCGCTTTCGTCGGGGCTTTCAAGACTTGCGAGGATAAGGCGATGATACTCCAGATAATAACAGTCGGCACGCTGAAGGAAAGCTACCTCAAGGACGCGCTTGCCGAGTATAAAAAAAGGCTCTCGCAGTACGCGAGAGTCGAAGAGGTTAGTATTGCGGAGTCGCGCATCGCAAACGAGGACGACAAATCCGAAATTGCCCGCGCACTCTCCACAGAGGGTGATAAAATCCTCGCGGCAATGCCGAAGGACGCCTATAAAATCGCCCTATGCGTTGAGGGACGCGAATACGACTCCCCCGCTCTTGCCGACCTCATATCACGCGGCGGTGATAAAAGCGGAAAAATCTCGCTCGTCATAGGCTCGTCCTACGGACTTGACGAGAAGGTAAAGGCGGCGTGCGACGCGCGCCTATCGCTCTCGAAGCTAACATTTCCGCATCAACTGATGCGCGTTATACTCTGCGAGGCGCTCTATCGCTCCTTCACCATAATCGCCGGAAAAAGATACCATAAGTAAAAGAGTGAGTAAATTCTGCTCACTTTTTTTGCTTTTGAGCGGAATATCTTTCACTTTTTTGCAAAAGATACTTGAAATCGGTAGGATAATGTGCTATACTATCTGCGTACATAACAGAGTAGAACGGCACGCGTTCCAGTGCCGCGCGAACGGGGAGTTGTCGCGCGGACGAAAAGGCAGGCGGACGGTTGATACCTCCCAAGCGCCTTGCGGTGTGTCATTCGCATCCCACTGTTGCCTAAAGGACGGCTGCGCGAAAAGCCTTCGCGCAAGAATATTTTGCCCTCACGGTACGGAAGATGTCAAATCTGTATTGTGGAGGTATTTTTTTATGCAAAACGAAGTAAAATCAAAGAATGGCGAAAGCGGCTCACCCTTCTCCTTTTTTGGCAGTCTGCGCGGACTGTGCTTTGCGGCTATTCTTGCCGCAATGAGTATAATTCTCGGCAAATTTTTGCAAATCCCAAATCCATTTCAGGAGTTTATCAGAATAAGCTTTGAAAATCTGCCGATAATCCTCGGCGGTATCGCGCTCGGGCCCATCGCGGGAATGTGCATAGGCGTTGTCGCAGACCTTATCGGCTGCGTCGCGTACGGATACACGATAAACCCGATAATCACGCTCGGCGCGGCGGCTGTCGGCGCTGTTTCGGGACTTGTTTCAAATTATATCGTGAAGCGCCCTCTCTCGCTTAAGGTAATACTCTCCGTCGTACCCGCGCATCTTTTAGGCTCGGTGCTTATCAAGTCCTTTGGACTTGCTAGCTGGTATCTTGCAAAATACGAGCTTGGAATGACCGAGTTTATCCTTTGGCGTCTTCTCAATTACTCGCTTGTCGGGGCAGCAGAATGCGTTATTTTATATATACTTCTGAAAAACCGCGCCTTCGCTCGTCAAATGGAGGGCTTACTGAAAAAATGAATTACGAACAGTCGCTTGAATATATCCACGGAATAAGCTGGACCTTCTGCAAGCCGGGACTTGAGAGGATATCCGAGCTTTGCTCTGCCCTCGGACACCCCGAGCGAGAGCTGAAATTCGTCCACGTTGCAGGAACTAACGGCAAGGGCTCTTTCTCGTGTATCTTAGAGTCGGTGCTCCGTAACGCAGGCTACAGGACGGGGCTTTACACCTCTCCTTACATAAAGGAGTTCGGTGAGCGTATGCGCGTTATGGGCGAGAATATCCCAAACGAAAAACTTGCCGAGGTGACGAGCTACGTGCGCCCGATAGCCGACGCTATGGAGGATAAGCCTACCGAGTTCGAGCTTATCACGGCTATTGCCTTCGAGTATTTCAAGCGCTGCGGCTGCGAGGTAGTCGTCCTTGAAGCCGGAATGGGCGGAAGGCTCGACTCCACCAACGTAATAGAAAACCCGCTTCTCTCGGTGATTACGGGAATTGCGCTCGACCACACCGCCTTTCTCGGCGACACGGTTGAGAAGATAGCTGCGGAAAAGGCAGGAATAATCAAGGACAAAGCTCCCGTGCTCTTTGGCGGTACGGACGCCAAGGCCCTTGCTGTTATAAGAAGCGCGGCAGCCGAGCGCGGCTCGGAGCTTTACACCGTCGATTACGGTAAAATCGAGAACCTCACCTCGAGTATTGAAGGCTCAAAATTCGACTTTGGCGAATACAAAAATATAGAGATAAGCCTTGCAGGACTTTATCAGCCAAAAAACGCGGCGTCCGTCCTCACAGCTATTGACATTCTCCGCTCACGCGGACTTGAAATCTCCGAAAAAGCGGTACGCAGGGGACTGCTTTCGGCAAGATGGCCTGCAAGATTTGAGGTTATCTCAAAAGAGCCTCTCGTCATCTTCGACGGAGCGCACAACCCTGAGGGCGTTTCGGCGGCAGTTGAGAGCATCAAGCACTACTTCGGCGAAAAGAAAATTTACGTTCTTTCGGGTGTTCTCGCCGACAAGGACCACGCATTTATAGCAAAGAAGATAGCAGAGGTCGCATCTCGCGCCTACACGATAACTCCGGACAATCCACGAGCCCTCTCTGCAAAAGAGTACGCCGCAGAGCTTCGGAAAAACGGTACTTTTGCAGAGCCATACGGCAGCATACGCGAGGCGTTTTTTGCGGCAAGGAATGACGCAAAAGCCGACAGCACGGCACTCGTCTGTCTTGGCTCGCTCTACACCTACGTTGATATTTCAAAATTAAACGAGGAGATATAATTATGCCTTACATTGAAACGAAAACCTCGGCTTCGGTATCAAAAAAGCAGCTTGAGGAATTAAAAAAAGCCTTTGCCGAGGCTATTGAGATAATACCCGGCAAAAGCGAGGAGTGGCTGATGATAAACACCGTCGGCGACTGCAATATGGCGTTTCGCGGAGATATGGACACCCCCACGGCTATGATTAAAGTCGAGCTTCTCGGCAAGGCAAGAGCCGAGGATTGCGACAAAATGACCGCGTATATTTGTGAGCGCGCCTCGGCAATTCTCGGTGTCGGCGCTGACCGTATCTACGTCAGATACGAGGAGGTCGAGCATTGGGGCTATAACGGCTTCAACTTCTGACGCACTCGGCTATTATAAAGTCGTTTCTTTACAGAATATAGAGCAAAGCCTCCCTTGTGTAAAGGGAGGCTGTTTTTTGTCCTATTCGCTCATTTCGGTTTCCTTTGGGAACTCGCGCGACATCGCGGCGTTGGAATAGCGCTTGTCGCCCGTGACCTCGGCGATAACGCGGATAAAGTCGGGAAATGACACCTCGGTTTCGCGCGATGGAAGCTCGGTTTCCATAACCGCAGTATTCTCCCACTCGGGATAAACGTCAACCTCAAAGGTCTGCCCTGAAAAGTCAAATGTGTAGCGCGTCTTTATTATGGGGCGGCTATCCTCGGCAATTTTCAGAGAAAGGCTCTCAAACTCTCCCCTATCTATCTCACGCTCGTATTCGTGAGAGGACATTTTGTCTATTCTTATCTTCGTTGTTTCAAAATAACGAGTGCCGTCCGTATAGGCGCGACTTCTAATTCTGTGCGTAACGCCTCTCGGCGAGGCGAGATAAATCTGGACAATCTCGCTTGACGAGTAGCCCTCGCACGCCATCATATCGGCAGACTTTGGCTTTTTTATTTTATATTTTCTCTCTATTTCAATACTAGGTTCAGCGTTCACGTCAAAATCCCCCTTTTATTATATAATAGCATATTTAACCTTTTTTTACAAGGAGCTCTAAAAAAATCGTTTAAAATTCTTGACTTATCGCAAAATATGTGCTACAATATATTAAAATAATTATTCGTTAACGGAGGCTTAAAATGGCAGAAGATACGCTCCTTACCGACGAGCAGCTTGCGAAAAAGAAAAAGGTTGCGGCTTTTTGGGATAAGGTTACCACCGGTATTCTCATTTTCCTTATGGCATCGCCCTTCCTTATTCTCGGATACATATTCTATTGGTTCTTGACAAAGTAAGAAGAAGCCGCGCACAGCGCGGCTTCTTCTTTTTGTGTCAGAAGGTAGTGTTTTCACTACCTTTCTTTTTTAATGCGCGATAACGGTCAGCTACCGCTACAAGCGTTGCGATTTCCTCTTCGGAGAGTCCTGCAACTGAAACGGTTGCCGTCGAATCTATTCCAAGCAGGTAATCCGTAGATACGCCGAAGAACTGTGCGAGCTCGACAACGTACTGCGTTGAGGGGACGGATATGCCCATCTCCCAGGCGTTCACACCCGAGCGAGTTACACCAAGACGTCGCGCAAGCTCGGTCTGCGTCATTCCGCGCACCTCGCGCAAAGCTTTTATCTTTTCGGCAATCATCGTTCCACCTCCATTTTTTACTATTATACCCCAATCTTTTGGATATTTCATTATCAAAATGATATTTATACTTGACAAAGCAAAGATTTCGTGCTATAATATTAATTATAAATGATATATACAGTTTAGAGAAAGGGATACTATGAACAAGGCGTTGGGGCTAAAAGCGAGCCCACTATTGATTCTTTGCCGTTTACTCGCGGTATTGCTTATTTTAGGTTGTTTAGCCTGTGGGTGCGTATCTCGCATAGATTTCAGAACCGAAGAACAAAAAGAAGCCGATTACCGAGAATCGTTGATTTCATCGAGCGCTTTTCAAAAAGGTGTGAAAGGTATCATAGCTGCAAAGAAAAATAAGATTTTCCCTACTATGATGACAAAGGTCACCGTCTTTTCTTCCGCAAATCTCGTTCTCATAACCTATACACATGCCGGAATAACAGAACAATTTTGCTATAACACAAAAACCAAACGCCCCTCAACAAAAGAACACTTTAAATCTCTGCTAGGTCAAAAAGAAGCAGCTTATATGGCTAATCAATTCTATGCTGGAAACACTAATGCCCAACCGCCAAAATACACCGTGGATTATACCGACAAAGACCTGCAAATTATGATAGAGGAGGCAAAAGGCTGATATGGCACTTATAGAATGCTCTCGGTGCGGTAAAAAGATAAGCGACACAACGGATACCTGTATCCACTGCGGCGCTTCAACAAAGCCTTTAAATTTTGACGAAACATCAAGCTTCCAAAATGAGCAGTATGGCAACGAAAGCTCTAACGAAAGCACTTGTCTTCCCGATTTTGATTCCTTTGGAGACGATTGCAAGACAGAGTTGGAAAAGGAATTCCTGAAGACCGATGTGCGAGCCATGAAATATCGCAGAAGGCGCGCGGAGATTGGTCAATTTTTCCGTATATTTTGCTGGATTGTTAGCGCCAATTTCATAATAAGCATTTTTTTAACAGAGGTTTCTAGCCAAATAATAGGCAATACCGTATACTACAAAACCCTAGATAAATTATCCGAGTATCTGTTTGTAGCGCTCATTGTTCTCGCACTTTCTTGCTTAATTTACGCAATCGTTACCCCTATTGTAATGAAAATATCGGTCAAACGATACGTATATATGAAGAAGTTTCAAAAATGGCTGCGAGAGGAAAAGAAAATCGATTACACGCCACCGCTTATGAAAATTAAGCAGAAAAATATTTTTGACAGTATAGATTTAGAAACATTTAATTTATAGGAGTTTTATATGGCTATCATTAATTGCCCCGAATGTCACGGAAAAATATCAAGCACCGTAAAGCAATGCCTACACTGCGGTGCAAAAATAACCGTTTGTCCCGAATGCGAAAAGGTTTTTGCAGCAGAGGTAGAGACCTGCACTGTGTGCGGTTATGCGTTTTCTGAAAGCAAGGTACACACATCGCACACTGTATCCGAAGAAGAGGGTGATACAATAAAAATAGCTAAACAAGCAAAAGAAAGATGGATTTCCGAAAATCCACTCCGGAATTTATATAACGGTTTACCCGACGGCCTTTGGTCTTGTCTTTTATCCTTAGTAGAAAAAGCAATTTTCATATTATTATTCGTATTGATTTGGCAACAATTAAACGACCAAAATTTCTTAAATTACAGCGTCGCTCTGTCAAACGTAAAAATGTACACCTTTATCCTTGCGTTTTTAGAAATATTTACATCTTGTTTTATGTGCATTGGAGATTTTATTTGTTACAACGATTTTTCAAATTGGGCTAAGCAAAAGCAACTCAATATGATGGATTTGATTAACAATAGCTTTTCTGTAAATTTTTCAAAACAAGTTTCCGAAGAGATAGCCCCCCAAGTCAACGCAATTCAATTCTCTCTTAACACAGAAATATACGACAAAAATGTCGGTATGAGAAGTAATTTAACAAGCAAATCCATAATTAAAATTATTCTAGATGTATTTAAAACAGTTTTCTTAACAATGTTCTTCTTGCCTAACGCAGAAATTTATATGCAAGCTAATTTATTGGAAAGTGATATTCTCGGCACCACCGGATTTGAGATTTCTATGGTGGAAAATTGGTGGCTACTGATTATTTGGGGCGCTTTGGTGGTTGTAGATTCGATTTATTCCAAGATAAGCGATAAAAAAATAAACGAGATTCGCAGAGCTTGGATGGATAAGCATATGCCCGAGAACGTAGAAAAGTATATACGCTACATAGAATGCGACAGATAAATCGGCAAACAACAACGGAAGAATCGTTTAATTTACCGTAGCGCTCTCTATCAAAATAGAAAAGTGGACTTAGCACAATGCTTCGTCCACTCTTTTTGTTTCGTTTTATGCCTTAGGAGCTGCGTCCTTCATAGAAAGGTTTTGTCTGCCCTTCTCGTCAGTACCGAGATACTTAACTCTTACGGTATCGCCGACGTTAACTACGTCCTCAACCTTCTCGGTTCTCTCCTTCTGGAGCTTCGAGATGTGAACCATACCCTCCTTGCCGGGAGCGTACTCAACGAAAGCGCCGATAGGAATGATTCTGGTAACAGTACCCTCGTAGGTTTCGCCAACCTCGGGCTCGAATACGATAGCGTCGATGATAGCCTTAGCCATATCTGCCGCATCGCGCTCTACTGCAGCGATGAATACCGTTCCGTCGTCGTTGATGTCAATCTTTGCGCCGGTGTCAGCAACAATCTTCTGAATTACAGAGCCGCCCTTACCGATAACCTCGCGAATCTTGTCGGGGTCGATGGTCATAGTTATCATCTTGGGAGCGTACTTCGAAACCTGCTCTCTGGGTGCGGGGATAGCGGCAAGAAGAATCTTGTCAATTATCTCGTTTCTGCCCTGGTGGGTGGTTTCGAGAGCCTGCTTGATTATCTCGGGGGTAAGACCGTCAACCTTGAGGTCCATCTGAATAGAGGTGATACCCTTCTTCGTACCTGCAACCTTGAAGTCCATATCGCCATAGAAGTCCTCAAGACCCTGAATGTCTATCATAGTATCCCAAGAGCCGTCCTCAGCGGTAATAAGGCCGCAGGAAATGCCCGCAACGGGAGCTTTAATCGGAACACCCGCGTCCATAAGCGCGAGGGTTGAACCGCATACAGAGCCCTGCGAGGTTGAGCCGTTGGAGCTTACGACCTCGGAAACAAGGCGGATAGCGTAGGGGAACTCCTCAGCGGAAGGAAGAACGGGAACGAGAGAGCGCTCTGCAAGCGCACCGTGACCTATCTCGCGGCGTCCGGGGCTTCTCTGTGCCTTAGCCTCACCAGTAGAGTAGCCGGGCATATTGTAGTGGTGCATATATCTCTTCTCGGTTTCGTCATCAAGTCCCTCGAGCTTCTGCGCGTCGGAAAGAGTACCGAGGGTCGCAATTGTGAGAACCTGTGTCTGTCCACGGGTGAAAAGACCCGAGCCGTGAACTCTCGGAATAAGACCAACCTCAGCTGCGAGGGGTCTTATCTCGTCCATACGGCGTCCGTCAACTCTCTTCTTATCTACGAGAAGCCAGCGGCGGACAATCTTCTTCTGTATCTTATAGATAAGCTCGGGAAGGATAACCTTGATGTCGGGGTACTTCTCCTCAAACTTTGCAACGATGTCGTCCATAATGGGCTGCATCTTGGCATCTCTTACGTTCTTGTCGTCGGTGTCGAGAGCCTCCATAACGCCAGCCTCGCAGTATGCGAAGATTTCGTCGAACATATCGTGGTCAAGCTCACCCGATGCGTATGCAAACTTCGGCTTGCCTATCTCGGCAACGATGCTGTTAATAAACTTAACGAGCTCCTTGCACTCCTCGTGCGCCTTCATAATAGCCTCGTACATAATCTCGTCGGACACCTCGTTTGCGCCCGCCTCAATCATAACTACCTTTTCAGCCGATGCCGCAACGGTAAGCTCAAGGTCGCTCTTCTCTCTTTCAGCTGCGGTGGGGTTAACGACAATCTTGCCGTCAACGAGTCCCATAAACACGCCGCCGATAGGGCCGTTCCAGGGAATATCCGAAATGGAAAGCGCGATAGACGCGCCGACCATAGCGGTAATCTCGGGCGAGCAGTCGGGGTCAACCGACATAATGGTGAGAAGAAGCGAAATATCGTTTCTGAGGTCCTTCGGGAAGAGAGGTCTTACGGGGCGGTCGATAACACGGCCTGCAAGAACTGCCTTCTCGGAGGGCTTGCCCTCTCTCTTGAGGAAGCCGCCGGGAATTTTACCGACAGCGTACATCTTCTCGTCGTAGTCAACCGAAAGAGGAAGGAAGTCTATTCCGTCTCTGGGAGCTGCCGACGCGGTTGCGGTCGCGAGAACGGTGGTTTCACCGTACTTAACAAGTGCCGCGCCGTTTGCAAGTCCTGCAATCTTGCCGGTTTCAACTACGAGAGGTCTGCCTGCGAATTCGTACTCAAATACCTTGTAGTCATCAAATTTCTTGAAGTTTTCTACCATTTTGTTTTCTCCTTTTGTTTTTCGGACGGTACGAACATAGCACTTAAATAAGCGCTCGAGCCTCGGGCGTATATTTAACTGCTACTTCCGCACTCGCCGTTTTAATAAGCTTTTTTTAGAGCAAGGAGCTGCCTATCGTTATCGATGACAGCTCCCGTTTCTTTTTTTCAGAAATTACTTTCTGAGACCGAGCTTCTTAATGATTGCTCTGTATCTCTCGATATCCTTCTTCGCGAGATAGTTAAGAAGCTGCTTTCTGTGGCCGACCATCTTAGAGAGACCTCTCTGAGAATGGAAGTCCTTGGGGTTCTTCTTCATGTGCTCGGTGAGCTCGTTGATTCTGGTAGTAAGAATAGCTACCTGAACCTCGGGAGAACCCGTGTCTCTCTCGTTAATCTTGTAAGACTCGATGAGAGCGCTCTTAGTTTCCTTAGAAATCATTTTTCTTCACCTTTCTTTTTTATTCCCCGTCCCAGCAAATGCGCGGGTGAAATGCGAAAGCTACGCAAAGGAAAAGTCCGAAAGCAGAGCCTACGCCATACGCAAAACCGAGTGCGAGGTATGCGCGGAAAAGACCGCGCAGAATGTATTATAGCACATATTTACAAAAAAGTAAATAGCTTTTGTAAAAATGTACAAAAATATTTTAAAAAATACTACTCACGGCTATCTTCGTTCTTTACCGACTCTCTGATAGCGTTAAAATCTATTGCCTTCGGCATATTCCACTTGAAATAGGTTGCGAGCATACGGAGAATGAAGATAATCGCAAGGCAGGTGACGGTTGCCACCATTTTCCCGTATTCTTCGGTAGGGAAAACGTAAACGGCAACTATGTAGTACGCCGCCGAGCCGAAGATAGTAGGCAGGGCGTAAACGTGCTTTCGCAAAAACGATGGCACTTCGCTGAATATCACGTCACGAATAAGTCCACCGCCGATGCAGGTAATCATACCCATAGTAATAGCTATAAAGGGCCCTGTCGAAAGATAATTCTCTGTTCCCATAGCCGCGAAGACGCCTATTCCTATCGCGTCAAGTATGTTGTTGATAGAGAGGACAAGCCGTTCCTCTTTGACGTATAGCTTCTTGAACACAAGAGCAACGAAGAAAACAGCCATAGCTGTAACCACCGATATGATGATATACAGATTTGCAGTCGCATCGCCCGAGAAAAACCATGGGCGGTCAATTCCGATAGCCGCACCTGCCACCACGTCGCGTATAAGTCCGCCGCCAAAGCAGGTAAGAACCGCCATAAGAAGAACGCCAAAGGCGTCCATTTCCCTGTCAATAGCGCTCATAGCGCCCGACGCCGAGAAGGAAATGATTCCGACTATCACTAAAATGTTAACTATAGTTTCCATTTCGCCCTCGCATTAAAGCTTTGAAAGAAGGAGATTTAACGCATTTGCCCTGTGGCTTATAGCGTTCTTTTCCTCGTCGGTCATCTCGGCAACGGTACGGCTCTCGCCCGTCGGAACGAAGAGGGGGTCATAGCCAAAGCCTCGCTCGCCTCTCGGATTTTCGGTTATCTCGCCGTACATATATCCCTCTGCCGTAACGCTGTGTCCATCGGGATAGACTAGCGCCATAGCGCAGGTATAATGCGCGCTACGGTCGGGGGCGTGTTGAATTTTCTCGAGTAAAAGCCTATTATTTTCCTCGTCGTTGCCGTGCTCTCCCGAAAAGCGCGCGCTGTATATTCCCGGCGCGCCGCCAAGAGCGTCAACGCAAATTCCGCTGTCATCGGCAAGAGCGCACTCACCGGAAATTTCAGCAATCTCACGCGCCTTTTTCAAGGCGTTCTCCATAAACGTGCTTCCGTCCTCGACGGTTTCGTGGTCTATACCCGCCTCGCGAAGCGAAATTATCTCGTCGAATTTGCCAGACAAAATCTTTTTGATTTCGTATATCTTATGGGCGTTATTTGATGCTATTATAAGCTTCATAGTAGTCCTTTTTCGAGCGTTAGTGCCGCCCCGTGTTGAGTTTTGTTTAGAATAAGCCTGTAATTTTGCCGTCCGCGTCAACGTCTATACGCTCTGCGGCAGGGGATTTCGGAAGTCCCGGCATCGTCATAATGTCGCCGGTAAGCACCACGATAAAGCCTGCGCCCGCTGACACCTTTACGTTCTTAACGGTTACGGTGAAGCCACTCGGAGCGCCGAGCTTCGTCGGGTCGTCGGAGAATGAATACTGCGTTTTGGCAACACATATAGGCAGTTTATCAAAGCTAAGCGCTGTGAGTGCGTCTATCTGCTTTTTCGCAGCAGGAAGCACCGAAATGCCGTCGCCGCCGTATATTTTCTTAACTACTGCCTCGATTTTTTCCTCTATCGTACCCTCAAGCGAATAGGAGAAGGTGAAATCGCCCTGTTCCTCCTCGCAAAGACGGACGACCTCGCGCGCAAGCTCCTCGCCGCCGCGTCCGCCCTCTGCCCATACGGTAGAGAGAACTACGTTAACGCCAAGTTTCTTACACTCTGCGATAATGAAATCTATCTCACGGTCTGTATCGGTCGGGAAGCGGTTAACCGCCACAACCGATGGAAGCTTATAGACGTTTTTGATGTTGGAAACGTGGCGAAGAAGGTTGGGTATTCCGCGCTCAAGCGCCTCAATATTCTCCGAGCCAAGCTCGGTTTTCGCAAGACCGCCGTGCATTTTAAGCGCCCTGACGGTTGCGACTATAACCACCGCAGAGGGTGTAAGACCTGCCGCGCGGCACTTTATGTCAAGGAACTTCTCTGCTCCGAGGTCAGCACCAAAGCCAGCCTCGGTCACCGTGTATTCTCCGAGCTTCAAGGCTGTTTTAGTCGCGAGAACAGAGTTACAGCCGTGTGCGATATTCGCAAAGGGACCGCCGTGTACTATCGCGGGAGTGCCCTCAAGGGTCTGCACGAGATTAGGCTTCAGTGCGTCCTTGAGAAGCGCCGTCATAGCGCCCTCGGCTTTAAGGTCGTGCGCGGTTATCGGACGCTCGTCGTAGGTGTAGCCGACGATTATTCTGCCAAGCCTTTCCTTTAGGTCGGTTATCGAGGACGCAAGGCAAAGCACCGCCATAATTTCAGACGCAACGGTGATGTCGTAGGAATCCTCTCTCGGCACGCCGTTTACGCGTCCGCCAAGTCCGTCGGTAACGAAGCGAAGCTGACGGTCATTCATATCCACACATCTGTGCCAGGTTATGCGCCTCGGGTCAATGCCAAGCGAGTTGCCCTGATAGATGTGGTTATCAAGCATAGCGGCAAGCAGGTTGTTAGCAGCGCCTATTGCGTGGAAGTCACCCGTGAAATGAAGGTTGATGTCCTCCATAGGTATAACCTGCGCAAAACCGCCGCCGGCAGCACCGCCCTTAACGCCAAAAACAGGGCCAAGAGATGGCTCTCGCAGAGCAACCGCAACGTCCTTCCCTATTCTTCGAAGTCCGTCGGCAAGTCCTATCGTCGTCGTGGTCTTTCCCTCTCCTGCGGGGGTGGGGGTTATCGCAGTAACGAGAACAAGCTTTCCGTCCTTTTTACCGGCTCTGTCAAAGAGAAGCGACAAATCAATCTTCGCCTTATTGTTTCCGTATTGCTCAAGATATTTCCCGTCAATTCCCGCGGTCTTTGCTATTTCGGTTATGTGCCTCGGTGTCACGGACTGAGCGATTTCTATGTCGGTAAGCATATTTCAATCTCCTTTTTCATCCTGTTTTTACACGCTTTATTTTCTACATTATTATACAATATATAATTAAAATTGTCAATATTGAGAATTTCCCTTTTTTAAAATAAATTTCAGTAAACCTCTTGACAATTCAAAACTTTAGTTATATAATATAGTGTACGACTTTGGGTTCGTAGCCTAAACTGCGCCCAAATGACGATTTTGCTCGGAGGTTACGGGATGAAGCTTGATCTTAGACCCTTGCTCGCAGGCGACAGACTGCTTGCATTCGACTATGAGCTTCCTCTCACCGTTGACCCCGATAACTCCGCCAGCTTCCTTTGGGGCGTAAGCTTTCCTTCTCCCATGAAGGTTAAGGGCGATATCACCAACACTGCCGGTTATATGAGAATGAGACTATCTATGTCGGTGGACTACTCTGCCGAGTGTGCAAGATGCCTCGCTCCCGTTACTGACAGTTTCTCTCTTGACCTTGAGAAAACCGTAGCTACGAAAGAAGTACTGTCGGACGTCGATGAGGACAGACTCGATGATTACGCTATCATTGAGAACGGTTTTCTCGATATGGACGAGCAGCTGATGGAGCAGCTCGAAATGGAATTCCCTGTCAGAATACTCTGCAAGGAAGACTGCCGCGGACTTTGCCAACGATGCGGCAAAAATCTGAACGAGGGTGAGTGCGACTGCGACACGCGGGAAATTGATCCGCGTATGGAACCTTTGCGTCGGCTTCTCGAGCAGATGAAACAAGATGAAAATAAAAAATAAGATAGAGAGTGTGCGCAAAACGCATACTCAGAGGAGGAAAACACAATGGCAGTTCCAAAGAGAAAGGTTTCTCATTCGAGAAAGATGAAGAGACGCTCGAGCGTTTGGAAGCTCGACACCCCTACCAATCTTGTTAAGTGCCCCCAGTGCGGCGAGTACAACCAGGCTTATCGCGTATGCAAGGCTTGCGGCTACTACAAGGGTGTAGAGGTTGTTGCCAAGAGCGAGGCAGCTAACTAATTTCGCTTAAAAACGGAATGTCTAACGGCATTCCGTTTTTCTTGTAAGATGAAAACCACGCGTGGTTTTCGTTATAGAAAAAGCACCGCTTCTCGCAAAGCGGTGCTTTTTTCACGCCTCTATAATTTTCGAATTATATTTTTGAATGTAAAAATTGACATTTGCAGAAATATGTGATATAATAAACTCGCTACACATCTTAATATACCTTTACAAAGGGAATACTATTTCGGTAAAAATGTATTCTCTCCCCTTTGTTATGGGTAGGATGTGTAGCAACATTGAGAGGTGCGTTTTTCGGTGCGTTTCTCAATGGGACGCACCTTTTTATTTTCACCGAAGGAAAGGAGGCTGCTATGCATTTCCCGAGGATAAGGGACATACGCGAGGACTGTGACAAAACGCAGAAGGAAATTGCCGATTTGCTATACATAACGTAGCAGCAATACTGTCTGTATGAAACCGGAAAGCGTGAGATTCCCGTAAGCTATCTGCGCTCTCTCGCAAAATTCTACGGTGTCAGCGCCGATTATCTTCTCGGGCTCACGGACAAAAAAACGTAAATTTCACAAAAACGCAGACCCAGATTGTTGCCACAGAAACTAAAATTCAAGCTCCGGCTTGTGCTCAACAAACAAAAAGCATTAAAACGCAAGCTCCAATTTGTCGCGAAACAAAAAGTGAATCCCTTTGTTGTCACACAATTAAAAAGTGTTAATCCCGACTTTACACAAGTCGGGATTTTTTATCAAGAAAGAATTTTTACAACCTCACACGGCTTTTCTGCTACGAGGGTAAAGCCCGACGAGGCTATTTCCTCAGGTGAGCCGTGTCCCCAAAGGACACCGAGCGAATCTATTCCGCAAGCGAAAGCGCCCTCGGCGTCGTATTTTCGGTCACCGACGAGAATAGCGCGCTTCTTGTCGGCACAGCCGACGGCGGTGAGAGAATACTCCAAAACCTCGCTCTTTTTGTCGCGCGAAAGGTCGGGCGACGCTCCGCCTATAAAATCAAAATATTTGTCAAGCTCAAACAAAGCGAGAACTCTTTTCGCTATCGGCTCAGGCTTCGAGGTCGCAACGACGAGGGTTTTCCCCGCCTTTCTAAGCGACGCGAGCATTTCGGGCACTCCGTCGTACACCCTGTTGTCCCACCAGCCGTAAACGTTGTAAAATTCACGGAATTTCATAAGCATTTCTATCGCAATCTCGCGCGAAACGCCGTATTCGGATACCCACGCGTCCTGAAGCGGCGGACCTATGAATTTCTTTAAGCTTTCCTCGCTCCCGTACTCTATTCCGTAGGCGTCGAGCGCGTACTTGAAGCCTGCTATCAGTCCTCGCTCGGGATTTGTCAGCGTCCCGTCGAGGTCAAAGGCGATTATATCGTATTTTTTCATTCGTAAAGCTCCCCTACCTCTTTGATGCGCCTTTTAATTTCCTCGACCACCGACGAGGGCGAGAGAATACGCATATCCTTGCCAAAGCCAAGCACCCACGCGAAGAAGGTAGGGCTGACCATAACGCGAAGCGACACCTTAAAGCCAAAATCGGTCTTTACGAAGGTAGGCTCCTGCCCGAAACGGTCAATAATAACTCCCGCAAGGCTCTCTCGACATTCCAGAGTTACGAGCTCCTCGCGTCCGCCATACATTCCGAAAATCTTACGCGCGTAGCTTGCGGGGTTGAAGCGCTCGGCAACAGCCATATCGCAGCGAGGCAAATCGAGGACTGTAATATCAGCCATCTTGTCAACGCGAAAGTTCTTTCTCTGCCCGTCGCGCCCGTCGTATGCTACGAGATAGTAATTTTCCTCGCTCCATATAAGCGCCGCGGGACTTGCCTCGTAGCGCTCGCCGCCGTGTCGGAACACCCGCTTTTTCTCGGCGGTGTATTCGAAATACTTGAAGCTTATCCTCTTGTTTGCGTTTATCGCAGAGTGAATAGCGTCCACGTTGTATATTGCCGCGCTCGACATAGTCTTTACTCTGTCCTCGACGTAAACCTGTCTCGCAAGCTCGCGCGAGCGGTGCTGACCTGCGAATATTTCAAGCTTTGAAATAATATCTCGGCTCTTTGCCGCCGTAATGAATTTCGAGGACTCGACGGCATCAACCAGCATCTTGAGCTCGGCAAGCTCGAATATCCTGTCAGCAAGATAGTAGGTCACGGGGCGCGTCGGAAGTTTCTCCACCGTAAAGCCGATGTCCGAAAGCACCAAAAAGTCGTCGTAAACGCTCTTTCTCTCGGCGGAAATGCCCGTATCTGAAAGCTGTGATATAAGCTCGGCTACGCTTATGCCGTGCTCCTCGTCGGTTTGCTTCATTAAAATTTCGAGTATCCTTATCAGCTTTTCCTTCTGTCTTTCGCCTCTTGCCATTTCCGTCACCTCTCTTTTAATTAAGTATAGCACAAAGCGGGAAGTCTTGTCAACTTCCCGCTTCGAATTTCGTTTTATTCAGTTAAGTAAAATCGAAATTTGTGCCACACAAACTAAATATTTTCCATCGGGAAATACCTTTGGCATGAGAAATGGAAATTTGCACCCAAAATCACCGTTTGTAGTAATAGGCGAGTGAGTTTGGTGGGAAAATTTCAGTTCTTCGACCCGAAGGCGTAGTTACCTACGTCGAGTGGGAGAAAACGGAGATTTACACCCAAAATCACCGACTATTTACCTACGTCGAGCGGGAGAAAACGGAGATTTACACCCAAAATCACCGACTATTAAACTGCACCCTGAGCGAGCATTGCCTCTGCTACCTTGAGGAAGCCTGCAATGTTTGCTCCTGCTACGAGGTCGTCGCCAAGACCGTAGTCGTTTGCAGCCTTGACAGAGGACTTGAAGATACCCGACATTATGCCGTGAAGCTTCGCGTCAACCTCCTCCTCAGACCAGCCGTAACGCATAGAGTTCTGGCTCATCTCAAGACCGGATACTGCAACTCCGCCTGCGTTAACCGCCTTCGAGGGTGCAACTATTACGCCGTTTTCCTTGAGATATGCAACAGCCTCGTTGGTGGTGGGCATATTGGAAACCTCAACGTAATACTTAACGCCGTTAGCAACGATAGCCTTTGCCTCGTCGATGCCGACCTCGTTCTGAGTAGCGCAGGGCATAAGAATGTCTGCCTTAACGCCCCAGGGCTTCTGTCCCTTGAAGAACTGAACGCCGAACTTGTCTGCGTAGTCCTCCACTCTGTTGCGGCAGGACGCGCGCATCTCGAGCATAAAGTTAATCTTCTCCTCGGTGGAAACGCCGTCGGGGTCGTAAACGTAGCCGTCAGGACCGGAAATAGTAACTACCTTTCCGCCAAGCTCGGTAACCTTCTTAACAGTACCCCAAGCAACGTTACCGAAGCCGGAGATTGCAAAGGTCTTGCCCTTTATGTCGTCACCGAAGTGATTAAGCATCTCGCAGGTGTAATAAACCGCGCCAAAGCCGGTAGCCTCGGGACGAATGAGCGAGCCGCCGTAGGTGATACCCTTACCGGTAAGAACGCCGGTGAACTCGTTGCGAATTCTCTTGTACTGACCGAAGAGATATCCAACCTCTCTTGCGCCAACTCCAATGTCGCCGGCGGGAACGTCGGTATCAGCACCGATGTACTTGGAAAGCTCGGTCATAAAGCTCTGGCAGAAGCGCATAACCTCTGCATCGGACTTGCCCTGAGGGTCGAAGTCGGAGCCGCCCTTACCGCCGCCCATAGGAAGCGTGGTAAGCGAGTTCTTGAAGGTCTGCTCGAAGCCGAGGAACTTAATGATAGACTCGTTTACTGTGGGGTGGAATCTAAGACCGCCCTTGTAAGGACCTATCGCGCTGTTGAACTGAATTCTGAAGCCGCGGTTAACCTGAACCTTGCCGTTGTCGTCAATCCACGGAACTCTGAACTTTATTATTCTTTCGGGCTCGACCATACGCTCAAGAACGCCGCTCTCGACGTACTTGGGGCTCTTCTCGATTACGGGCTCGATTGAGGAAAGAACCTCCTCGACTGTCTGATGGAACTCTACCTCGCCGGGATTACGTCTTTTGACGGTTTCCATCAGTTGATTAAGATACTCTGATTTAAACATTTTATCACCTCGAAAAAAATTTTATGTTTAAATTATACTATATAAAGCTGAAAAAATCAATATTTTTTGCAATATTTTTTTGCAAGTTTTCAAGTTTTTATCTTCAGATTTGTCAGATTTTTAACGGTTTTGTATTAAAAGTTGCAATAGGAAGCTCTTTCGGGTGCATTTTTGGATATTTTTTCTTGAAGTTATTCTCTGCCTTTCGGGAAAAATAACAAAAGCAAAACGAAAGGCGAGGCAAAATGAAGAAAAAGCTCGAAATAAGGCTTCCTGCAAAGGCCGGCGCGTGGTATGTCGTATCGTCGTTTTTGATAAAGCTCGGCGGAATGGCGGCAACACCGATATTTACACACGCAATGAGCGCCGAGGAATACGGAAAATACGCGCTCTATATGAGCTGGATAGCCATTCTCTCGGTAATAACCACTCTCGGCCTCACGGGCAGCGTGGTGTATCGGGGAATGCAAAAATTTGAGGATAGACGGGACGAGCTTATCTCCTCGGCGCTCGGGCTTTCACTTGTAATGCTCGGAGCTTTCGCTTCAGCCTTTCTCATCTGGGGAAAAGAAATTTCCTCGTTCACGGGACTTGACGGGGGTCTTTCGGTGCTGCTTATCGGTCAAATAGCGCTCGACACTGTGGTTGCCTTTTACACCGCAAAATCAAGATACGTTTACGGATACGGGCGAGTGATTGCAATCAACCTTATTTCTGCCTTTCTCTCGCTCGGTATATCGCTTCTTCTCGTATTTCTCGTAGAGCCGACGGCAAACGTCAGAATATACGCGCTTCTCTTCTCCACCCTGATTTTCGCCCTGCCTCTTTTCATAACTATACTTTGGAAGGGCAAACGCCTCTTTTCCCGTGATATCTGGGGATTTCTTCTGAAATTCAATCTTCCGCTTCTGCCTCACTCGGTTTCCGCCGCGGTGCTTGCCAACGTCGATAAGGTAATGATTTCGGGGGCGGCGGGTGGCGCTGCGCTTGCAAAATACTCGGTAGCTCACTCTCTGGGCGTCGGAATGACCTTTGTGACAGGCGGTCTTGGCTCAGCGCTTCAGCCCTGGATAATGCGAAAAATAGCGGCAGGCAAAGAGGCCCGAGTTGCAAGCGTGAGCCTGAAGATAACGCTCCTAATATCAATAGGAGCTCTGGGAATACTCACTCTCGCGCCCGAGCTGCTCTCGCTTCTCGCGCCCGACTCCTACTCCGACGCGCTTATATCGGTCTATCCGATAACCCTTGCGGCAATAGTCGGCTTTGTCGCAACCGTGGCAAGCGTGGGAATACTCCACGAGGAGAAAACGGGACTTCTTTCGCTTTCGGCAATAGTCGGCGCTTTAGTCAATATAGGCGCGAACTTCCTTTTGCTCCCCTACTCCTATAACGGCGCGGCATTTGCCTTTCTCGGTGCAAGTATAGCCTCTGCCGCGATAAGCATAATTGCCGCCCGTAAAGTTATGCGCTCTTCGATAGTCCGAGCTTTGCCGTCGATTTTCGTCTTTCTTATATCCGCGGCGCTTTCCTTTATTCTATATGCTATGCGCGCGCTTTTTGTGCCGCGTATGATTGCGCTCGTAATACTCGCCGCGCTTGGCGTCCTCGCTCTCTTAAATATAAAAAAGGATATAACCGAAAGAAAAGCCGCCGATTAGCAAATCGGCGGTTTTAGACAAAAATGACGTACTGCAAATTGCCGGACAGTTTTGAGATAAAAGCGCATCTTCTTCGACCCGAAGGCATAGGCGGCTATGTCGAGCGGGAGAAAAGGGCGGTTTTAGACAAAAATGACGTACTGCAAATTGCCGGACAGTTTTTGAGATAAAAGCGCGTCTTCTTCGACCCGAAGGCGTAGATAGCTACGTCGAGTGGGAGAAAAGGGCGGTTTTAGCCAAAAATGACGGCAATTACTTTTGGCTCTCTTTCAAAGCAGCGCGCTTCTGCGCCTGCATACGCTTACGGCTGGGCGTGTCAAGGATTACCTTACGTAGTCTTATCGACTTCGGGGTGACCTCTATAAGCTCCTCGTCGGTGATAAACTCGATAGCTTCCTCAAGCGAAAGCTGGACGGGCGTGATAAGCGTGAGCTTCTCATCAGCGCCCGAGGAACGAATTGCGGTAAGGTGCTTTTCCTTGCAGACGTTTACCTCAATATCGTCGGGCTTCGGGTTCTCGCCGACAATCATACCCTCGTAAACGGGGGTGGCAGGGCCAATGAAGAGAGGTCCTCTGTCCTGCGACTGATAAAGTCCGTAGGTGGTCGCAATTCCCTTCTCCGAAGCGACAAGAGAAGAGGTAAAGCGCGTCTTTATCTCACCTCTGAACGTCTCGTAGCCTGCGAAAATCGAGGAAATAAGTCCCTCTCCGCGCGTATCGGTGAGAAGCTCGCTTCTGTAACCGAAAAGGCAGCGGGTGGGTATCGTGTAGTAAAGCTTCTGGCGTCTGCCGTGAAGCTGCATATCGTCAAGCGTGCCCTTTCTTGAGCCGAGCTTTTCCATAACCGAGCCGACGTATTCCTCAGGGACGTCAACTATAACCTTCTCAATAGGCTCGCATTTTACGCCGTCGATTTCCTTGTAAAGCACTCTGGGGTTGGAGCAGCAGAGCTCGTAGCCCTCACGGCGCATATTCTCGATAAGTATGGACAGATGCATCTCGCCTCTGCCTGCAACGCGGAAGGAGTCGGTGGTTTCACCGTCGGAAACACGCAAGGAAACGTCACGGAGAAGCTCCTTATAAAGCCTTGCGCGAAGATGGCGCGAGGTGACGAATTTGCCCTCTTTACCTGCGAAGGGAGAGTCGTTGACCGAGAAGGTCATCTCCATTGTGGGCTCGCCAACCTTGACGAACTCAAGCGGCTCGACCTTTGCGGGAGAGCAGACGGTATCGCCTATCGAGATGTCCTCACAGCCCGAGAAGCAGACAATGTCACCGACCTGCGCCTCGGTTACGGGAACGCGCTTCAAGCCGTCAAACTGATATATCGAAACTATCTTCGCGGGGCGCGACTTGCCGTCGCCGTGGAAGTTGCAAATGGAAACGCCCTGTCCCTGCTTGATAGTACCGCGCTCAATGCGTCCTATACCTATCCTGCCGACGAACTCGTTGTAGTCTATCGAGGACACGAGAAGCTGAAGCGGCTCTTCTTCCTCGCCCTCGGGTGCGGGCATATACTCAAGTATCGTGTCAAGAAGCGGCACGAGGTCTTTTCCTGGGGTGTGGGGGTCGAAGGAAGCAGTACCTGCTCTTCCCGAGCAGAAGAGCATCGGGGAGTCAAGCTGCTCGTTGGTCGCGTCAAGCTCAAGAAGAAGCTCAAGCACCTCGTCGCCAATCTCGTCAAGACGCGCGTCGGGACGGTCAATCTTGTTGACGACGACTATTACCCTGTGGTTTAAGGCAAGCGCGCGTTCAAGCACGAAGCGCGTCTGAGGCATCGGGCCCTCTGCCGCGTCAACTAGCAGAATAACGCCGTTTACCATTTTCAGAATACGCTCAACCTCGCCGCCGAAATCGGCGTGACCGGGGGTGTCAATGACGTTAATCTTAACGTCCTTATAGTGAATTGCCGTGTTTTTGGCAAGTATGGTTATACCGCGCTCGCGCTCAAGGTCGCCCGAGTCCATAACTCTGTCGGCGGTCTCCTGATTTTCTCTGTATATACCACCCTGACGAAGCATCTCGTCAACGAGAGTCGTCTTTCCGTGGTCAACGTGAGCGATTATCGCAACGTTTCTGAGGTCTGTTCTCTTCATATCCTTGAAAATCCTCTTTTCTGTCAAAATACCTAAAATCTTTTCCAAACATATATTTTACCACAAACGACGCAAAAATGCAAATATTTTTTTCGACGGAATTTCCCCGCGCTGGAAATTATTATTTATATATGTTGCATAACCGCGCCCTGCATTTTAGACAAACTGCGTAAAAGAGGCTAAAGGTCACCGAAGGTGAATTGGGAAAAAGGGGTTTATGTAAAGCAAAAGGAGCCTCAAAAGAGGCTCCTCTAAAGGTTGGTTTTTAAAGCAAATTAAAATTTATTCGTCGGTGCAGTTGTAGGTTATAGTGTAGGAGCTAATGCCATAGTCCCAACCGTCTCCTTTTGATATAGCCCCCCACTGTGCCTCTGTACCGCGGTATCTTATGCTCGCAAGATTGGTACAATGGCTAAACGCATAATTGCCGATGCTCGTTACTCCGTCGGGAATTACAATGTCTGTTAGACTTATGCAATTGCTAAAAGCATATTCGACAATAATTTTAGTATTGGGGTTTATGTTGCAAGAGGTAATTAAATCATCTTTGGTGCTTATTAACGCAACGTATGGATTAGTTGCATTGCCCAAATAATATGCGTTGTCGTATTCGTTATACTCAATATTGCTACAGCCCTCAAACGCAGAAGCTGCTATGCATGTTACACTCTCCGGAACAAATACCTTCGTAATGCTTTCGTTATTGAGGAACGCCGCGCTGTAAATTTCGTAGCTTTCGCCGTTATAGTCCTCGGGAAGCGTCAGCTCGCTTTCATCGCCAATGTAATTAACGAGATAGTTTACCCCATTATATGTGTAGAAAAGGTATCCGTCCTTATTTACTATCTTACTCTCACCGTTATGTACTTCTATTGCATTAGCTGCAATTTCACCAAAAACGGAAGTACCTGCATCTACATAATATTTAGTCCTGTTGATTACCTCTACAAGCTTTGGGCAATTCGAAAACGCAAAATACGGCTCTTCTTGTATAACAATCGGCGTGACTACGCTGGTAAGATTGATACAACCCCAAAATGCGTGCTCCCCAATTTTTCTTACCGAGAAAGGAAGAACTATGCTCGTAAGGCTTGTGCAATTTTGAAACGACGCTCTCCCAAAATACACTACGGCGGTTTCCGGTATTATCAAGTTCTTGAGGCTGCTGCAATTTTCAAATGCGCTCTCCCCTATATTAGTTAGCGTTTGAGGCATATTAACTTTGACAAGGCTTTTGCAGTCAGAAAATGCTTCCCTTTCTATATACGTTACGCCTTCAGGGATTTTCACGCTTACAATTTGGTTGCAGTCTGCGAACGCCTCACTGCCGATGCCTGTTACCTTCTCACCATCGGGGGAAGTAGGGGGAATAAAGATTTCTTTATCTGTACAAGAGCCTATGTCTGAAACGTAACAGGTATCGTCATCATTTGAATTTGATTTAAATTCAAGCCCCGCACTGTAATATACAAAATCGCAATCGGCACAGTCACCGTCAACAAGAGTATGACCTTTAGGCTCTCCGTATTCAAAGGTTTCCTCGCTCTTTTCTCCGCAGACTGTGCAGGAATAATAGTACACCGCCGCGTCTGTACAGGTTGCCTCGGATTTCATATATTTATCGGAGACTGTCTGCTGTTCATAAACGTGAGTATGACCGCAGGAGATAAGTATCACCGTTGACGTCAAAAGCAAAACAACCGTACAAAGTGTTAACAAAAATCTTTTCATTTCACTCCTCCTAAAAATAAATTTTATCTATTCTGCTTCCATTATAGCACTTTTTATTGCGATTGTCAATATAGCGAGTTTTCGAGCTTTTGCACAAAAGAGGCTCACAAGTTCACCTGTGAGCCTCGGAATATTTACGCTGTAAATCTCGGATTTTCGTTTTTGAAGGTTTTCATAAACTCGACGAGGGCGGCAACGCCGTCGGCGGTCATTGAATTGTAGATTGAGGCGCGCATTCCGCCTATCGAGGAGTGACCTTGCAGATTTATAAGCCCTGCCTTTGCCGCCTCAGCGATAAATTTGCGGTCAAGCTCAGCATCGCCCGTCGTGAAGGTGACGGTGGTCATCGAGCGGCACTTTTTATCGGTAAACGAGGTATAATACTCCTGCGACTGTCCGTCGAGGAAGTCGTAAAGAAGGCTTGCCTTCTTCTCACTGCGGCGCTTCATTTCCTCAAGTCCTCCGACGGAATCTATCCAATCGAAGTTCTGCTCGGCAAGATAGAGGCTGAATGCCGAGGGCGCGAAATCAAAGCTGCGCTTGTCCGCGAGGTTCTTATAATTCATCATAGAGGGGGTAGTCGGCTGACAAGAGCCGAGAAGATCCTGACGAATTATGACGACTGTAAGACCCGGAACACCGATATTGCACTCACCACCCGCAAGAAGAAGCGCTATTCTCGACCAATCGACAGGCTCGGAGAGGAGCGACGAGGTCATATCAACGACAAGCGGGATATTTCCCGTATCGGGAAGCGACGAAAACTTAGTACCGTATATAGCGTTGTTGTGCGAAAGATATATATAGTCGGCATCGGGGCGGAAGTCGCTGCGCTCTACCTTCGGAAGAGTCGAGAATATGGGACTTGCTCCCGCAGAGGTGGCGGCGATAACGATGTCACCGTACTTTTTCGCCTCAAGCTCGGCTGCCTTTGACGACTGTCCTGTGACGATATAGTCAGCACACCTGTGGTCCGACATAAGATTCATAGGAATTGCCGAATACTGCGAAGCCTTCGGTGTTTCGAGAAACAGGACGGTGTATCCCGTCGGAATATTCAATATCTTTCTTAGGGACATTTCGGCGTCCTTCAATAGCTTCAGGTAATCCTTAGTACCGGGGATAAGCTCCATCACCGATATTCCGCGCCTTTTGTAATTGAACACCTGCTCCCTTGCGCGACGGCTCACCTGCTCGGGAAGCGCTGTCGGGCCTGCGGAAAAATTATATATTTTATCCATAAGATTTCCTTTCAAAGACAAACCTTTCTTTTATTATACATTTTCGGGAGGGGTTTGTCAAGTACGAGGAGAAATTCTCGGGCAGTTTTCTACGGCGCTGAAAGCAAAAGCCGACAGCAGAAAGCGTAAGCGCTTACCTCAAAAAACAGCAGAACCGAAAATTGTGCACTATGAACAAAACCGTTTGCTCAAAACTATGCATATATACAATTTCGTGCAGATGATATTGACAACTACTTGCAAATATGCTATAATGAAAATGTCGAAAGGGAGTAGTTCATTGCCCCGCAATGCGTACGATTCGCCAACACAGCAGCTGCAGATGCTCGATCGTACTTAATCAGTTTTGATGATAACAAGACTTTCAGTGTATCTCGGTACGCTGGAAGTCTTTTTGCGTTAGCAAAAAGAGGCGAGCTTTTGACTTATTTTGAATAATATATTATTAAGGAGGACTTATTATGTTTTGGATTCCGATTTTAACAGCCATAGCAGTTCTTGCTATACTTTTCACCGCCTTCGGCTATCTGAAGGCTCCGCCGGACACGGCATTTATCATCTCGGGTCTTGGCAAAAAGCGAATACTTATAGGAAAAGCGGGCTGGCGCGTTCCTTTCTTCGAGCGCGTTGACCGCATATCACTCGGAGTAATGCAGGTTGACGTAAAGACGAGCGAGGCAGTTCCCACCAACGAGTTCATAAACGTCACAGTTGACGGTGTCGCTAACATCAAGGTTTCAAGCGACCCCGAGCTTCTCAAGCGTGCAGCCGAGGCTCTTCTCGGTAAGACGCGCGGCGAGCTCGTTGCCCTCGTCACTCAGGTGCTGGAGGGTAACATGCGTGAGATAGTCGGCTCGGTAGGGCTCAAGGAGATGGTTCAAGACCGTCAGGGCGTTGCGAAAAAGATAACCGAAAACGTCGTTCCCGATATGGAAAAGCTCGGTATTGAGGTCGTTAACTTCAATATTCAGAACTTCAAGGACGGCGCGGGAACTATCGAGAATATGGGTATTGACAACGTCGAGCAGATTAGAAAGAATGCCCAAATAGCTAAGGCTAACGCTCAGCGCGATATCGCAATAGCTACCGCTAACGCACAGCAGGAGGCAAACGCCGTCAAGGTCGAGGCTGACAAAAAGATTGCCGAGCAGAATGCGGCTCTTGCCGTTCAGCAGGCTGATATGAAGGTTAAGGCAGACACCAAGAAGGCGGAGGCTGACGCGGCATACTCCATACAGCAGGAAAATCAGCGTAAAATCATAGAAATAGCAAAAACCAACGCCGACATTGCGCGTCGTGAGAAGGAAGCCGAGCTTGCCGAAAAGGAGATTGCTATCAAAGAGCGTGAGCTTGATGCAGAGATTAAAAAGCAGGCAGACGCTATGAAATACCGCTCCGAAAAAGAGGCAGAGGCGGAGCTCATCTCCCGTCAAAGAGAGGCAGACGCTCGTCAGTACGAGGCTCTCCGTGCCGCAGAGGCGAAAAAGGCTGAGGCTGAGGCTCTCCGCTACGCTATGGAGCAGGAGGCTGAAGGTATAAGGGCCAAAGGACTTGCCGAGGCTGAGGCTATTGAGAAAAAGGCTGAGGCACAGAAAAAAATGGGCGAGGCTTCGGTTCTCGAAATGTATCTCGCCGCGCTTCCCGAGGTCGTCAAAAATGCGGCTATCCCGCTTGCAAAGACAGACAAGATAGTTATGTACGGCGACGGCAACTCCACAAAGCTCGTGCGCGACGTTATAAACAGCGCCGACCAGATAATGGAAGGTGTTAAAGAATCTACCGGAATTGACATCTCAAGCCTTATCGCAGGCTTTGTCGGCGGAAAAGCCGCGCAAGTAAAATCCGACGAAGGCGAAAAGGGCTCTGAGGACATCGACGAGGAAATTTAACCCAATCTTGCACTAAAGCTTTAGGGCGTGTGATATTTCACACGCCCCCCTTGTTTTCAAATGCTGTTTTTTCTGTAAATTTTCTCTTATGATGCATTGACACTTGTGTCGTAATATGATAAAATATAGGATAGTGAATTTAAAAACGTTTAGGAGAAACTTATGTTCGATTTTATCCCGGATTATGTCTTTTTGCTCGTTTTCGGTTTTCTGCTCTTGATTAAGGGCGGTGACTGGTTCGTTGATGCGGCAACCGGTATTGCAAAGCGCTTTAAGCTTCCCGAGCTTCTTATCGGAGCTACCGTCGTTTCGATAGGCACGACGCTTCCCGAGGTTATGACCTCGGCTATGGGTGCTATGGCAGGCAGCGGCGCTATTGCCTACGGCAACGCTATCGGCTCTATTATCTGCAACACATCGCTTATTGCGGCTCTGACCATAGCGATAAAGCCCGGAAAGGCTGACAAAAAGGCTCTCATATTCCCCGTGTGTGCTTTCTTTGCGGTAGCGGCGTTCTATGCTATCAACGCTTATGTTTTTGAAGAATTCCAGCTTTGGACGGGTATCGTTCTTCTCTGCCTCTTCGTAGTTTATATGGTAGTAAACGTCATCAATATGAAGAAAAATCCCGCGGCAGACGAGGAAGAGGACGAGGCGCTTGATTGCGAGCTGCCCGAAAGCTCCTCAAAGCTCGGTCTTGTCAAGGATATCGTAGTTCTTATCGGCTCGGCTCTCGTTATTGCGCTTGGCGCAGACCTTCTCGTTGACAGTGCGACCACTATCGCACACGCGCTGAAGGTTCCCGAAACCATAATCTCACTGACTATCGTTGCCCTCGGTACGTCGCTCCCCGAGCTTGTAACCGCTATCACCGCACTGACCAAGGGGCACGGCGCGCTCTCGCTCGGTAACATCATCGGCGCTAACATCTTTAACCTCGTTCTCGTATCGGGCGCGGCAATCACCATCAACCCCTTCGACGTACCCGCAGATGCAACCTTCCTCGGTATGAACGCGTCCTTCATCTTCGATATTCCTCTTATGATAGGCATTATGGCACTGCTCACTATCCCCACGCTTCTTCGCGGAAAGCTCTCGCGCTGGCAGGGCATCTCGCTTCTCGCGCTTTACGGTGCGTACTGCGTACTACAGTTCGTGCTCATTCCTATGTTCCCATAACACAAAATAATACTGTTTTCGGCAGTCCTACCCGGACTGCCGATTTTATTTTTTTAAATTAAATCAATTATTTTCCGAAAACCCCTTTACAAATCCGATTTTATGTAGTATAATAAATGCATAAAAACGCTTTAGTTTGCTAAAGCGATAAAGAAAGGACATTTTAGAAATGAAAAGAATTTTAGCACTTGTACTTATGACCGCACTTCTTCTTTGCGGTCTTACCTCCTGTATGGGCGGCAGCGACATTGCAAAGGTAAAGGAAGCGAACAAGCTCGTTGTCGGCGTTACCGTTTACGAACCTATGGATTACATTGACGACGTAACAGGCGAGTGGGTTGGCTTTGACGCTGAGCTTGCGCAGATGTTCGCAGAGTCCCTCGGCGTTAACTGCCAGATAGTTATCATCAAGTGGAAGAACAAGGTTGCCGAGATAAACGCAGGTCAGATTGACCTTATCTGGAACGGTATGACCGCTTCTGACGAGCTTGGTGAGGAGATTGACTTCTCTATCCCCTACGCAAAGAACGCACAGGTTGTAGTAGTTAAGAGCGACAGCAACTATACCGCTGCTGACGTTGCAGGTCTTTCTCTCGCTGTTGAGGACGCATCTGCAGGTGACAAGACTGCAACCAACGTCATCAAGGCATCGACCATAAACAAGGTTGGCTCTCAGGTTGACGCGCTCAACGAGGTAGCTTCGGGCAACTCTCAGGCGGCAGTTATCGACTTGACCATGGCAGAAAGCATGCTCGGCAAGGGCGATTACACCGGTCTTAAGCTTGTTGACGGCGCAAGATACGGCGAGGAAATCTTCGCAGTAGGTCTTAGAAAGGGTAGCGACCTCAAGGCAGAGCTCGATGCATTCCTCAAGGCAAAGTATACCGACGGAACTATGGCAGGTCTTCTTGAAAAGTACGCAGTTTCTCTCAATGAGGACGCCCTCAAGTAATTTCTGAAATTTAAGGAAAAAGCGAGAATGGAACTCTTTTTAGACGTTTGTTCCCAGCTCGCAGGTGGATTTATAACCGCATTTTTTCTGTTTCTTCTAACGCTTATTTTGGCGTTACCATTGGGGCTGCTTATCTCATTTTGCACGATGAGTAAGTTTGCCCCTTTAAGTATGCTCTCGAAAATTGTCGTCTGGATACTTCGCGGTACGCCTCTGATGCTGCAGATTTTTGCGATATTCTATCTGCCCGGACTTTTGAAGCTCTTCGTTTGGCCTCAGATGAACACCGGTTGGGCTTGGTTTGACCAAACATTTTCAACGCGCTTTATAGCGGCGCTCGTCGCATTTTCGATAAACTATGCGGCATATTTCTCGGAAATCTTCCGCGGTGGAATACAATCCATATCGCAGGGACAGTACGAGGCGGGACAGGTGCTCGGACTTTCGAAGCGCGAGGTATTCTTCAAGGTCGTGCTTTTGCAGGTGGTGAAGCGCATAATCCCCCCGATGTCAAACGAGATAATCACTCTTATCAAGGATACCTCGCTTGCCAACACCATAGCGGTGTACGAGCTCATTTACGAGGCAACCGAGTTTATGACGGTCAAGGGACTTATCTGGCCGCTGTTCGTAGCGGGCGCTTTCTATCTGATTTTTGTCGGAATACTGACTATCATATTCGGCAGGATAGAGAAAAAGCTCGACTATTTCAAGGCGTAGGAGGATTTTTAAATGGAAGTATTAAATGTAAAAAATCTCCGTAAGAGCTTTGGACAGAACGAGGTTTTAAAGGGCATTGACCTCTCGCTCGAGCGTGGCGAGGTGCTCTCGATTATAGGCTCGTCGGGCGGCGGTAAGACGACATTTCTCCGTTGCCTCAATTTCCTTGAGCTTGCCGACGAGGGCGAAATCTCGGTAAACGGCGAGGTCGTTTACTCGGCAAAGGCGGGCGAGAAGCCCGTAATGAGCCCCGAAGCACAGCTTTCACTCGGACTTGTATTCCAGCAGTTTAACCTCTTCCCGCAGTACACGGTAAAGGGAAATCTCACCCTAGCTCCGATACTCCGCGCAAAGAGAGCAAAATCCCCGACGCTAAAAGAGGATATTGAGAAAATCGAGGCAAAGGCAGACGAGCTTCTCGTCACGGTAGGACTTACGGAGAAAAGAGATGCCTACCCGTGTCAGCTCTCGGGCGGTCAGCAGCAGCGTGTTGCTATTGCGCGCGCACTTATGCTCTCCCCCGACATTCTCTGCTTTGACGAGCCGACCTCGGCTCTCGACCCCGAGCTGACGGGCGAGGTTCTGAAGGTTATCCGCTCGCTCAAAAGCTCCGACAGAACGATGATTATCGTCACTCACGAGATGGAATTTGCCCGCCACGTGTCCGACAAGATAATCTTTATGGCTGACGGCGTCATCGAGGAAATGGGCACACCCGAGGAAATCTTCGACCACCCAAAGTCCCCAAAAACCGCCGCGTTTTTGTCAAAGGATAAGGAAATTTAATTCAGATAAAGATAGGGGCAGAGCCGTGGCTCTGCCCCTATAAATTTTTCTTTTACGCAGAAGCGCTCCATTAGAAGCTGAATTTATTGAAAACTATCCACCGTTCAGTGCTTGAGAGGCTCAATATTAAATCTATCGATATATGCCGAGTTTTCAAGATAAAACGGATCATGCCCATGCATAAGCTCAAAGATCACAATTTTATCGGCGTCGTTAAAAATGATCTTACTTATATCGGGATTCCCTATCCATTTTCCGTCATCGGACAAATCTTCCAACATGTTGTCCGAAATGCTGTATTCCTCATATCCCTCGGCATATTGAAAATCTGTCAGCGAATCGCTGTATTCAGCCTTCAGCGCCTCGTACGCATCATCGGTCATTTTGACTTCAAGATACACCTCAAAGACAATATCCCAGCTGGCATCGTAATAGTAAGAATAACGTATCGGTGTCATATCCTCGGTAATTTGCTCGGGCAAAAAGGCGGTTACCTCGTGACATATGTCATCGTAGCTTCCGTAATTCTTTATATCCGTTGTATGAGAAGTCGCGTTAGCGCCCAAAAAAACAGCTATGACAAGAAGTAAAAGCGTTAAAGACGTCAGAATCGTCGCTATAAAAACTTTCGCGACGTAATACTTGCTTCGAGTAAGCTCGAAATATATTATCAAACCTATAAAAAGCACACACAGATACAAGGACGGGTTTAAAATAACTTCCTTAAAAATCGGATATTTGACCGAAAAAACAGATAAGAAGAAGATGAACGCAAAAAGGAGTGCTTCAAAAAAGAATATTACGCTACCGGAGGTCGATGCTATTTTGCTTTTACGCTTATTCTCCTCGTCAACCATATTGAGCCCCTCATTATGAAGCCAATCGAGATATTCAGCGCTCGCCTCATCGGTTTCGTCGCCGTCTTCACGCTCGGTGAAAATCGCAAAGCGTACTCCTGCGAAATTAACAAGCGCATTTTCATCCTTGCATTTAGCAAGCATTGTCAACATCGGGAAAGAATCGCAAAATACGATAGCTATATGGGTTGCAAAAAAGACAGAAGCTACGAAATGTGTAAAAAGAACATCCACTGGTAAAAGCATGACGACAATAAACAGTATCGATGGGAACACGATGGGTAACAGCGTGTATAAAAATGCCGCTTTCCGTGTAACGAAGATACCGGGAACCGAATAAAAGACGTCGTTTCTTATGTATCCGAATTTTCCCCATTTATGCGTTAGAAAATACATCGTCAAGGACTGTATGCCGATGAAAATGCAGCTATACAGACCAATCATTGCACCTCCAAAAAACACAACGCAAGAGAAATACAACGAGAAGATTTCACCAAGCCCTTTGAAAATGGCAATCGGCAATATCAAAATTATCCAAGAGATCATAAAAGCCAATATTGCTTTTATGGCATTTAATCCAATCGGTTTTTTTCTATTGTCAAGCGATTTTGCCAGAGAATAACCCTTTGGTAACACATCAACGTGGTTCAATGCGATCTACTCCTAATTTGTATTATTCATTTTGATTATACCATACCGCTATTCCTTTGTCAAGGCTACAAATCGGATGAAAAATGTGATGTTACAGCAAGAGGGCAGAACCACGGCTCTGCCCTCTTTTTTATTTGCTTTTTGATTTACTTTCTTAAATCCTTCGGCTTTTTGATGCGGTTGAGCTGCTTGTTGTATTTAAGAAGCTCTTCCTTGGTGAAGCTGAGGTTCATCATTCCCATCATAGAGGTAAGACGGAGAACCGAGAAGCCGCCCATCATATCCATAAGACCGCTGGGTGCGCCATCCTTGAGATTAACCTCGAAGCCGCCGGACTTATTCTCGCCCTTCTTGCTCTTCTTGTTGTTCTTGTCCATCATTCTCTTGAGCATAAGTCCCTTTCTGATGAGCCAGAACTTACCTCTCTTCGACTTCATTATATCCGAAATGGTGTCATTGAGAGAATATCTGCCCTCGGGAGCGTTTACGTCGAACCAGTTGAGAACCGCGCCCTTTTCCTTGAGAACGTAGTCCATATTCATCTCGTCAACCTTGCGGATAATACCCTCGTCGGTGTGCTCGCCTGCCTTAGCGACAATTTTCGACTCGCCCTCGTTCTTAACCTCGAAGTAGAAGAAGTGGTCCTCAGCGGTTTTCTTGCCGACCGACTCGCCGTTGACGAAGAGCTCAACCTCGGGCAAGTTCGAATAAACAGTAACCTTGGTTACGTCCTCAACTCTGTCGATATATCTCTTTCCGCAGAGGTGAACGAAGGGGTCAACCTCGGGAGAAACGAGCCAAGCCTTGTAAGCGTAGAAGGCGTCCTTCTTGTACTTACGGTCCATAGTCATAAGTCCCTTATGGTTCTGTCCGTTCTCGCCGCCCTCGGCACGTGCGTCAGCGCCAAAGTCGAACATATTCCATACGTGTGTCGCCCAGATGTACTTACGGGTGAAGAGCTGCTTTATGAGCTCCTCGTGGTAGTATGCCTGATACTCCTCGGTGTAGTCGCCCTGCTTGGGGTCTGAGGTGTGCCAGTTAAGAGCTTCACAACCGTACTCACTGCAGCCGATAGGAATGTCGG
>JAFVXK010000017.1 GCA_017501175.1 Clostridia bacterium | reverse complement strand
TTCTTCTATGGTAAAATGGATATAGCTCATATTGAATTCTCCTTTTGTTTAATGTTTGTGTGGTAACTTCATTATAACACAGGATTCAATATGAGTGTTCTTTTTTACTTAAAAGTGTTGCACTTGATAGTATAATTCACCCTGCTAGTAAACAGCGCTCCTCGTTTGAGGAGCGCTGTTCCTTTATTGTTTTATCTTCTTTTTGGGTTGTCACTCAAGCCGAGAATATAGTCAACGGAAACGTTGTAAAACTGCGAAAGCTTAATCAAAATGTCGGTGGGAATATCCCTCTGTCCAAGCTCGTAGTTGCTGTAAACCTGCTGTGAGCAATTCAGCGCCCGTGCCATATCCTTTTGAGTCAAGTCCTTGTCCTCGCGCAAATCCCGTATCCTTTTATACACCATAACAACTCCATTTTTGTCGATTTATGAAAAAATTATACCAAACTGCAAAATGCAGTATTGACATTTACCGCAAATTGCGGTATAATAAAACATAACAATCGGAGTTTGTACTTTTTGAGGGAGTAATTTCGATTGCAATACCTTATTATTTTATATTTTTGGAGGAAAAATGTACTGTACGACTTGTGGAAAAGAACTTATTGATGGGGCTTCTGTATGTCACCATTGCGGATTCAAAGCGGGGGAGGGATATAAATATTGCTCACATTGCGGAGTTGCGGTTGAATGTGGACAAACTCTTTGCGTAAGCTGTGGCTTTATGTTGACGTCTGCTGAGTTGTTGAATGAGCTTTCCGATGAGGAAAAACTAAAAAAAAGCAATAAATACGAATATAAGAAATATGAAAATCGAATCAGGAAAACAAAAGTTCTTTCTCTTTCCGTTCAAATACTATCAATTTTTCTTGTCGCTTCATTGATTTTTTTGCCGATTTTCACCTATGCTTATACTCCTCAAAGCATTGAGGATATTAGAGATTTGGAAGATTTAAAGCAATTGGAAGAAGAACTTAAATATGAGGTGAAAGATTTAGAGGAATTGGAAGAATTGCTGAAAAACGGGACGATAGAAAAAAGATTCTCGCTGTGGGATGATTTTAAAATAGTAGTTGCAAATTTATTCAGCGACGACGGTGATAAAGCGACATCATTTCTTCTTGGTGTGTGTGTAATTTTTGCCGTTGTTTCTGCCGCTATATCTATATGCACAGCTATCGGTCAAATAATGAAAAATATAAACGATATCAATGAGATAGATCAAACGTCTTTGCTACTATATTCGGAAATTAAAAAATTAGGAGCCGAACGAAAGATAGAAAAACTTTTTAAACAGCGAGTTGTAACGACAATGGCTATTTATATTTTATCTGATGTACTTCTTTGCAAAATAAACGTAGAAATATTGGAAATAATGCCTAGTAATATGGGGCTGGCAATAACAAGAAATATGTTATCACTTACGGGAGTTTCTTCTCTTGTTTCTATCGTAATCATTCTTTTGATAGGGTACTTCGTCTTAAACAGAATTATGAAAAGAGAAGAGGATGATCTTGCTGTTGCTATTGCGAAAGAAGATGTTGAAACGATTGAATAAAGAACAAAAAACTATTTAGATAAACCTAATTAGAACAGCGCTCCTCAAACGAGGAGCGCTGTTCCTTTATTTATAAGTTAATTGCGAGCTATTTTGCGGCTTTATGCTTTTTGAGGCTCGAAAAATCAAGCTGCGAGAGCACGACGGCGGTAAAGACGATGGCACAGCCGAAATACTCGCGCGTGGACATCGTTTCGCCGAGCAGGAGAGCCGAGCCGATAACGCCAAATACCGATTCGAGCGACATTACTATCGAGGCGACGGTGGGGTTGAGGTTGCTCTGCGCCACGATTTGCAGGGTGTAGGCGATACCGCTTGAGCCTATACCCAGCATAAGAATAGGACCTATTGCCGAGGTGATGCCGTCGAGGCTTACGGGCTGCTCAAAGAAAATCGCGCATACGAGCGACACGACGGTTACGACGGCAAACTGAACGCAGGACATACGCACTCCGTCGCATCTCGGTGAGAAGCGGTCAATTACAAGTATATGCGTCGTAAAGACGACGGCGCAGAGCAGCACGAGCGCGTCGGAAAATTCAAGCGAGAAGTCGCCCTTGATACAAAGGAGATAGAAGCCGACGACGGCAATAGCGACGCTTATCCATGCGTTAATCGGTGCGCGCTTTTTAAGGACAAGGCTGAAAACGGGAACGAGAACGACGTACAGCGCGGTTATGAATGCCGCCTTTCCTGCGTCCGTGCCGCTTCCAATTCCCGATTGCTGAAGCACCGAGGCAAGAGAGAGCACAATTCCGCAGAGAGTACCGCCGATAAGCTCAGTTTTGTTAAAGTCAAGCCCGCGTTTAGAAACGAGGCGTCTGCCGGTTTTAAGCGCCCGGTCAAGCACCATTATTAAGAAGAAGAGGAATATCGCGCCAAGCAGGCTTCTTGCGAAAACGAGGGTAAAGGCGGGCACGTGCGCCGCCGCCTTCTGCGCCGAGAAGGCAAATCCCCATATTGCCGCCGCCACAAGCATCATAAACGTGGATAGGTATTTTTTCATTTTTCACTTTCCTTGGGATAAACTGTTCTCCCGATATTTTACCACTAATCCTCTATATTGTCAAGTATTTGCAGCGGTGAAGATAATATACCGGAATTACTCGGTATCTCCCATATTTACGTTTGGGGTTGACGGCGCGTTTATAAGCTGCTCGTAGCAGGAGTAGTCGTCCTCGACGACGTATCTCACTCCCTCGATTTTGATGTATCTTGCAAAATCGTAGGTGTATGTTGAGAGGGGGCGCATATAAACGTCGTTGGTTTGCGCGGCAACGAGCGGGTCATCGCCCTCAAAGCCTACCACTATCAGTGTGTGGTAAAAGCCGTCTCCGTTCTTTCCAAGTTGAATGATGTCGCCTATCTCAAGCTCATCTATCGGCACGGCTCTTCCAAACGGGCCGACGCCCTTGTTTCCTACCATAAAATTATAGAAAAACTCCACCCCCGTCCAAGACGGAGAGCGCTCGTTGAGGGAAATGTAGTACCACCCAAAAGTGGGAGTGTAATTCATTTGACACGAGCCCGCAAATATAGCCTGCGAGGCAAAGTTCGTGCAGTTTCCGCCAAGCTCGGCAAAGTTTCCAAAGTATGAGTTTTGTGAAAAGGCGAATTTTCTTGCGTATTCCGCCGCGTTTTCGCGTTTGTAGGGCTTGGTAACCAGCATTTTGTCGCTCACTTTCTTTTGTGAAATATTATATCGACATTTTATTCATTTTTTTAAAATTTGTGAAAAAAATATATTGTAATTATAAAAAAAGTGGTGTATAATAAAGTATAAAATGCTAGGAATAAAAGGGAGAAAATAAAATGGATACGAACAAAAGACCGGACACAATGGAGCGTATTACAACCAAGGAGCTTGCAGACGCTTTTATAGAGGAGCAGGTTTCCGAGATAAGAGCGCAGGTCGGCGAAAAGAAGGTGCTTCTCGCGCTTTCGGGCGGAGTTGACAGCTCTGTCGTTGCAGCGCTTCTTATAAAGGCTATCGGAAAGCAGCTCGTCTGCGTTCACGTCAATCACGGACTTATGAGAAAGAACGAGTCGGAGGGGGTTATCGAGCTCTTTAAAAACCAGCTTGACGCAAACCTTATCTATGTAGATGCAACAGACCGCTTCCTTAATCTTCTTGCAGACGTTTCCGAGCCCGAGAAGAAGAGAAAGATTATCGGCGCTGAATTTATAAACGTCTTTGCCGACGAGGCAAGAAAGCTTCGCGGCGTTGAATATCTCGCGCAGGGTACAATCTACCCCGACATTCTTGAGAGCATAAAGCAGGCAGAGGGCAAGAAAGCTGTTAAATCGCACCACAATGTCGGCGGTCTTCCCGAGGACCTCAAGTTTGAGCTTGTCGAGCCTCTCAAGCTTCTCTACAAGGACGAGGTAAGAGTCGTCGGCGAGGCGCTTGGTCTTCCTCACGCGATGGTTTACCGTCAGCCCTTTCCCGGACCCGGTCTTGGCGTAAGATGCCTTGGCGCTATCACCCGCGACAGACTTGAGGCACTTCGCGAGGCAGACGCTATTCTCAGAGATGAGTTTGCGAAGTCGGGACTTGCAGAGCGCGTATGGCAGTATTTCGTCGTCGTTCCCGATATGAAGTCGGTTGGCGTAAAGGACGATAGCCGTTATGAAGGCTGGCCCGCAATTATCCGTGCCGTCAACACCAAGGACGCGATGACGGCTACCGTCGAGGAAATCCCCTACGAAATCCTTCATAAAATAGTCGAGCGTATAGTCGCTGAGGTTGAGGGTATCAACAGAGTTCTCTATGATTTGACGCCAAAGCCTACGGGAACGATTGAGTGGGAATAATAAAATAAGGTTTTTAAGTGGCTTGGAAGCCTTATTCCAAGCCACTTTTTGCATATTTTGCGATTTCGCGTGACAACACTTTGACAACAGTTTGCATTTATAGTTTTTATAAATAGCCGCCAACCTATTGAAAAAAATCAAAATTTGTGATATAATAATACAAATAATTTCCACTTGTCAAAGGCAGTTTGATAGCCCTTTGCGAAATCCTTGATCGAGGAGCCCGAAATGACTACGATTCAAACATTGAATACAATGAAAAAAAAGGAATCCATAGATGGATTCTTGAACAGCATTATTTGCGGTGATAGTTTGGAAGTAATGCGGAGACTTCCGTCTCAAAGCGTAGATTTGTTCGTCACCTCACCACCATACAACTTAAAAAATTCTACCGGCAACGGAATGAAAGACGGCAGAGGTGGCAAGTGGGAAAATGCCGCTTTGCAAAAGGGATATGTCAACCATACTGACGATATGCCGTATGATGAATATGTAAAATGGCAAAGAGCTTGTTTGAAGCAAATGTTCCGTTTGCTCAAAGATGATGGTGCAATTTTTTACAACCACAAGTGGAGAGTACAAGCTGGCTTAATACAAGATCGCCACGAAATACTCCAGGGATTTCCTGTACGCCAGATAATTGTTTGGCGTAGAAAGGGTGGTATTAATTTCAACGCTGGATATTTTTTGCCTACCTATGAAGTTATTTACCTTATTGCTAAACCCAATTTTAAATTAGCTCAAGGTGCAAATAGACTTGGTGATGTTTGGGAAATAACGCAAGAAAGCAAAAATCCCCATCCGGCACCTTTCCCCGAAGAATTGATTGACAGAATCGTGACCTCAACAAACGCACAGGTTGTTTTAGATCCATTTGGTGGCTCTGGCACATCGGCGGTATCCGCAAAGAAAGCCGGAAGAGATTTTATTTATATTGACAATTCGGAAACTTACTGTGAAATGGCACGTAAGCGGATTGACGGAGAGGAGTGGCAAAAATGAGCAACCCTAAAAATGCTTTTGATGAAGTTGTTTACAACAGCCCTTGGAGAAATGCGTATTGGTTTGCCAGAATGTTGCTGAATACCGACCAATACGGTGCAATAGGCAAAAAAGATGCTCTTATGTCCTCTCTTGTTAGCGAAATCGAAGCTGTGATTGAACAGCAATTACTGACTGATGAAGAAAAATTTAAGGTTTGCCTTAACATCATTCGTAACAAAATAGGAAACACTGCAAGAGCTGGTTCGAAAACAGCAAATCTGTATGAGGATTTGCTTGTGGCATTAGAAAGCGAATTGCAGACGATTACAGATATTGTCGTATTTGCTGTTACAATAAAGTATGTCGTTCAACCGGCTAACATAGCCCTTAACAATGTTCCCAGCGATGATATAGAGTTTTGCCATACTACCGCTAAAAACATTCTTGATACATTGGGTAAAGAGAATGTTGGCAAAGTTATATCTGTATGGGATACTCTTGGTGTAAGAGGATGCTTGGATGTCGAGCGTAGAGAAATAATAAGAGAGTTTACAAAATTGCGTGCTAATTTAAGTGCTCTTTCTATTCCGAGAACCGAGCTTGAGGATAACGCTATACTTACGGCGTTTACACAAGAATTTGAACGCAGGGCCGGTCAAAAGAGAAAATCAAGAGCCGGTGGCAGTCTTGAGGATATTTCTACATTTTTGTTCAATTACTATGGCTTCAAATCTCACGAGAAACCGGACCACTTCCAAACAGATATTGAGGTGGATAAATGGTTTAAGTGTAAAGATGGCTGGAGTATTGGTATAAGTTGCAAAAGAACGCTTCGCGAAAGATGGAAACAGGTATCTTCTGCAGATGGCAATGCTCTTTCACGATACAAGATTAAAGAAATATGGCACTTGATTACATACGATAGAGATTTAAGTGATGATAAAATCACTATGCTTGGACAGCAACGCCAAGTGTTCTATTTAGCAGATGAAAGTCCTATCTACAAACACGCAAAAGAGCATATTGGAATGCGTGATTATGTTCGCCCCTTAAGTCAGTTGATTGATGACATTAAGAAAGAACAAGGGATTAAATAAAATACTGTGACAACATTTTTGACAACACTTTGGCGGTTGAATGGGTGGAACAGGGAGAATAAAGATAAAAAGATGATATAAAAATCAGTAAAATACACCCTAAAGACCACAGATTGGATATACACTTTCGAGTGGGAATGAGTTTTGCGCTGCAAAACTCAAATATGATCGTTTCGCAGAAACGGTCATATCATAACATTTTGCTTAGCCAAATTCATAATTCTAAACTAACGATACAATAAGGCTTAAAAGTTGCTTAGAATCCTTGTTCAGAGCGGCTTTTTGTTAAACGAAAGGAAAAGATTATGATTGCTGAAAAACGCGAACGCAGAATAGCCGACAGCCACGTACATACGCGCTTTATAAATCGCGAAAAGACCGAGAAGATGCTTGGCGACCTCAAGGAAACAGGAGTTACCAACGTATCACTTTTGGCTTTGCCTTATAGAGGCGCGGCGGAGAATTTGTTCGGTCTTTATATGAAGCATACCTACAAGGAGCTTGGTGTGCGGAATTTCGGTGGCATACACGTAACTGACAGGTATGCCGCAATTGCCCCCGATGTGCAGGTACGTGCGCTTCTTGACCTTGGCTGTGACGGTATAAAGCTTATGTTCAGCCCTGATTTGCGTAAATACTACGGCAGAGGGATAGACGACCCCTATTACGACGCTATGTTCTCGCTCCTTGAGGACGAGGGAACACCTGTAAACATTCACGTGCTTGACCCCGACTATTACTTTACTCCCGGCTGGCCCTGGGCAGAGGGTTTTCTTCCGAAGAAGGTTATGCACGAGGAGGCGCTCCGAATGCTTGATAAGCACCCGAGGCTTCGCGTATGCTTTGCTCATTTTATGTTCCTCGAGAATGATCCCGACGAAGCAGAGCGCATAATGGAGAAATATCCTAACGTTTGGCTTGACACAACTCCTCACGTTATGATGTACTACGATTTTAATAAGGATATGGAGAGATGGGGCGCATTCTTCAATAAGTATCAAGACAGAATTCTTCTTGGAACAGACTGTAATGCAAACAAGAAATGTAATAGGGAGCTTGAGCGCCTTGCGTACAGAATGATTGTCGAGAAGGGCGAATTCACCGAAAAGTGCTACGGCAAGGATGAAACTGTTTGCGGTTTCGGCTTTTCGGGCGAGGTCGCTGACAAGATTTGCTACCGAAACCATTTCAGCTTCATCGGCAAGGAGGCAAAGCCTCTTAATAAAGAGCTCTTCTTGAAATGCTGTCAGAGAATAATCGACGACCTTGACAGAGAGCCATACGACGAGTATTACGTTCGCGGCGGAGAGCTTATTCCCGACCTCAAAAAAGACCCCGAGCAGAGAATAGCCTATGATTTCTGCAAAATGGCGATAGCCGAAATTTCAAAATAACCGAAAACGAAACGAAGCGGAAGGCGTTTGTGCCTTCCGCTTTATGTATTTAATTTAAAAGCTTTTATGCTATGCCGCCCTGTGCAATTGAACGGCTTTTACAGTATTTTGCTATGAATGCGTCAAGCTCGCTCTCGAACTTTCTGATGTGCTCGGTTTTGTTGGGATCGGGAAGAGCCGAGGTGACAAGGTAACAGGTTCTGTTGGGGGGAGGGTTTTTAAGCTCGTGGCAGTCGCAAACGCCGTGCCTCTCAAAGTAACGGGCGACTGTTTCGGGAACTATTGCCCACGAATCTCTCAGCTTCAGCATATCTCCGATAAGATTTATCGTATCGACCTGAAGCTTTGGCGTTATGTGACCTTTGAACCAGAAATTATGCCAAAGCATAAACTCGACGCCCCAGTTCAAAAGCACTTCCTCGTATGGAATCAGGTCCTCGGGCTCAATAACCTTCTTGCCGTCAAGCAGACCCTTTTTGCAAATGCAATACATCTTCTCGGTGAGCAGGGGACGAATGTTAACGTTCTGATAGGGAAGGTTTGCAAGAGTGATACCAATGTCGATTTCCTGCTCCTTGAGTCCGCGGAAGATATCATCCGAGTTCATGGTTTTTATTTGAAGATGTATGTCGGGGCTGGAAACGACGCACTCTGCAACAAGATCGCGCAAAAGGCAAATTAAAAGAGAATCAATCATACCGACGACAAGCTTTGCTTCCTTGACGGCGTTTCTGAAGCTCTCGGTTTCCTCCCATAGCGCCATCCATTTTTCAGCGATAGGCAGGAACGCCTTTCCGTGCTCTGTGAGTGTAGCAAAGCGCTGTCCTTTGTTACGAAGGAAAAGCTGATATCCCAAAACGTCCTCAAGCTGCTGCAGACGGTGGCTCGCGGTTGATTGCGAAACAAAAAGCATCTCTGCGCTGTGCGTTATGTTTTTCGTTTTGGCAACGGTAATAAAGTTTTTAATTAAGTCGTAATTCATAGAGCACCTCTTTAATATCGAATATATATATATTATAAATGATTTTTTTCTGTTTTACAAGAGTAAATTTTTTTGATATAATAAAAAATAGAGTTTTTAATGAAAAGCATATAAAAAACTTATGTTTATATTATAAACTATTTTTCACAATTTTGCAAGTATTAATTTTTTTGCAAAGCTATCGCGAAGCAAATGGAGGTTAGATATGTCTGTTAGATGCAAGATTATTCGTGATTTTGAAAGACCGGAGGCTGACGTTGTGGAGCTTTTCCGCGACCTGCCGGTTGCAAATATAGATGACAATATGGAGCGTACGGCAGCGGTTAGTTCCGCTATTGTTCCCATTGGCAAGGGACAGCTTCTCGGCACGGCGTTTACCGTGCAGGTCGCCGAGGGCGACAATCTGATGCTTCACGCGGCAATGGAGATGGCAAAGCCCGGCGACGTTATCGTCATTGATGCCGGCGGCTTTACCGAGCGAGCTATTTTCGGAGAGCTTATGGCAACCTTTATGAAGGTCAGAGGAGTACGCGGCATCGTTTGCGACGGAGCTGTCAGAGATGCGGACGCTCTTTCGAAAATGGAGGATTTCCCCGTCTATGCAAAGGCTGTCACTCCTAACGGTCCGTACAAAAACGGCCCGGGACAGATAAACGTCCCTGTGGTTATTGGCGGAAAGGTCGTTCATCCCGGCGATATTGTGGTAGGTGACGGCGACGGCGTTTTGTTCATAAGACCCGAGAATGCGCGTGAGATATACGAGGCTACCATCGCGGTTGAGAAGAAGGAAGCAGATATTATGAAGCATATCGTCGAGGACGGAACGTATAATCGCCCTTGGGTAGATGAGCTTTTGAAGAAAATAAACTGCGAGATTATTTAATGGAGGATACTGTTTTGATTACATATAACAAGGAAATTTCGGAGCTTCAGCCCTCACGCTCGATAGCCTTTATGACAGAGGCAAAGAAGATGAAGGCAAAGGACCCTTCCGTTATCAGTCTTGCAGGCGGAGAGCCGGATTTTGATACTCCGAAAAAGATTTGCGAGGAGATTAAGAAGTACGTCGATTTGGGATATACGCATTACACGGTTGGTCCCGGTCTTCCCGAGCTTCGCGAGGCTATTGCAAAAAAGCTTCTTGAGGAAAACGGTTGTAGCTACTCGCCTGACGGAATAATAGTTACTCCCGGCGCAAAGTTCGCGATATATATGGCTGTGCGCAGTGTGGTAAACTACGGAGACGAGGTAATGTATCTTACGCCCGGTTGGGTTTCTTACCCCTCGATAATTGAGGCGTCAGGCGCAATTCCCGTACCTGTGAATCTGACTTGGGACGACGACTTCCGTGTTACTCGCGAAGCGCTTGAGGCTTGCGTAACCGAAAAAACCAGAATGTTGATTATAAATTACCCGAATAATCCTACGGGTAAATGCTTGAGTATGCCCGAGGCGCTTGAAATTAAGGCGTTTATGGAAGCGCACCCCGACATTTTGCTTATGTCTGACGAGATATACGAGAGAATTCTCTTCGCAGGACACGAGAACGTAAGTATGGCAAGCTTCCCTGAGCTTATAGACAGAATTCTTACTATTAACGGCCTTTCAAAGAGCGTTGCAATGACCGGTTGGAGAGTAGGCTACGTTGCAACTACACCCGCGTTTGCAAAGGTGATGTATAACCTATTCCAGCACACCGTTACCTGCGTCAGCGGTTTTATTCAGAAGGCGTCTGTAAAGGCGTTTGAATGTAACGAGGAAATCGAAGAAATGCGTCAAGAGTACGAAAGACGCAGCAAAATGTTTATAGGCGCTCTTAACGCTATTGACGGCGTATCCTGTATGATGCCCGAGGGAGCTTTCTATGCTTGGGTGAAGTTCGACGTTCCCGGCTATGACTCCGAGCGTATCTGTGATTATATCTTAAAGAATGCAAGAGTCGTCGGCGTTCCCGGAATAGCTTACGGCACGGACGAGCCTTGTATCCGTATGTCCTTTGCGGCGTCTTGGGAGGAGCTTGAAACGGCGGCAAAGCGCATTGGCGAAGCAATGGCGGCTTTGAAGTAAGCCACCGACAGAAAATAAAGAAAAAATGAAAGAGGCTTGAAACAACCGTTTCAAGCCTCTTTTGCCGCGAGAGGAGAAAATGGGAATATAGTACGCGCGACGTCAGCTTGGCGCGTCAAAAAAGAAAGGTTCAATCCACCCTAAAGGGTTAAATTGAACCTTTGGCGCAGAGGGAGGGATATGCTGCTCGGGGTAGGGTTTGTTGCTAACCGTTCCACTTTAGCACGAATTTAAGCCGATATCTCCTCGCAACGCAGATACGCTCCGCGTATGCGAACCCTTGCACCTTGCGGTGCAGTGTTCGAGACCGACCGACTGTGAAAATAAATAAACGGTCGGAAAAAACCGACCGTTCATTTATTGGCGCAGAGGGAGGGATTCGAACCCTCGTGTGGTGTTATCCACAAACTGATTTCGAGTCAGCCCCGTTATGACCGCTTCGATACCTCTGCATAGATATGATGCAACAGCGTGCATCATATCTATGTAGAGACCTGTGAGAAATGGCTCAAGAGCGTAGCTCTTGAATCCGCTTCGCATATCCCACCGAAGCGTGTCAAGCTAGCGTGCAAACGCGAGGTGTGGATATCTTCGCCATAGGCGAAATACCTCTTTATGATGCGTACTGTGTACATTTTTAATTTACTATGCAATAGTTTGCATCATATATGCAGAGCCCTGTGAGAAGTGGCTCAAGAGCGTAGCTCTTGAATCCGCTTCGCATACCCCACCCGAAGATCGACAAGCTCGCTTGTCAGGCGCAGGGTGCGGGTATATTCGCCGTGGCGAAATAACTCTCTGCGATGCAACTATTCACATTGTACTATGGTATTATATCACAGTTGCTTTAAAAATGCAAGGGGTTAATTAAATTTTTTTGCATTGCTTTACGTATTGCGACCGCAAAACATTAAATTTCAATTTTAAAAGCGGACATAGACACGTCCGCTTTTTATCTTTTATACGTATTTTCCTTCGGCAATTTCGAGGTCGCGCTTCGGTTGCAGGTAGTTAAGCAGGAAAATAAGTCCAATGCCGAGCGCTACCATAGGGATTGACCAGAACTGAGAGGGAGATATGCCCGTAACGAGCTCGCCTCTGTGGTCGCCGCGAATGAATTCGAGCAAGAAGCGGAACACTCCGTAGGATATAAGATACACGCTCATATTATGTCTGAAATTGTATTTAATGAGCAAGAAGAGCATAACTCCAAAGAGTATAAAGAGAAACGCCGCCTCGTAGAGCATCGTCGGGTGAACGGGCGAGCTTAAGTGCGGAAATTTGACACCGAGGAAGGAGTCGGTGGGTATTCCGTAGCAGCAACCCGCAAAGAAGCAGCCTATTCTGCCGAAGCCGTGCGCTATCGTGATACAGCACGGGACGAGCGAGAGCACGTCAATGAGCCTTCCGTGAAGCTTTGGACGGACGATAAAGTAAACGGCAAGGAAGCAAACGACACCGCCAATAAGACCGCCCATAAATGTCATACTCTCGCCAAAGCGGAAGCCTGCCGCGGGGTTTTCGATATAATTATACGTCGCCTGGAAGAGTGACGCCGAAAGAAATCCCACGACTATCGAGCCTATGCCGCAATAGAAGGTGAAATCGAGAAACTTCTCGCCTATTCCGAGCTTTTTTCCGCCGAGCGTGAGCGTTATAAACGTTCCGAGTATTCCAATGGCAATCATAAGTCCGTACATATGGACGTTAAGCTCGATGCCAGAGATTGTTGTTGAAATTATAGGATTTGGTAACATAATTCCTCCGTTATACCGAGGAGTGCCCGGTAAATCAGATATATTTTTGACAATTTTGATTATCTATATGATAGCATAAAACGCCTTTTATGTCAAGTTGTATTAAAATGTTTACAAAATAAAAGAGGGTGGCTCAAATTTAAAGATTGAGCCACCCTCTTAAGAAAGCCACAGCTTTTAAGGCAAAATCGGTGTCGGGTTACGCCTTTGTAATTTCGATTTTGATATGCATGATATTTTTTCCCGTTGCAATATACGCAAGATAGTGTCCGTTTCGGTTGCCGACGGTTCTGTCGAGGCTCTCGATTTTTCCAGAGGTGGTATACTTGCAAATCCAGCCCTCGTATGCATCCGTCAGGGTGTTATCGGTAACGGTGATTTCGGTATGCTTTTCTCCGTCAAACTCAAGCGCGGGAAGTGCAAAGCCGAACACGCCATCTGACTGAAGCGATATGAGCACTCCCTCCTCGTTAACCGTATAGAACTCGCGCACCTCCTTGCCTCCGACGAACTTACAGAGAAGCGAGGCTGACGCAGACACGTCGTTGGCGCTTCTGTCGAGCACCGTGTAGCTGTTGCCAAACTTTGCTCCGAAGAGCCACTGTCCCGTATGTTTAACGGCGGAGCAAAGCGAGAAGGAAAACGGCTTTGTATCAATACGGTACTTCGGTGTTGCTGGGAAGGGACAGGAGAGGCAGATTGCCGCCGGTGCTCCGGTACGGTGAACTCTTCCGAGTCCTGATGCATCGTGCAGCTCGTGTCCGAAAAGGTCAAACTCGAGTCCGTAGCCTCCCGCCTTGACGAAGAGCTTGTGGAAATAATGCGAGGTCATAGCAACGGTGGGCTTCAAGTCCGCAGAGGGCTCAAAGGGGACGTCCTCGCAAATGAGATAAGCCGCGTAAAGCATAGACGCCGCGGTAATCATATACTTGTCAAAGTAGCCGTATGGCTCGCAGCCGTACATAGAATCGAAGGGGTAACGGTTTTTAATGTGGGAAATGGGTTCTTTCTTCAGCCAGCCTTCAATAGCAGAGAGGGCTCTGTCTGTTGCCGCCTTGAAGCGAGCGGCAAGCTCGGGCTTACCCTCGCGGGCGTATCTCTTTGCCTCGTATTCCAACGAAACCGCCAACATAGCCTCGTTGTGCAGATATTGGTTACTGCGTCCGCCGAAGGGAACCTCTCCGCTTGGAGATTGCATATCAAGCGTCATAAGGCCCGCCTTCTTTAAGAGAGCGTCTATTACGGTATAATACTTGCCGCGGTAGCCACGGTTCAGCGCCATACAGAAGAGTCCGCGTGATACTAAATCGTACTGCACAGGGTGATAATAATCGGGGTCGGATGGGTGGTCGAGATACATTCCGTTCTCGTCCATCCACTGAAGTTGCTGACCGAGCTGCATATCAATAAAGTCGATGTCGCCGCCAATGCCCGCGTCAAGCCTGAAATACTCGCTGACGCCGGTGAAGAGCGCCCAGTTTTTAACGGTATCGTAGAGCGACGAGGCGAAATAGTTGTAGCAGGTCGCGGGAACGATGGTGGCAAAGTCTGCGCGCCAGCCGTCAGTTTTCTCGCGCGGAACAATGCCCGCCTTTTCGATTTCCAAAAGACAGCAAACTATCTCGCGGACCGAAAAGTCGTTTGCCGCCTTGACGGTGGGAATTGTTTTGCAACAGAAATCCATCATCTCGGTGAAAATCGGCAAAAGGTCGCTTCGTCTGCCGTGCGCTATCAGAATACCGATGTTAGCGGTAAGACGGGGGAAGCCGTGCTCGGTCAGCCCCTTTTCCTTAACCTCGTTAAAATAGCGCAGAATGTGCTCATCTGAGTATGCGGAGAGAACCTTCTCCATTATATCCAAATATCTGTTTTTCATTTGAAGCCCCTTTACGCCATAGTTTCGAGCATTTTTTCGGTTACCTCGTATCTCGTGGGCTCGCCTGCCACATAGGAGCGGAACTCCTCGAGTATATACTCGCCCATTCTTGCGACCTCGTCGCCCTTGCTTCCTGCGATGTGAGGAGTTAAAATGCAGTTGGGAAGCTCGTAGAATGGGCTATTTTCAACGGGGGGCTCGGGGTTAGATACGTCAAGAAGCGCCGTAATATCGGGGCGCTCCTTGAGAATACGGGCAAGGTCGTCCTCGACCACCTGCGCGCCTCTTCCGGTGTTGATAAATACGCCGTTTTTCTGCATTTTGGAGAAGTGCTCGTAGGTTATCATACCAACCGTCTGGGGATTGTTTGCAAGGTGGTTCGTAATGACGAATGAACGCTCAAAGAGAGTGAGAAGATCGCATTTTTCGACGCCCAGCTCGACAGCCTTCTCATCAGGCAGGAACGGATCGAAAACGAGAATCTTAAGATTGTAATTTTTGAGAAGCTTTATAACGTAGCGGCCAATCATTCCGGCGCCGATAATACCGACGTACTCGCCGTAGTTACCCTTGCAGTTGGCGGTTGCCTTTTGAGCCGCCGAGTAGCCGTCGGGATTGTTGTAGATTCGGGTGGTGCTGAAATAGCCCTTGTTTGCGAGAATAATCTGTGCTGCTGTAAACTCGGCTACGGGAATGGCGTTAGCCGCCCACGCAGAGAATACCTTAACACCGCAGTGAAGGAATGGGCGCGCGAATCTTCTGACGCTTCCTGCACCGAAGAACAGGCACTTAAGCTTTGGCAGACAGAGCTTAATCTCCTCCTCGGTCACATCGGGCATTCCCCAGGTCGAGAAAACGTACTCGACGTCGGAAAAACGCTCGGGAGCTTCGAGAAGGTCGTCCTTGGAGTAGATGTTTTCGTCAAGATCGGTGAGCTCCTTTATCGCCGAAATCGTGCCCGGGGCAAAGACCTGCTTTATTCTGCTGTGGATGGTTCTGTTGAGAAAGATAGCCTTCATTTTTTTGCTCCTTTAAAATCAAATTCGCGCTCTGCGCATCTTAAATAATATTACAAGTCAATTATAGCAGGGTTGGAGAATTTGTCAACATTTTTGAGGCTTTTTTGCAAGATTGGAAATGTTTTTTGCAGGATTGGCAATGTGTTGTTGTTTTTCACGAGTAAAATCTTGCATAATCCCAATAAAAACGGGGAGCTCTGAATTAAGCTCCCCTGCTGTTAATTGTTTACTATTCTCTTGAAGCGCGGTACGGATATAATAAGGTCGCTTTTTTGCTTTACCTCGATCAAGACGTAGGCGTTTTCCATAAATTTTTTATAGCGCGACAAATCACAGTCGCCCTCACCTATGGCAAGGTGGCATTTTTTGCCGAGGCTGTCGTGAACGTGCATTTCCGTAAATTCGAGGTTTAACTCGGGTATTACTTCGTTTAAGAGAAAATCTCCGTCAACGCGGTCGTGTCCGACGTCGTAGTTTAATTTGAAGCCCTGCTCCTTTAGTAGCTTGTAGGTTTTTTTCACGAATTTTGCGAGATAGTCTGTGTTTTCAAGCACCATTTCCATGCCGTTTTTGCGACAGATTTCCTCGGCTCTTTTCAGGTTTTTGAGGAGCCTTTCGGAGTATTCCTCAAATTCCTTTTCGTAGATGTAATTTTTCACTCCGCTTATCGTTACGACAGGGCCGCTTATCAGGTGAATATTTATGACCTTGACGTATCCTTTGCCAAGAGATGCGTATTTTTCTAGAAGCGAAAGATATGCGTCTGCAACCTCGTCGTAGGTAGCAAGGTCGCCCTCGTCGTAGAAATGGAGCGTAGCCTCAAGTCCGTATTTGCGGAAAAGAGCTTCAAGATGTCCCTCTTCCATCTCGCGACGGCAGTGAGCAAAGTTCAGGTTAAGCTCAACGAAGTCAAGACCGAGCTCGTCCGCGAGGATTAAATTATCTTCAACTCTCTCGTACTCGTAGAGCTGTGGCATACCGAGCTTCATTTATATGCTCCTTACGCGGAGAACGCCCTCAATTTTTGCAATAGCGTCAAGTTGAATTGCCGTATCCACGTCAAGCACGGTGTATGCGAAGTCGTTTCTCGACTGGTTTACCATAGTTACTATATTCACGCCCTGCTTCGACACGGTAGAGGAGATTTGCGCGATAAGTCCCGGGAGATTGAGGTGGTTTATGCAAATTCTGTATTTTGTGGTTTTAAGACCTGCGTTTACCGTGGGATAGTTAACCGAGTTGGTTATGTTTCCGTTTTCAAGGTAGTTTTTAATCTCTTTTATAGCCATAACCGCGCAGTTGTCCTCTGCCTCGTCGGTAGATGCGCCGAGATGGGGAAGGCAGATGGTGTTCTTGAGCTTTACTACCTTGCTGTTGGCAAAGTCGGTAACGTACTTCTTAACCTTACCGCTTTCCATACTTGCAAGCAGGTCGTCGTCGTTTACGAGCGTATCTCTTGCAAAGTTAAGAATGGTAACGCCGTCCTTCATATGAGAGAAAAGGGCGCTTGAGAACATATGCTTGGTGCTGTCGGTGAGAGGCACGTGTATGGAAACGAAGTCTGCGTTTGCGACAGCCTCCTCGAGCTTAACCACGTAATTTACCTTGCGGGAAAGCTTCATTGCATTCTGCACCGAGAGATAGGGGTCGTAGCCCACAACGTTCATTTCAAGGTCAGAGCAGGCATTGGCAACCATAGCTCCGATAACGCCTAGTCCTATTACGGCGATGGTTTTTCCCTTGATTTCGTTTCCTGCAAATTTAGACTTAGCCTTTTCTGCGGTTTTGGAAATCGCCTCGTCGTCGGAGTTGTCGCGTACCCATTCGTTACCGCCGATAATATCGCGGCAGGAAAGAAGAAGTCCGCAAAGCACGAGCTCCTTAACGGCGTTTGCATTTGCTCCGGGCGTGTTGAATACTACAACGCCCTCTCTTGCATATCTTTCGATGGGAATATTGTTCACTCCCGCGCCGGCTCTTGCTATCGCGAGAACACTTTCGGGAAGCTGATAGTCAGCCATAGCATACGAGCGAAGGAGTATGCTATCCGCCTCGTTTACGTTTTCGGTTATGCAGTCGGGAGCTTTCAAGTTGTCGAGCGCAACCTTTGAAATGTTATTAAGACAATATGCTTTCATAGCTTTTACGAGTGCTCCTTTTCAAATTTCTTCATAAATTCAACGAGAGCTATGACTCCCTCTTTTGGCATTGCGTTGTATATGCTTGCGCGCATACCGCCAACCGAGCGGTGTCCCTTGATGCTTACGATGTCGGCGTTCTTTGCCTCTGCGATAAAGAGCTTGTCAAGCTCCTCGCTCTCTGTTCTGAAAACTACGTTCATCATTGAGCGAGAGCTTTTTTCGGTGGGGCAGATAAACATTTTCGACTCGTCAAGGTAATCGTAGAGGATTTTCGCCTTTTCCTCGTTTCTCTTTTTCATAGCCTCAAGACCGCCGAGGCTTTTTATCCAGCGGAACACCTTGCCGCAGATATAAATGGAGTAGCAATTGGGGGTGTTGTAAAGGCTGTTTGCGTCTACCTGCGTTTTCCACTTCAGCATCGTGGGGGTAACGAATGCAAGCTCGTCTCTTATAAGGTCCTCGCGTACTATCATTACAACAAGACCTGCAGGACCTACGTTTTTCTGCACGCCCGCATAAATTACGCCGTACTTCGTTACGTCGCAGGGCTCGGAGAGGAAGCAGGACGATTGGTCGGCAACGAGGATTTTTCCCTTCGTGTTCGGGAGAGTCTTGAACTTCGTGCCGTAGATGGTGTTGTTCTCGCAGATGTAGACGTAGTCTGCATCATCTCTTATATCAAGGTTTTCGCAGTCGGGAATATAGGAGAAGTTCTTGTCCTTCGAGCTTGCGACAGCCTTAACGTCGCCGAAGAGCGAGGCTTCCTCATACGCCTTTTTTGAGAACTGACCTGTGATAATATAATCAGCCTTCTTGTTTATCATAAGGTTCATGGGAATTGCCGCAAACTGCTGGCTCGCGCCTCCCTGAACGAAGAACACCTTGTAGTTATCGGGAATATTCAAAAGATCGCGAAGATCTGCGATAGCGTCGTTAAGTATTTTTTCAAAGGTCGCTGTGCGGTGGCTCATCTCCATACACGACATACCCGACCCCTGATAGTCAAGCATTTCGCGGCTTGCCTCAAGCAGAACCTCCTCGGGTAAAATCGCAGGACCTGCTGAAAAATTGTACACTCTTTTCATTTTTTTCTCCTTTTTTTTGATTGTTGTGTTTTCCTTGCCTGTGAGTGTAAAAACAAAGATTGGGATTATTATAGCACACAAAGTCGAAAAGTCAACCGTTTTAGTATAGTTTTGCAAGAAAAGCAATGTTTTTTGCAAGATTTGCAACAATTTTCACTAACTAATTTGCGAAATGAGTCTTTTTTCTGCCTTTTATTGACGAAGACGGGGGCGCTTTCGAATTCTTCTTGACTTATCTCGGCAGGTGTGATAAAATATACCTATAAACTGTTTTGGAGGCTTTATGTTAAAGGTAGAACGAATCAGCGTTATGAATTTTGAAAATGCTATAAGGGGAGCGAGAAATCCGCTTAACAGCTGGGCGAGAATGGATAGCTCCTACGATGAAAAGGGCAATTTTATCCTCGGAGAAAACGACCTTGCGCTTGCTTCAAAGCTTGCGAAGGCGGGCTCTGACCACAGAAAATTTCTTCGCCAGATATTTGTTTCTATGGATATAACTGCGCCTCTTTATTGGTGGAAGGAGTTTGATACGTATAAGGTAGGAACGGTTGCCAATTCCTGCTCCACTATGCATAAAATACAGGCAAAGGAATTCTCACGCGAGGATTTCTCCTGCGACAGACTGGACGCGCCGTCGCTTGCCGTTTTAGATACGGTTATAGCATTTCTTGAAGCCGAGAGGTGTAAATTCAACGAAACAAAGGATAAGCAGGCGTGGCATAATATGATACAGCTTCTTCCGTCCTCGTTTAACCAGATGAGAACGGTCAGTATGAATTATGAGGTGCTTATCAACATATACTACGCAAGAAAAATGCACAAGCTTGCCGAGTGGCACACGCTTTGCGACGCTATTGCGGAGCTTCCATATGCAAAGGAGCTTATTCTCGTTAAGGATTAACTAGGAGATTTAAGATGGGATTTTTCAGAAAGTCCAAAAATATAAAAGTGGGCGCGGTGTCGCCGCGCATCAGGCTTTGCGACGTGGCTTATAACGTCGAGGCGTGTATCCGCGAGGCGAAACGCGCGGCAGAGCTTGGCGTCCGTGTGCTCGTTTTTCCCGAGCTTACGCTGACGGGTGCTACCTGTGGCGACCTTTTCGGTCAGCCGCCGCTTTGCTCTCGCGCGGAGCGCGGACTTGCCGAGTTTATGGAGGCAACGCGCGAGCTTGATATGATGAGCTTTATCGGTTTGCCCACCGAGATTGACTCTTCGCTCTATAACTGCACAGCCGTTGTATATCGCGGAAAGCTTCTTTGGCTTGCCGCAAGGGTCGCGGTTGACGACAAATATTTTTGCGATGCCCCTGTCAAAGCGGTTAAAGTCAACTGCGCGGGACAGAAAACCAAGCTTTCCGGCGCGGCTGTATTTACCGCACCTTTTGATAAGGATATAGATATTTCCGTAGGTGCTTTTATTGGTTTAATGAAAGCTCCGAGTATTGCGGTTATCTCCTCGTCTTTGGCGACATCTACCAGAAAAAGCACGTATGTTCGCGTGTTCAACAGCAAAATTACAAAGAGCAATTATACGGTAATTGTTCACGCTGAAGCCGGTATCGGCGAGAGCACTACCGACGCTGTGTATTCGGCGCGTAATCTTATCGCTCACAGAGGCAAGATAATTGCCGAGGCAGAGCCGTTCGCCGAGGATAATCTCGTGGTTGCCGACGTCAGAGTGAACGATAAGTCGGTAGAATACGACCTTCCCGACGAGGAGTACGACCACGCGGAGTCGAAGAATAATCCCTTTCTTCCCGAGAGCCTAGAGGGTCAGCGCAAAGCCTGCCTCGAGGCGTTTGAGATACAGTCGCAGGGACTTGCGGCGCGAGTTGAGCGCTCTTATTCAAAGACTATGGTTATCGGCGTTTCTGGCGGTCTTGACTCTACCTTAGCGCTCCTTGTGTGTGCGAGAGCCGCCGACATTCTCGGACTCGACAGAAAGAGTATTATCGCCGTTACGATGCCCTGCTTTGGCACGACGAAGCGCACGCGCTCCAATGCAGAAAGACTCTGTGAGGCTCTCGGAACGAGCTTCCGCACGGTTGATATAAAGGCTAGTGTCAAGCAACATCTTGCGGATATCGGTCACGACGGAGTGACAACCGACGTTACCTACGAGAACGCACAGGCAAGAGAGAGAACGCAGGTTCTTATGGATATTGCCAATATGACAGGGGGACTTGTGGTCGGTACGGGCGACCTCTCCGAGCTTGTTCTCGGTTGGGCGACCTACAACGGCGACCATATGTCAATGTACGCCGTCAACGCATCTGTACCAAAGACTATGGTGCGCCGTATAGTCGAGGTTTATTCCGAGAGGGAGCGTGAGCTCGGCGAGGTATCGGCGATACTCGACGATATTCTGGCAACCCCCGTTTCCCCCGAGCTTCTGCCTCCAAAGGACGGCGAAATAGCGCAGTGCACCGAGGCTCTTGTCGGTCCATACGAGCTGCACGACTTCTTCATTTATTATATAATCGGTTGCGGATTTTCTCCGCGCGAGACGTATGAATTTGCAAAGGAAGCCTTCGCTGACACCTACGAAGACAAGACTATTTTGGGCTGGCTTCGCGTGTTTGTCAGAAGATTTATAAGTCAGCAGTTCAAGCGCTCCTGCCTACCCGACGGACCTCGCGTCAGCGGAATATCGGTTTCACCTCGCGGTGCTCTTTCGATGCCCTCGGACGCTTCGGCGGCGGTGTGGCTTTCCGAGCTTGACGAGATAGAAAAAGAGGAAAAATGAGCAATATATTCGACCTTTTTAAGTCAATAGAAAAAAAGACCGAGACACGCCCTATAACTCATATTATAGCAGGGCTCGGAAATCCCGGCGAAAAGTATGCGAATACCCGTCATAACGCAGGATTTATTGCTATCGATTATCTTGCTGAAAAGCTTGGTGTTCGGGTGGACCGTGTTAAATTTCACGCGCTTGTCGGCGAGTGCGAGCTTGGTGGAAAAAGGGTGCTTCTTATGAAACCCGAAACCTTTATGAACAGCTCGGGTGTGGCGATAGGCGAGGCTGCGGCGTTTTACAAAATTCCGCCTGAAAACGTAATAGTTCTGCACGACGAAATCAGCTTTGACGCAGGAATTATACGCATCAGGCGAAAGGGCTCGGCGGGCGGTCACAACGGACTGAAAAGCATTATCGAGCATCTTTCCTCGGAAGGATTTCCGCGCATTAAGATAGGCGTTGGACAAAAGCCGTCGCCCGATTACGACCTTGTTGACTGGGTGCTCGGCAAATTCCCGAAGGACGCACTTTCGGCAATAGAGGCGCGCCTTGCCGATATATTCTCTGCAACAGAGCTTATGGTGCGAGGCGAAATCGACGCGGCTATGAACAGGTTTTCAAAATAGAGTAAAGTAATTCACATAAGAGGCTTTGATATATGTCAAGACTCACACGACTTATCCGTGAGGATAGGGAGTATTTAAACTATGCCTCGGCGTTTGCCGAGGCTATGTCTGCCCCAAAGCCGCTTCCGATAGCCGTAAACGGTCTGTCGGGCGGAGCGCAGGACGCCTTTATTATAGAGGCCGCTTTGGACGCTCTGAATAACGGGGCTTCCACGGTGATGTTGCTCGTGTCTGATGATGCCGAGCGAGATGCGCTGACTGCGAGGCTTACCGCGGCGGGCATAAATTGCCGCGCTTATAAACGGCGCGAGCTTGTTTTTCATAATATAAACGCCTCTCGTGAGATTGAACGCGAGAGGCTATCGGTCTTATCAGAGCTGTCGTCCGGCAAGGGTGTTGCGATGGTTACCACGCTTACTGCGGCGCTTCAATATACGATACCCCGCGCGGAGCTTTCGCGCCTTTCCGTGAGGCTTGATACGGGTGCTGCCATCTCTCCCGAGGAGCTTTCGGAGAAGCTTATCACGCTCGGATTTCTTTTGGTTGATGGCGTTGACGGCGTAGGTCAGTTCGCAAGGCGTGGCGGAATACTTGATTTTTGGTCCGCAGAGTCGGATATGCCCGTGAGAATTGAGTTTTTCGGCGACGAAATCGACCGTATGGTCCTTTTTGACCCTGCAACCCAGCGCTCCGAGGGCGAGTGCGGTGAGGTTACACTTCTACCTGCCGCGGAAATGCTAGTCAGCCCCACGGCGCGCGAGCGTATTTTAAATGAGCTTCAAAAGCACCTGAAAAACGCCAAAGAGAGCGACACGGTGGCGAGGCTCAAGCAGGAGATTGCAATAGCCGAGGCAGGACTACCGATAGATTTCCGTGACAGGTATATGGGACTTATATACGACAAGACCGAGTGCCTTTTCGATTATATATCATCTCTTGGCAGGACGGCGGTATTTATCGTCGGTACGTCAGGGTGCTTTGAAAACGCGAAAAAGGGAACTGAAAACATTTTGTCCGAGGCGAAAAATCTTATCTCGCTTGGAATTGCAACCGAGAAATCGGCTAAATACACCGCACCCGTGTCGAGTTTTGACGATTTTTGCACTAAAAATCTTGCCGTTCACATAAATGCATTTGCAGGCGGTGTTTCGGGCAGACTGTCGGGACTTTTCGGCTTCAGATGCAGACGGACCGTGGCTTACGGCGATAATGCGTCTATGCTTGCCGAGGACGTGAAGGCTCTTCGCGCAGGTATGTATCGCACCGTAGTTGCGGCAGAGAATAAGACGGGCGCTGAAGCTATTATATCGGCTCTTGCATCTATGGATATTGCGGCAATACCGATATACGATAAGCCTGATTTTGATATTGCAAAGACCGAGGGCGGTACGGTTATGGTTGACGTTGAGGCGACGTTTGGCTTTGACCTTATTGTGCCGAAGCTTGCCGTGCTTTCTCTTGCTCGCGACGAGGGGCGTCGCGTTATGGCGCACAGAAGACGCCAGAGAATATTACGCAAATCAGGCGGCGCCGGCAAAAAAATTATGAGCCACGCCGACCTTTCTGTCGGTGATTACGTCGTTCACGCCAATTACGGAATAGGACTTTTCGAGGGAATTGAGGCCGTTACGGTAGAGGGCGTCACAAAGGACTACATCACTATCAGGTACGCGGGAACGGATAAGCTTTTCGTTCCGTGCGACCAGCTTGAGATGATAGGCAAGTATATCGGTGAGCGCGACAAAAACGGAGAGGTAAAGCTCTCGCGAATGGGCGGAACCGAGTGGCAGAAAACGAAAAACCGCGCAAAGAGCGCGGCAAAGGATATAGCAAGAGAGCTTATCGCAATATACGCCGAAAGGCAGAGAAGACCCGGATTTGCATTTCCCGCCGACTGTGACCTTGAGGACGAGTTTGCGGCTTCGTTTGAATATGAGGAAACAGTCTCTCAGCTTGAGGCGATAGAGGAAATAAAGCGCGATATGATGCGCTCTGTGCCTATGAACCGCCTGCTTTGCGGTGACGTAGGATACGGAAAGACCGAGGTCGCGCTTCGTGCCGCTTTCAAGGCGATAATGGGCGGAAAGCAGGTGGCGATACTCGTGCCGACGACGCTTCTTGCGCTCCAGCATTATCAGACGGCGACCTCGCGTATGCGTGGCTATCCCGTGACGGTTGAAATGCTCTCGCGCTTCAGAACTCCAAAGGAGCAGAGCGCAATTTTAAGAAAGGCAAAGCGCGGCGAGTGCGATATTCTTATAGGTACGCATAAGCTGCTGTCTAAAAATCTCGAATTTCGGGATTTGGGGCTCGTTATAATTGACGAGGAGCAGCGCTTTGGCGTTTCGCAAAAGGAAAAGCTCAAGGAAGCGGTCAAAAACGTTGACGTTCTAACCCTCTCGGCAACCCCGATACCGCGAACACTCAATATGGCGATGAACGGTATCAGCGATATGTCGGTGCTTGACGAAGCGCCGGGGGACAGACGCCCCGTGCAGACTTACGTGCTTGAGCACGACGACGCGGTGATATTTGACGCCGTTGCAAAGGAGCTTTCGCGCGGCGGTCAGGTGCTTTATATCTATAACAAGGTAGAGGATATCGACCTCGTTGCAGGAAGAATATCGGCGGCGCTTCCCGAGGCGAGAGTTGCATTCGCGCACGGCAAAATGGAGCGCGACGAGATAGAGGATATATGGCAGGGGCTCGTAAGGGGCGAAATTGACGTTCTCGTTTGCACGACTATTATCGAAACAGGTGTTGATTTACCAAACGCCAACACGTTGATTATAGAAAACGCCGACAGGTTTGGACTTTCCCAGCTTCACCAGATAAGAGGTAGAGTCGGACGAAGCGAGAGGCAGGCGTACGCCTATTTCACCTTCAGGCGCGGAAAATCGCTCTCGGAAACCGCGACAAAGCGCCTTTCGGCAATACGCGAGTTCGCCGAGTTCGGTGCAGGCTTCAATATTGCGCTCCGCGACCTCGAAATACGGGGAGCGGGCAATCTTCTCGGAGCAGAGCAACACGGATATATAGACAGTATAGGATACGATTTGTATATCAAGCTCTTGAACGAGGCGGCTCTTGAGGAAAAGGGTGTCGCAACCGAGAAAAAGACGGAGGCGACTGTTGATATACGAAAGGACGCTCATATTCCCGAGCATTACATCTTTGCGAGCGCGCAGAGAATGGAGATGTATAAGAAAATATCGCTCATCGAAACCGCTGAGGACGCCTCGGACGTCACCGACGAGCTTATAGACCGCTTCGGAGAGATGCCGAAAGTGGTGGAGAGGCTTGTTTCGGTTGCGCTTATCAAGGCTATTGCAGAGCGCGCTGGAATAAAGCGCGTAGAGGAGCGCGACGGGGTGCTTTGGTTCGTGTCGGAAATGCACGACCTCGCCGTTTGGTCGGAGGTTTTTGACAAGCATAAGGGACTAGCATTCAAGGGCGGTGCCGTTCCATCGGTTGCTTACAGACTGAAATCGGGCGAGGACGCTACGGATAAGGCGCTTTCTATAATGAGGTGCTACGACGAGGCGCTGGGCTCTAATTCAGCCCCGTCCGAAAAAGGAGAATAGAAATGGAAAAAGCGAAAATATCAAAAGAAAAAAATCTCGGCAAGGGGCAGAAAATACTTGTTGCATTCGTCTGTGCCTTTGTTGCCGCGGTGCTGGTGTTCGGAATGGTTTTCGGAATTATTATAGGAGTTCAAAAGGCGAGCGCTGTCTGTGAGTATAACGGAGTTACGGTTGACAAGGACACCGCATTTTACCTTGCTTCCTATTATAAATATAACTTCATAGCTTCGCTCAGGGCTGCTGATATAGAGGCGCACGACAGTCTTGATTTTTGGCAAAGCAAGGACACGGACGGCATAGCATACGGAACGCATCTGGTTCTTGGGGTCAAAAACTATATTGCCGACATTCTCGTTGCAAACTACTACTATAACAGATACGCAACTCTCACCTCACAGGACAAAGCCAAGATTAACTCCGCTGTTGACGCGATTGTATCAAGATTTTCGGGCGCGGAGAAGCTCGACGAGGCTCTTGCGCTTTGCAAAACCGATAAAAAGGCTCTCGAAAAAGCGGCGGAATTGCTTTATAAAGCGAGTTATGCAAAGACCGTTATATACGGCGCTTCGGGCGAAAAGCTTGTAAACTATCCCGATGAGTGCCAAAGGTATCTTGGGGAATACTCGCGCGTCAGGCTTCTTTTCATAAGAACCGAGGACGTTTTCGTCCGTGACGATAACGGCAATTACGTCGTAAGCGGCGGCGAGTACGAAAGACGTGAGCTTACCGCCGAGGAAAAGGCGGAAAGGGAAGCTCTTATTGCAAAAATAGACGCCGAAATCGAGGGCTACAAGACCGGCGGAGATATACAAATCACCGAGGAGCTTTTCAACAGCTATCTTTCAAATTACGGAGAGGGAGAGAAAGATAAAAACTCAAGCGGCTATTATTTCTCTAAAAGCTCTGTATATAGTGCGGCATTCGCTGAGGACGTAAGCTCGGAGATAGTCAAGACGGCGCTTAATATGGAAATAGGCGAGTACGGTAAGGTTACCACCGATTTTGCCGTCTGCTATATTTACAGACTTGAGGTCGAAGAGGGCGCGTATGCAGACACATCGGAAAAGGGCTTCTTTGCCGATTTCTATGCAGATGCTTCCGACTTCCTTTTTGCAGAGATGCTTAAAACTATGCGTGATGATGTCGATTTCAGCAAGTGGCTTTTAAGCGAGGACGTCGTAGGTCTGTCCTATGACAGTGATATTTACGTAAGATTTTAAGGGAGAGAAAAGATGCCTTTAGAAATTTTTGGTATAGCCTTTATCGCCGTGGCGGTCTTGCTTGTTTCGGCAGTTCCGGGCTATATATTCATTAAAAGTAAGATGATGAGCGAAGAGGCTATATCTGCATTTACAAAGCTTCTTCTTTACGTTGCGTCCTCCTGCCTTGTCATTTTTGCTTTTAAAAGCGCGACGTTTTCGGTGGAGAAGCTTATCGACCTCGGAATTTTTGCTCTTCTGTCGCTACTACTCAACGGAATAATGCTCGGCGGAGCTTTTCTGGTGTTAAAAAAGCGGTATAAGGATACCGTTTACCGAATAATAACGATAGCGACGACGTTTACTAACTGCACCTTCTTTGGTATTCCGATAATAGAGGCGCTTTTGCCCGAGCAGGCGTCGGAGATAATAATATACGCGTCGGTTTACGCGCTCGTGATGAATATTTTCGGTTGGACGGTTGCCTCGGCTATAATATCGGGAGATGCACGCTATATTTCGCTAAAGAAAATACTTATAAATCCGACGATGATTTGTACCGTGATAGCCTTTCTGCTCTTTTTGACACAGCTTCCGATACACCCCGAGTTTGAAAATCTTATCAGCATAACGGGCAAGATGTCAACCCCGCTTTCTATGATAATAATGGGAATGCGTCTTGCAACTATGAAGTTTTCGTCGCTTTTTGTCAATCCGCGAGTTTACATAACCGTGGCGGTAAAACAGATCGTAATGCCGCTGGCGACGTTTGCTCTCGTCTATTTCTTGCCCGTCAATCCCGAGATAAAGGCGGTTCTGTTTATAGTTGCCGCTTGCCCCGTGGCGTCGGCGGTGCTCAACTATTCCGAGCTTGTCGGCGAGGGGCAGAAGGAGGCGGCGAATATGGTTCTTCTCGGAACTATACTTAGCCTGATAACGTTACCTATAACGATGATGCTTTTGCCATTTCTTGGCGTTTAATTTAACACGGTATGCCATTTAATATTAAAAACGAACCCCTGTGAGTAATTCACAGGGGTTCGCGCTTTGTTTCTGTGTGTAAATAAAAGTTTACATTATTTTCTCCAGGTTGACGGGGCAAAGAGGACGAGCATAGGGAAGAGCTCAAGTCTGCCCGCTATCATATCAAAGATAAGAACGAGCTTTGAGAACGGAGAGAAGAATGCATAGTTTGAGGCAGGTCCGACGGCGCTGAGTCCAGGGCCGATGTTGTTTATGGTTGCCGTCACGGCGGTGAAGTTTGTGGTTGCATCGTATCCGTTAAAGGAGAGAAGCAAAACCGAAATCGCAAACAGCGCGATATAGCACACGATATATGCGTTAATCGAGCGGATGACCTCGTGTTCGACGGGACGCGAATCGAGGGTAATCTTCTTTATCTCCTTGGGGTGAGTTAACTTGCTTAACTCTCTTGTCATACCCTTGAACATAAGGATTATTCTCGAAACCTTGATACCGCCGCCCGTGCTTCCCGCGCAAGCGCCGATGAACATCACGAAAACAAGCAGGGTTTTCGAGAGCTCGGGCCATGCGTTGAAATCAAGAGTGGAGAAGCCCGAGGTGGATATAAGAGAGGCAACCGTGAATGCAGAGTGACGGAATGCGTCACCGATATTTTCAGCTCCCGTGCTACCGAGAATATTGAATGAGATTATTACGATAGCCGAAGTTACGACGTAGAGAAACACTCTCACCTCGGTGTTAAGCGCGTCCTTGAATTTTCTTTTCAGGATAAGGTAGTAGGAGTTGAAGTTTATCGAGAAAAGAAGCATAAAGACAGTGACTACTATTTGGGTGTAGGGTGAAAACGACGCCATACTGTCGTTTCTTATGCCGAAACCGCCCGTTCCCGCAGTTGCAAAGGCGAGGTTTACCGAGTCAAAAATCGAGTTGCCGCCGAGCATTAGAAAAACGAACTGAATTACGGTGAGAACGATGTATATAACGTAGAGAATAATAGCGGTATTTTTAACACGGGGTACCAGCTTTGATACCGAGGGACCCGGGCTCTCCGCCTTCATAATGTGCATATTCTGTCCGCCGCTTAAGGGGAGAAAGGCGATGATGAATACGAGCACTCCCATTCCACCGACCCAGTGGGTAAAGCTACGCCACATTATAATCGAGCGCGGAAGTGACTCGACGTCGGCGAGAATGCTTGCGCCCGTGGTTGTAAAGCCGGACACGGTTTCGAAAAGAGCGTCGATGAAATTCGGGATTGCGCCCGAAAAAACAAACGGAAGCGCGCCGAAAAGACTTATCAAAACCCAGCTCGCCGAAACTATTGCAAAGCCGTCCCTTGCAAAGAGAAGCTTGTTTTTCGGCTTGCCGAATCGCACGAGAAGAATGCCGCAGCTTACAGAAATAAGTGAGGTTATAAGAAACGCAAAAAACTCAAGCTCTTGATAAACGGCGGCGGTTATCATAGGCACGAGCAGGAATGCCGCCTCGAAGAGAAGCAGGTATCCAAGCGTCTGCTTTATCATTCTGAAATTCATATAAAGCCCTACCTTAATATGTCGCTTATATCTCGGAGCGTTGTGGTTTCACACACTACTACGACAGCATCTCCGACCTCGATTGTATCGTTTCCTCTTGGGATTATTACGAATTTATCGCGCAGAATTGCCGCAATGAGAACGCCCTTTTTTAGAGAAAGCGTGGAAATAGGCTTACCGGTGAAGGAGGATGGCTCGTTAATTTTGAATTCTGCCGCCTCGACGCGACCCTTCATTACGGTGTACATAGTTTCGAATTTTGAGCCGATAGCGCTTTTCATAGAACGAGCATAGCGCACTATTTGCTCCGCGGTGACGCTCTTGGGGTAAATCGTCGAGTCAAGCTCAAGAGGGCGTATAACGTCATCGTAGTCAACGCGGTTTATTTTTGTTATGAGCTTTCCTACTCCCTCGCGCTTTGCAAAGAGCGAGAGAAGTATGTTTTCCTCGTCGTCGCCCGTCAGGGCTACGAAGGCGTCTGCGCGGGAAATGCCCTCTTCGAGCATAACGTCCTTGCTTCTCGGGTCGCCGTTAACTACGGTTACCTTAATAAGCGAGTTTGAGAGCTCCTCGCATTTTTGCCTGTCTTTTTCGATGATTTTGATATTCATACTTGTTCGTGCGAGCGTTTTGCAGAGATATTCGGAGATTTTACCGCCGCCTGCAACTATGACGTCCTTGACTGATTCCGAGCGGAATCCGATTTTTTTGAAGAAGGCAGTTGCCGCCTTGGGAGAGGCAATTATAGATATTATATCCTTGCTCTCAAAGACGAAATCGCCGTGAGGAATATAGGCGTCATCGCCGCGCTCAACCGTGCAGAACAGTATTTCGTTGCCAAGCTTTCCCGCCGCGTACTTTACCGACAAGCCCGACAGAATGGACTTTTCGGGGAGCTTGAATTTGATAAGCTCGACGCGTCCGCCGGCAAAGGTGTCAATATTCAAAGCGGAGGGGAAGCGGAGTATTCTGGCAATCTCCTCGGCGGCCGCAAGCTCGGGGTTTATTACCATAGCAAGTCCAAGCTCGTTTTTTATGTAGTTTGATTCGCCCTTATATTCGGGGTTTTCAAGTCTTGCGATGGTGTGACAGTTGCTCTCACGCTTAGCCATAATGCAGCAAAGAAGGTTAAGCTCGTCCGAGCCGGTAACGGCAATGAGAAGGTCAGCCTTCTTTATTCCTGCCTCAAGCTGAGTTGTGTGCGTCGCTCCGTTGCCTACGATACCCATTATATCGAGCTTGTTTGCAACGTCCTTTACCTTGTCGGCGTCTATATCCACGACGGTGACGTTGTTGCCGTCGGCGTCAAGCATCTCGGCAAGTGTAAAGCCTACCTTATCGCAGCCTATTATGATTATATTCATATTTGCGTTTATCCTTTCGTAAGGAAAAATATCGAGATGTCGTTCAGTTATATTATACTATATTATTCCCATTTGTCAAGAAAAAATCCTTTTTTGCCGCCGAGCGTCATCGACGTGCGCGGGGCGGGGGCGCATTCTGAAATGCACTCAAAGGCGGAAGGGTGGGCGTTATATGCAGAAAATGACGCATAAATGCATAAATATGCGTTTTATGCAAAGCATTCAACGTGTAAATATGCCCAAAAACTACAATACTATATTGAAAAATATGTTCAAACTGCTGAAAATTCTAAAAAATAGAAAAAAGACTTGCATAATTATTCGAAAAGTGGTAGAATGTTTGCATAATAAATTTTCCAATTTGGAGGAATATAATTATGGATAAGAAAAACATCAAAAAGGTTGTACTTGCATATTCGGGCGGTCTTGATACCTCGATAATCATTCCGTGGCTCAAGGAGAACTACAATAACTGCGAGGTTATTGCGGTTTCGGGCAATGTAGGTCAGGCTGACGAGCTTGAGGGACTTGAGGAGAAGGCCATCAAAACCGGAGCGTCAAAGCTCTACGTCCTCGACCTCACAGAAGAGTACGTTAACGACTACATAATTCCTTGCCTTAAGGCAGGCGCGATTTACGAGGATTATCTTCTTGGCACGAGCCACGCCCGTCCCTGCATTGCAAAGGGTCTTGTTGAGATAGCTAAGAAGGAAGGCGCTGACGCTATTTGCCACGGCTGTACCGGTAAGGGCAACGACCAGGTGCGCTTTGAGCTCACTATCAAGGCGTTTGCTCCCGATATGCCTATTATCGCTCCTTGGCGCGAGTGGGATATTAAGTCGCGTGAGGAGGAGATTGAGTACGCTGAGGCTCACAACGTACCCCTCAAGATAAACCGTGAAACAAACTACTCGAAGGACAAGAATCTTTGGCACCTTTCGCACGAGGGACTTGACCTCGAGGACGCAGGAAACGAGCCTCTTTACGACAAGCCCGGATTTCTTGAGATGGGCGTTTCGCCCCTTATGGCACCCGATACTCCTACCTACATCACGATTGACTTCGTAGAGGGCGCTCCCGTAGCACTTAACGACAAGAAAATGAGCGCAAAGGACATAATTCTTGAGCTCAACAAGCTCGGCGGCGAGAACGGTATCGGACTTCTCGACATCGTAGAGAACCGCCTTGTCGGTATGAAGTGCCGCGGTGTTTATGAAACTCCCGGCGGAACTATTCTTTATGAGGCGCACAAGTACCTTGAAACTATGACTCTTGACAAGATGACCGCACACAAGAAGGCGGAGCTTGCCATAACCTACGCAGACCTCGTTTACAACGGTCAGTGGTTTACTCCTCTCAGAGAGGCTCTTGCGGCATTTGTTGACAAAACCCAGGAGCACGTTACCGGTAAGGTAAGACTTAAGCTCTACAAGGGCAACGTAATCAAGGCAGGTGTTTGGAGCGACTGGGCGCTTTATTCCGAGGAGCTTGCGACCTTCGGCGAGGACGACGTTTACGACCAGAAGGATTCGGCAGGATTTATCAACCTCTTCGGTCTTCCCATCAAGGTTCAGGCGCAGGTAAACGCTAAAAACAATAAGTAAATAAAGAAACACCTTCAATATTCCGCGAAAAACAAGTAACTTTGAGGATTTTAACGTATGGAAAAGCTTTGGGCTGGAAGGACGTCCGGCGCTGTCAGTGCCGTGGCAGACGACTTCAATTCGTCAATTCACTTCGATAAAAAAATGTACCGTCAGGACATAAGGGGCTCGCTTGAGCACGCCCTTATGCTGACTGCGTCCGGAATACTCACCTCGGAGGAGCATAGGCTCATCTCCGAGGGCCTTTCCTCTATTCTTGAAGATTTGGATTCCGGCGCGCTTCTCTTTGACGAGAGTGCAGAGGACATTCATATGTTCGTTGAGGCGGAGCTGACTCGGCGTATAGGCGATGCGGGAAAAAGACTTCATACCGCGAGAAGCCGTAACGACCAGGTCGCCCTCGACCTCAGGCTCTATATGCGCGAGCAGGCGATTGACATAACCTCTAAGCTTCGTGACCTCGTTGCCGTTATTGTTAAGAAGGCGGAGGAAAACACCGACGCCATAATGCCCGGATATACCCATCTTCAAAGGGCGCAGCCTATAACCTTCGCGCATCATCTGCTTGCGTATGCAATGATGTTTTTGAGGGATATATCTAGGCTCTCCGACGCAATACTTAGAATGAATTATTCACCGCTTGGCTCTTGCGCGCTTGCGGGTACTACTTATAATACCAACAGGCACATGGTTGCCGAAAGACTTGCCTTTGACGGCATTACCGAAAACTCCATTGACGGCGTATCGGACAGGGACTACTGCGTTGAGCTTGAGGCTGCTTTTGCGCTGATTATGATGCATCTTTCACGCTTTTCCGAGGAGATTATCCTCTGGTCTAGCTGGGAGTTCAAGTTTATAGAGCTTGACGATGCCTATACGACAGGCTCGTCGATAATGCCGCAGAAGAAAAATCCCGATATGGCCGAGCTCGTCCGCGGAAAGACGGGCAGAGTTTACGGCGACCTTATGGCAACGCTCACTATGCTAAAGGGCCTTCCTCTCGCATACAACAAAGATATGCAGGAGGACAAGGAGGCTATTTTTGACGCTACGGAAACTGTTATAAAGTGCCTTGAGGTCTTTGTTCCTATGGTAGATACGATGAAGCCTCTTAAGGACAATATGTATAAGGCGGCAAAGGGCGGATTTATCAACGCTACCGACCTTGCCGATTACCTCACCAAGCGCGGAATGCCGTTCAGAAGCGCGTATAAAATAGTCGGCGGAATAGTGTCCGACTGCATAAAACGCGGAATTACTCTTGACGAGATGCCGCTTTCGGACTACAAAGCTTATAGCGAGCTCTTCGGCGAGGACGTTTATGACGAAATTTCGCTCGAAACCTGCGTTGCAAAGCGCATATCCGCAGGCTCAACAGGCTATGACAGCGTGAAGCATCAGATTGCTTACGTAAAAGACCAAATAGGACTTAACTGAAATCACAAAAAGGAGCTAAAAATGTTTGAAACGTTAAAGGGAAGAGATTTTCTCAAGCTTCTCGACTTTACTGCAGAAGAAATAGGCGCACTTATCGACCTTGCTGCCGATTTTAAGGCGAAGAAAAAAGCGGGAATTCCTCACAAAATACACGAGGGAAAGAACGTAGCCCTGATTTTTGAGAAGGACAGCACCAGAACGCGCTGCGCGTTTGAGGTTGCGGCGCACGATCTTGGTATGGGATCGACCTATCTTGGTCCCACCGGCTCACAGATAGGAAAGAAGGAAAGCATTGCCGATACCGCAAGAGTTCTCGCGGGAATGTACGACGGCATCGAATACCGCGGCTTCGGTCAGGAAATTGTAGAGGAGCTTGCAAAATACTCCAAGGTTCCCGTTTGGAACGGACTTACCAATGAGTTCCATCCGACACAGATACTCGCAGATTTTCTTACCATAAAGGAGCATTTTGGCAGGCTGCAGGGTATAAACTTCGTATATATAGGCGAAGCTCATTACAATATGGGCAATTCGCTTATGGTTGGCGCTGCAAAAATGGGAATGAACTTTACCGTTTGCGCGCCCGAGAAGTATTTTCCTGATGCCGAGCTCATCTCCGAGTGTGAGAAGCTTGCGAAGGAAAGCGGTGCTACGCTTCGTTTTGAAACCGACCCTATGAAAGCAACGAAGGGCGCTGATGTTATATATACTGACGTTTGGGTGTCTATGGGAGAGCCTGTTGAAGCATGGGGTGAGCGCATAAAGGACCTTGAGGCTTATACCGTAACCACCGAAATTATGGATAATGCGGGCGAAAATGCTGTGTTTATGCACTGTCTGCCTTCCTTCCACGACCTGAGAACGACGCTGGGTCGTCAGATTGGAGAGCGCTTCGGCCGAGACTGTATAGAGGTTACCGACGAGGTGTTTGAGAGCTCGCGCTCGATAGTTTTCGAGGAAGCAGAGAACAGAATGCACACTATCAAGGCTGTTATGGCGGCCACCTTATAATCAAACAATCTTTTGCGAGTCGCTTTTGGCGACTCGCTTTTTTAACCTTTTGTTAGTATTTTCATAATCTGTATTTGAAGATTTTTCGAAAAAGTGCTGAAAATCCTGCTTTAAAGACGATTTTTGAATGATTTTCTACATTATATTATATAAGGAAAAAACGCTTTGAAGAAAGATTTGTCGAACACAAACGCATTTAAACAAGGAAATGTTGAAAAAATGTCGAAAATTTGTCGATAAAATGTAAATAAATGTTTATGCTTTTGGTAAAAAAAGCGAGAAAATTTTGATAAAAATAAACGAAAAGTGTTGTTTGTTTTTGTGCTTTTTTACCCGAAAAAACATCAAAATCACGATTGTTTTTTGAGGCGAAAATCACGAAAAAAGGCAAAAAACAGTTTTTTTAGCCTCAAAATAAGAAAAAAATCAAAAAATAATGTAGAAATTTAGACTGCATTTTTTTGCTTGAAAAAGCCTTTGCTTTTTCGAAAAAGGGGTACTCCGTGCTGAATTTAACTGTGAAAAAACGCTGTTTTCAACACTGCGATTAAGCCAAAAATATTGTCGAAAACTAGTTTTGCTTTTTAAAAAACATATCTTTGTTTGAATCGTTCCAAAAAGCCTGCTTATGCTGTTTTTGGGGGGCGGATTTCGAACTCTGCCGAGGCAAAAAAACATCTTTTTTCACCGAAAAAGAGCATCAAAAAACCTCGAAAAACCGCCTTTTCAGAGGCTGTAAAAAACCGCTACAAAAACAATCAAAAAAAGCCCCGAATGAGCAGAAAAAACGCGCATATGCGCGATATTTCCATTTATAGCAAAAAATAACATATTTTTTCATAAAAATAATGCCGAAAACACTTGACAACCCCGAAACTATATGATATAATTACGGGGACAAGGGTATCACTGCGCGATTTTTTCGTGAGTCCGGTACGTTGAAAACACTTAGCGAAACCAAACGGGAAGGCTTTTTCGAAGAGTGTTATCGGAACCTCGGAGCGCAATACCGAAGACGTACTATCGGATTAACTCCGAAGAACCGAGAAGCACGTCGTCGCACAGTGGATTGCTTGCAACTTATTTTAATAATAATATTTATTGGAGGAAATTTCAATGAAGAACAATTCTAAAAGAATTAGTGCTCTTCTCCTTGCCATCGTGATGTGCATCGGCTGTGTTGTTCCCGTTTTCGCAGCTCCTGATGCAGCAGGCCGCGAGCCTCACGCTGATGGCGTCACCTGTCCCGGTGTTGGCGCAGAGCATACTATGGCGAATGCTCCCTACGTATTCGTCAAGATCGTTCCCGCTAAGTGCGGCGAGTGGGGCTACACCGTTTACGAGTGTGAAACTTGTAAAGCGCCTATCCTCACCGACTGGACTCAGCTTGAGGGCGAAGAGGACCACGCATACGGCGATTGGACTCTTGTAACCAATCCCACCTGCGACACCTACGGAAAGGCAACCAAGACCTGCTCCCGTCCCGAATGCGGTCACGTTGTTACCGTAGAGCCCGCTGACGAGGTTGCATACAATGCTGCTGTTGCTCAGCACGGCGACGCAATTAAGATTGTCAACAAGCGCGATCACAACTGGGATACCAATAAGCCCGATGATTACATCTGCGACGACATCGTGGACGTAACCTTCTGGGATAAGTGGTGTACATACGATGATTGCGATTGCGGTAAGCTTGCGTCCGGCGAGTTCGATCCTGCTTACAATGACGGTATCGACGAACAGGTTACCAACGGTCACTGTGTTCGCTACGTTGACAGCATCGTTAAGCAGCCCAACTGCTACGAAACCGGTAAGGCCGTAGTTAAGTGTGAGAACTGCTCTTACGAGGCTCTTGAGGTAATCGTTAAGGCTACCGGTTCTCTTGCACACACCTTCGACACTACCAAGACCGTAGTTTCCAACGCTCCTACTTGCGGCACTGCAGGTTCGGGTACCGTTTACTGTAGTGTATGTAAGACCACCGTTAACGTAGTCGAAAACAAGATCACTGTTACATACGTTACCGAATCCGGTGCTACCGCTACCGACGTGCAGACCCTTCCTGCTTCCTATGGCTTTGCTGCTACCGGCATTCACAGCTTCACCGTTGACCAGACCGGCTCTGCGGCAACCTGTGAGAACACCGGCGTTAAGCCTCACAAGAAGTGCGAAAACTGCGATGCAGTTTCATTTGACGGAACTACTGAAGTTCCTGCAACCGATCTTGTAATTCCTGCTCTCGGTCACACATGGGGCGACGTTGCAGCTGAGCCTCACACCTGTGAGGAGGACGGTGTTAAGGCACACTTCAAGTGCTCTGTTTGCGGTAAGCTTACTTTCGATAAGAATGCTGATCCCATCGTTTACATTACCGAGGCTGACACCGTAGATCCTGCTAAGCATGACTACGACCTCACAACTCCCGTCGCACACAGAGATCCCAGCTGTACTCTTTACGGCTTCTGGTTCTACGGATGCGGCGTTTGCGGTACTCCCGCAGAGTCTAACGGCTCGGATGCCGGCGAAACTCCCGTTCCTACCGAGGCTGTTAAGGCTGCATACGGTGACGAAGTAACGGCTGAGTGGGTTTCTAACGGCGTTCTTAGAATTTCCAAGCTTCCTCACCGTCTTGTAGATCCTAAGCCTGTTATTTCCGCAGGCTCTTGTACCGAGGATTACGTTGTTGCAGAGGATTGCTTGGATTGTGACTACTACAAAGAGGTTCCTACTACCGCTCCCGGTCACACCTGGAAAACCGTTACATACGCTCAGAACTGCAAGTTCGATGGCTACAAGTTCGACTATTGTGAGGTTTGCGGATTCAAGGCTGGCGCTAATACCGCTGACGGTATTGCAATCGACGAGTGTGTAACCGTTCGTATTCAGACTACTGCCGCAGCAGCAGGCGAGCTCAAGGTTACCGACTCTGTTGGTAAGTATGACGTAGTTCCTGCTGACCCCAACAACCACAAGTGGGATGAGGTTAAGACCAACGTAACCACTCCTGCTACTTGTACCACTATGGGTAAGGCTGTTAAGTTCTGCGTTCTTTGCTCCGAATATTACAACGTTGACCTTCCTGCTCTTGGACATAACAACGAGGCTTACGTAAGTGAAACAGATCCCAAGTGCGGCGTTGACGGCTACTATGTATATGAGTGTAGCAGATGCGGCGAGGACTCCACTCAGGTTCACATCAAGGCTCACGAGATGGCTTCTACTCATCCCGACTACGCTACCAAGTATGATGCTACGAAGCACGTAGCTCTTAAGCACACCTTCGTAACCAAGGCAGACGTTTACACTGCTGATCTTCCTACCAATTATATATTCGTACACGACGAGACCGATCCTCGTTACGTTGCTCCTGTTGCTACCGGCGCAGATTGCACGACTCCCGGATACGACACCTACAAATGTGTAAATCCCGGCTGCACCGAGACTCACACCTTCTCCAAGAAGGCTGACGGAACTCACATTTATCCTGCTCTTGATCACAAGGAGGCAGGCGTTGATAAGTACGTGCACATCACCATTCTTCCTAACTGCAAGCCTGCTGATATTTACAAAATAGATGAAAGCGGAAAGCTTGTTCCCGGTACTGACGGTGTAATTGATCTCGTTGGTATTGACGGTGTAGAGTACGACGAGTGCTCTCTCTGCCATGATAAGAAGAATGAGGTTGTAATCGTCTTCAACTGGAACGTTGCAGCTCATCACCGCGATCCCGCTGATCCTTCTAAGGTAGCAGGCGTTTACGCTGATACCAAGTGGCACAACGGCGTAGAGTATGCTAGCGCTGCTGAGGCTGATACCGCTGCTGGCGGATCTGCTAACGGCGTTATGCGTGTCGGTCGTTGCGATGTTTCTGAGATTACCGAGTATTACTGTGACGTTTGCGGTTACACCTTCCACGTAGTTGACGACTCTATGGTTGGCGACCACGTTGCTAAGGCAGGTACCACTGTTGCTCTTGATCCTGCTGAGTGTCTCACCGCAGGTAAGTACGAGCACTATGAGTGCGAGATCTGCAACGAGAAGGTATATGTAAATGCAGACGGCGAGCACGTTGTATATGAGGACGACACCGTTCTTGTAATTCCTGCTCTCGGTCACGACTTCTCCGCTGGTATCATTGCTGAGGATCCCGCTGACTGTACCACTGCAGGTGTAAAGGCTTACTACGAGTGTGGACGTTGCCACAACAAGTATCTTACTAACGAAACTAACAATACTGCAAACAAGACTGCCACTGAGCTCGTTATCGACGCTCTTGGTCACAAGTGGGGCGAGAAGGGCGGAGCAGTTGCTCCTTCCTGCGGTGTAGCAGGCGTTCTTGCTCACCACGAGTGTGAGAGATGTGATGCAGTTTCTCTTGATGGCGAGAATGAATGTGCTGCAAGCGCTATCGTAGATCCCGCTCTTACTCACAGCTACGTACACAGCACTGCTGTTACCGTTACCTGTGTAACTCCCGGATATCAGTACCACTACTGCACCAACTGCGGTGACGAGTACGTTGACGGTTACGTATATCCTCTTGGACACGTATTCGAGGATAAGGCTATCGTTGAGGCTAAGTGCGGCACCGACGGTAAGGCAGCTCACAAGTTCTGCGACGTTTGCGATAAGCAGTTCGCAGCTGACGAGACCAATCTCACCAGCACTAACTACAAGTCTGATGACGATCTCAAGATCAATAAGACCGGCATTCACAAGAATGTAGCAGGCGACACCGTTGTTGACATCTGCACCAGCACCGTTGAGGACAGATTTTGCACCGGTTGTAACCAGACTATCGGCAAGGCTCATCCCACCGATAAGTATAAGACCAACCACGTAGATGCAACCTGTACCGAGTACGGCTACGATGCATGGACCTGCTCCGAGTGTAACGGCTTTGGCAAGACTGCTGACTCCGCTATTGAGGAGCCTACCGGCCACAACTTCGAGTGGATAGTAACTACTCCCGCCGGTATGTACAATGCTGGTGTAGAGACTCTTATGTGTGTAAACGCTAACTGCGATGCTCATACCACTGTAGGCGCTACTACCTACGGTAAGATCTTCGCTGCTACCGATGCTATCAAGGACGGCGATACCGCTCTTGATGAGAACGGACAGAGAGTTGCTCTCGTAGCTCCCGAGTCCAGCACTCGTGCAATTCCTGCTACCGGTGGTATCGAGTTCTCCTACGAGATCGACAACGCTATCGTTTCCGGCGCTGAGTACGTAAACGGCGGTAAGATTAAGCTTACCATTAAGTATAAGGCAGCTGGCATTGACCTTTCCAACGTAGCTCTTCGTCTTGATTACAACGCTCTTGGTCTCACCTTCGTTTCGGGTGACTTCAAGTGTGATGCTAAGGACGGCGATAAGGCAGTATTCAACATTGAGAATGCTTCTATCGGCGGTAAGACTGCTGGCGTCGTAATCGTTAAGGCAAGCACCACCGGCTTCGGTGAGGCTCCTGCTAACAAGAAGCTTGAGGGCGAGGGTATCTTTGCTGAGATCTACTTCAACATTAACAAGAATGTTGATGCAGGTGCAACAATCGGATTCAGCGTTGCAGAAACCGGCAACCTTGCTTCCGGTGTTTACAAGATTGTTGACGGCGAGGCTGTTGCTGTTGCTGCCAACTTCGGCTCGGTTGACTCGATTGTTACTAAGGCTCTTGGTGACATCGACATCGACGATGCTTTCACCTCTGCAGATGAGGTTGAGTTCCTTAACATTGCGTTCGGTAACAGATATGTTGCTGAGGCTGATATCAACCAGGATGGTATCATCGGTTCTGACGACTACGCTCTTATCAACGATCTCCTTCTTGGTAACATCACCTACGAGGAGATGTGTGCAGCAGCTCAGGCTAAGCCCGCAGCTTAAGCATAACGAATATTGGCTACATCTTATTATATAAGACGTATAAACACAATGTATGCCGCTCCGGCGGCTTGAAAGGAAAAATATGCAACTCAAAAAAATCGCTTTAGTTTTTTTGGTTGTTATTATGATGTTCTCTCTGGCGGCGATTGGTATCGCCGCCGAGGGAGCGGGCTCCGAGTTTAGTCTTTCTGCTAAGGTAGAGTCTGACAGTGCATTGTCCAAGGACCCGCTTGCCGTTAAGCCGGGCGACATTATCGAGTTCGTTGTAAACGTTGACTCGAACCCCGGTGCTCTTCAGTATATCGAGGTGCGTGTTGCCTTTGATAAAGATGCTCTTGAATTCCAAGGCATTCTTACTGAGGATATCGGTGACATTTTCGAGAAAGACGGAACCGCTACATTTTCGAGAATAACTGCCAAAGATGATGCAAATGAAACCGGAATGATTCAGGTTTGGCTTATGGCTACTGGTGAGGATTACGCGAGTGATAAGACCGGCGCATTTGTAACTCTTAAGTTCAAGGTTTCCGAGAACTTTGATGGTGACATCGACAATCTTGACGTTGATTATGCAGGCTACAAGCTTTATAACAGCTCCGCCGCAGTAATCAATATGCCGGAAACTCCTGCAGTAAAGGCTCACAACTACGGTGCGGCTTCTGACGTTCCCGGTGATTGCTACAATCACGCGAAGAAGGTTTACACCTGTACTCACGAGGGATGCGGCGACGTGCTTGAGGTTTATACCGAGGCAGACGGCGCTCATATATGCGGCGAGCTCGTTGGAGCTGTCGCTCAGGACTGCGAGAAGCCCGGTAATGTAGCTCACTATATTTGTGAGAGAGAAGCCTGCGGTAAGTTTATCGCAGAGGACAAGGTTACCGTTCTTGATGACGTTGTTATTCCTGCTGACGGTCACGACTACGGCAATCTCGTTGCAAAGGTTCCCGCTACTACCGAGAAGGAGGGTACAATTGCTCACTATCTCTGTTCGGTATGCGGTAAGCACTTCAACGAGAGCAAGGTTGAGGTTACCTCTCTTGTAATCCCCAAGCTTCCTAAGATGATTTCCGTTCCCGAGGACTCCATATGGGTTAAGGGCAGCGAAACTTCTCTTAGCTTCGTCTCGAATGCTAAGTTTGAGGACTTCGTAAGCGTTAAGCTTAACGGTGCGCTTCTTAGTGAGAGCGATTACAAGCTTGAGAAGACCGACGACGGCACCAAGGTTACTCTTGAGCCTGCTACTCTCGAGAAGCTCAGCGCTGGTGATTACACCATCACGATTACTTCTGCAAACGGTTCTTGCGACGCTGGATTTACTGTTGAAAACGACAGTTCCGCTCTCGCTGTGGTAATCGTTATTATTGCAGTAGTTGTAATTGTTGCAGGCGCTGCAGCAGCAATAGTTGTTCTTAAGAAGAAAAACATCATTTAATTATTAACAACCAACTTTAAAAGGCTGTCCAAAGGACAGCCTTTTTTATACCTTATCTCTAAGCAGAAGTGGCGGATGAATACCACAATACACCCATTAAAACGCTATAAGGTGGGAGAAACGACTTGATATAAAACAATTTTTCTTGACATAGAGGGGAGAGGGTAACGAATTTGGCTCAAAGAACGCGTTTTTCTCGAAAAGCATGTTTTTTACTTTTTGAGCTATTATTCACAGATTTATTTTAACACTTGATTTTCATAAAAAAATATTGTAAAATATTTATATAGGCTAATTATCAGGACTCTTAGGACAATGACACAGGAGGAAGTATATATTGAAGAAGTTATGTCGGCTTTTATTTTCAAGATACGCTATATCGGCATTTATGATATTGGCGGATATAGTTATTCTTACCTACCTCTTCCTTGAGGCATCAAGAATTTATTACGCGGTATTTTTCGCGGCCTTGGTCTTAGACTTTTTCATTCTCGTTGTCATAGTAAATGCTAACGTAAACCCAGAATACAAGGTTTCTTGGATAACCGTAGTGATGCTTTTTCCGTTTCTTGGTGGCTTACTGTTCCTTTTGTTTTACGGGCGCAGAATGACAAAAAAGGAAATCCGTCTGGGCAAGCATATACTTGAAAATCTTAACACGGGTGACCGAAACTACGAGAAATTCTCCAAGCTCGGAGAAGAGGATTGCTCTGCGGCGGGCAGGGCGATGGCGATAATGCGCGATGACCCGATAGCTGCTGTTTATTCAGCGTCGGATACGCGGTATTACACCGACGGAGAAGAAATGTATAGAGATATCCTTCGGGATTTGCAGAGTGCTCAGAAGTATATTTTCCTTGAGTATTTCATCATCGACGAGGGTGAAATGTGGGCGGGAATATACGATGTTTTAAAGGAAAAGGCTTCCTTGGGAGTTACGGTTCGAGTTTTATATGATGATATTGGCTGTATGAAAACTCTTCCCTCGTCATTCGACAAGAGTCTGCGGTCCGAGGGGATAGACTGTCGCAGATTTGGTCGGGTTAACCCAAAGCTTTCTACCGTTCATAACAACCGCGACCACCGAAAAATCTGTGTTATTGACGGCAGGGTAGCATATACGGGCGGTATAAATATAGCAGACGAGTACATTAACAAAAAAATGCGCTTCGGACACTGGAAGGACGGGGGCGTGCGAATTTTCGGAGAGGCTGCTCTCGGATTTGTAAAGTTATATTTACAAAATTGGCAGTATAATCTCGGCGTTTGTGAGGATACCGAGAGATTTCTTCTGCCTCCTTCAAAAGAACAGTGGGAGAGCCTTCACGGAGAGTATTTCATACCCTTTGGTTCAGGGCCAAATCCCATTTATCCTCGCTCGGTTGGCAAGGAGGTTTTCCTTAACATTATAGACCAGGCGCAACGGTACGTTTATATTACAACGCCGTACCTTGTTATTGATTTTGAGCTTACCGAATCTCTGCGAAACGCGGCTTACAGAGGCGTTGACGTAAGAATTATAACTCCGGCTATCGCGGATAAGAAGATAGTTAAGATTATGACCAAGAGTGCATACCCATATTTGATGGCGGCGGGTGTCAAAATTTACGAATACACGCCCGGTTTCATACATGAGAAGCTGGTCGTTTCAGACGATATTTATTCTGTTGTGGGAAGCTTGAATTTTGATTACAGAAGTCTTGCCCATCATTTCGAATGCGCTGTTTGGATGTATTCACAAAGAATGGCAGTGATGGCGCGCGACGGCTTTATGGATACCGTTTCCAAATCCAAGGAGATGGATTCTACCGCGTCAAAGCTTAGTTTTTCAGAGTGGGCTCTCAAAAATATTATGCGTTTTTTAGCGCCGCTACTTTAAAAAGGCTTAGTTATTTGATGCAAAAGGTTTGCTTGTGTCGGGATAGACGTATGCAAATAGTCAAGCGTCGGGGGAGCGACCGAAAAATTACGTAATAACGAAGAAAACCGCCGATTTTTCGGCGGTTTTCAGCTTCTATCGAAAATAGACATAAATTAGTGTAAAGCTATGCCAAAGCTTTACGTGCGATTTTTGTCCTGCGTTAATGAATGGGCTCTTCGTCTGTTTTTGAAGAAGCTTCGCTATATGGCGTTTTATTATATGGATTCTATTGCGAAGATAACCTCGTCGAGCTTTTCAATTTCTCTCGAAACCTCTTCGGGTGAATCGTTTTTCTTGGTGTGGACGTTTATTTCTATGCCAACGTTTCCGGTAGTGCCGCTTCTCGGAAGAGTTATCTGTACGTCGGATATGTTAAACTTGCCGGAGAGGGCATCTATTGTCTGTCTTACAACCTTATCCGAGGTTACTTCAACGTAAATACCAAAGCGTCTGTAATGCTTAATAAATTTATATTCAAGCTTGTGAAGAAAGGTTACGGTTGCAACCGTTAACAAGAATGCAACCAACGCGCCCTCGTAGAAGCCTGCACCGAGTGCGAGACCTATCGCTGCCGCGCACCACAGCCCTGCTGCTGTGGTAAGTCCGGTTATCTGGAAGCGTCCTTTGAGCATTATAGTGCCGACGCCGAGGAAGCCTATGCCCGACACGACCTGAGCCGAGATACGCATAGGGTCGCCCGATGCGCCCAGCGTTTCTGTCATGAAGAAGCCCATCATAGCTGAGAGCGCAGCACCCATACAAACGAGAATATGTGTACGCATTCCCGCGGCACGTCCCTGCCTGCCTCGCTCCATACCGATAATTCCGCCGACCACGACGCACAGCACAAGGCGAATGAGGACTGTCCAAACGTTAAATGACCGTAAAAATTCAAGTATTTGTTCCATTTTATCTCCTTTTTGACATATCTACATAGTATGAAAAATGTTGTTTAGATGATAATCAATTATGAGTTGTGTTAAATCTATGTTAAATTATATGTGAAATTATAACATGGAAAAGGCTTTTTGTCAAGTGGTTACTGCATTTTTGCCACGAAATAAAAAATATATATTTTACCGTGATTTAACATAAAGGGTATTGAATATTTAATGTAAAAAAGGTATAATAAAGTAGGAGTAGTGTGGAGGTTGATATGATTTGCTTTGACGACGTAAAGAAAAACGAGGATATAAGGACATATATTACTGCCGCTGACGCATCACTCTCAGCGCTCGGATATACCGAGCACAGCTTTGCACACGTTACAAAGGTGGCTGAAAGTGCGGCTGAAATACTTGAGGCTTTGGATTACGATGCGCGCACGGTAGAGATTGCGAAAATCGCGGCGTATCTTCACGATATAGGAAATCTTGTGAACCGCGAGGAGCATTCGCAAAGCGGCGCGGTCATGGCGTTCAGAATACTTGACAATCTTGGAATGCCGCCCGAGGAAATAGCTACCGTTGTGACGGCGATAGGAAATCACGACGAGGGAACGGGCGTTGCGGTGAATGCGGTTGCTGCTGCTCTCATAATTGCGGACAAGACCGACGTCCGCAGGACCAGAGTAAGAAATCGCGACTTCTCTACTTTTGATATACACGACAGAGTTAATTATTCGGTTTTTGACACCTCTCTTGAGATGGACAAGGAAAAAAGAGAGGTCAGACTTTCAATAAAAATAGATACCGAGATAAGCTCGATAATGGATTACTTTGAAATATTTCTTGGACGAATGATAATGTGCAGAAAATCCGCTGATATGCTCGGACTTGCCTTCAAGCTGACTATTAACGGACAGAATTTTATATAATCTCTACTGCTGGAAACGGAGAGTTTTATGATTTATCTTCTTGAGGACGACGGCGCAATACGCGAGCTTGTAACCTATTCGCTCGAAAAGACCGGAAATGAGGCTGTGGCGTTTGAAACACCCGGTGAGTTTTGGCGGGCTGTAGATAGGCGCTTGCCCGACCTTATTCTCCTTGACGTTATGCTTCCCGAGGAGGACGGTCTTCGGGTGCTTGAAAAGCTCAGGCGTGTTGAGAGAACAAAAAGAATTCCGGTCATAATGCTGACGGCAAAGGGAACCGAGTTTGACAAGGTAACGGCGTTTGACATAGGAGCTGACGATTACGTTACGAAGCCATTTGGCGTTATGGAGCTACTTGCCAGGATTAAGGCGGTTATGCGAAGAGCAGACGTCAATCAGGCGGACACAAGGAGATATTCCTGCGCAGACGTTACGCTTTCAACCGAGCGACACGAGGTTTTGGTTGCCGGGACGCCCGTTACGCTTACATACAAAGAATTTGAGCTGTTGACGCTTCTTTTTGAAAATATAGGAAGGGTTCTTACTCGTGACAAGATACTCAGAGAGGTGTGGGGCTATGAGTTTGACGGCGAGAACAGAACGGTTGACGTTCATATAAGAACGCTCAGGCAGAAGCTCGGGTGTGGCGGAGATATCATCGAAACCGTGCGCGGCGTCGGCTACAAAATAGGAGACCCCCGCGGATGACTTCAAAAATATTTAAAAGCATATTCATGACCGCGCTCGCAATATTGCTTAGCGCAATACTGATATTTTTTGCTTTTACCTACAATCACTATAAAAAAAGAATAGTCGCGGAGCTTGAGAGAGATTTTGAGTATATAAGCACCGGAATATCAACCTATGGTGCGGATTATCTTGAGAGCGTGTCAGCCGATGGGGTGCGTATTGTGCTGACGTCATTCGATGGCACGGTACTTTATGATTCTGCGCCGAATGATAATCAGGCGTTATCCTGCACCAGCGTTTTGGACGACGGCTCAACACTAGTCGTTTCAACCGCAGAATCTCCGCTTGTCAGCGTTCTTATGGATATGCTTGGCACGGCACTCATTTTGTTCGCGATTGCTGTTTTGCTTGCCTTTTTGGTTGCGAACAGTCTTTCCCGCAGTATAGTGAAGCCGATAAACAATATAAATCTTGACAGTCCAAATGAGTCGGTTGTCTATGAAGAACTAAGACCGATGATAAGCAGACTTTCTCAGCAGAGATACAAGCTCTCGCTTCAGCTTGCAAAGCTTCGCATAAAGGAAGAGGAATTTTCCTCTATAATGGCGAATATGGGCGAGGGAATAATGGTAATAAATTCAAAAACCGTTATTTTATCCTGCAACGACGCTGCAAAAAGGATATTCGGAATAAGCGGTGACCTTCCCAGTAGCATACTTTCTGTAAATAATTCCGAAAGCTTCAGAGGGGCGATAGTAAAAGCGCTCAAGGGAGAGGTAGCGTACGACGTTATCCGTACCGGAGAAAAGGTTTACAGTATCACGGTGAGCCCCGTCAGACAGGATTCTCTTGTTGAGGGCGCTATTGTGCTCGTTATAGACGACACGGAAAAGGACGAGCGCGAGAGGCTTCGCCGCGAGTTCACCTCAAACGTTTCACACGAGCTTAAAACTCCGCTTACCGCTATATCGGGATTTGCCGAGCTTATTCGCTCGGGAATTACCTCGACTGAGGACGCGGTTCATTTTGCTGACAACATACATAAAGAGGCTGCGCGTCTTATAGTTCTTGTCGGCGACATAATACAGCTCACCAGACTTGACGGCTCCGAGATGCCCTATGACGATGAGCCTGTACGTCTTGACGAGCTTGTTAAGGAGACGGCGGCGCGTCTTGAAGGGGTTGCAGCGTCAAAGGATATATCTATATCCTGCGACACCGAGCGTGTTCGCATGCCCGGAAACTCTAAAATAGTTGAGGAAATAATATACAATCTTGCTGATAATGCGATAAAATATAACAAGCCGGGCGGATTTGTTAAGCTCAGAGCATTCCTTGACGGCAACGAGGCTGTGCTTACAGTGACGGACAACGGCATAGGAATTCCTCGGGACAAGCAGGATAGAGTATTTGAGAGATTTTTCAGAGTTGAGAAAAGCCACTCAAAGAATATAGGCGGTACGGGTCTTGGCTTGTCCATAGTTAAGCATTCGGCGGCATATCATAAAGCGCGTATAATTCTTAACAGCGAAGAAGGACAGGGAACAGAAATCAAGGTTTGTTTCCCCTCAAAGATATAACTAATTAAAGACCGCGATAGCGGCAGAACGGAGAAAATATGGGACCTTTTGAAATACTTTCGCTACTTTGCGGCCTTGCCTTATTCCTTTACGGAATGGAAATTATGGGCGATGCGCTTAAAAAGAGTGCGGGAAATAATTTAAAGTCGATACTCGGAAAAATGACAACCAATCCCGTCAAGGGCTTTTTTCTCGGCCTTGCCGTAACGGCGGTCATACAGTCGTCCTCGGCAACTACGGTTATGGTGGTTGGATTTGTTAACTCGGGAACGATGACACTTCTTCAGTCGGTTGGAGTTATTATAGGAGCTAACGTTGGAACGGCAGTTACCGCGTGGCTTACGGCTCTTTCGGGCATTGGCAGCGACGGGGCAGAGGCGGCACTTGGAGTAATACAGTGGCTTAAGCCTGATGCATGGATGCCTATCCTTGCCGTTATCGGCATATGCCTCGTTATGTTTACAAAGCGCGGAAAGAAAAAGGATATAGGTGTAATCCTTCTTGGCTTTGCGATACTTATGGTAGGTATGTCAATGATGTCCGACGCCGTTTCGGGACTTAAGAACGACGAGGGCTTCAAGTCAATACTTACTATGTTCTCTAATCCTATTCTCGGCGTTCTTGCAGGTGTAGTGCTTACCGCAATAGTTCAGTCTTCCTCGGCATCTGTCGGTATTCTTCAGTCGCTTACGGCAACCGGTGCTATTACCTTCGGCGCGGCAATTCCCATTATTATGGGACAGAATATAGGTACTTGCGTTACTGCGATGCTTTCCTCTGTCGGCGCAAACAAGAACGGTAAGCGTGCGGCTCTCGTGCATCTTTACTTCAATATTATCGGCGTGGTTATAGTTCTGGCACTGTTCTATTTGATTTCATGGCTGGTGACACCTATTGCTGAGTTTGTTTCAGGTACTTATATTGATATGTGGGGCGTAGCCCTAGTACATACGGTCTTCAAGATTATATGCGTAGTTATAATAGGTCCGTTCTATAGGCTTCTTGAAAAACTTGCCACCCTAACCATCAAGGATGGAAAGGAGAGCGAAACCGAGAGCCTTCTTGATGACCGTCTGCTTGAAACTCCCGCCTTTGCCGTCGGACGTGCGGCTGAGGTTACCGGAATCATGGCGGAAATGGCTACTACGGCTCTTCGTAATTCTCTCACGCTCTTTGAAAAATACGACGCCAAGCTTGCCGACGATATAAGGGACAAGGAGGCTAAGGTCGACGTTCTTGAGGACGCGCTCGGAAGCTATCTTGTCAAGCTTTCGTCCTGCGACATGGACGAGCGTGATTCAAGGCAGATAACTAAGCTTCTTCACATTATCGGCGACTACGAGCGTATATCCGACCACGCTGTCAACATAGTTGAGTCGGCAGAGGAAATGCACGATAAAAAGATTGAGTTCTCACAACAGGCACAGCGCGAGATAACCGTGCTTCGCGGTGCTATAGACGAGATACTTTCGATTGCTTACGAGGCGTTTATCGGCGACGATATTGAGAGAGCGGGTGACGTCGAGCCTCTTGAACAACAAATAGACGAGCTTCGTGATAAAATAAAGCTTAATCACATACTCAGACTGCAAAAGAGCGAGTGCTCTATAGAGCACGGCTTCGTGCTTTCCGACCTTCTTACGAACTTTGAGCGCGTAGCCGACCATTGTTCAAATATTGCAGGCTGTGTTATCGAAATATCGGCGTTTGATGCTCTTGATATGCACAAGTATCTTGCACAAATCAGAGAGGGCAGCGAGGGCTTTGACGATAAGTTCGCTGAGTATCAGCGCAAATACAGCATTTAAAATCCGATTTGCTTTTAATATAATACAAAACAAAGAGGGTGCTTTCTATGGCGAAGCACTCTCTTTTTCTTTTGTTTGGATAGTTTTGTCATCAATTTGGATTTTAGAATAGAATATAGGTAGCTGACAGTATTCTTTTTATCTGTCGGCTTGAAAAAAAGAATGGTAGTGGAAAAGAAATGAAATTCAAAAAAGCGCTTGATTCCATTGGAATCGGCGAAAGGCGCGAGGTATCCTCTCTTGATTTGAAGGGGGAGGTAAGGCGCCGCTTTATAGACCTTGGATTTTTCAGAGGCGAGCACGTAAGATGCGTTGGGGCAAGTCCGCTCGGAGACCCGATAATGCTCGTCGTCGGGGGCAAGGTTATTGCGGTACGCAGACGCGACCTTATGAAAATATATACACAGTAGCGTAAAGGAGGAGTTGGTTTGCGCTGTGGGAGCATAGAAAAAAACCGCGGTGACGCCGAGAGTGCGGTCCGCGTCGTGCTTGCAGGAAATCCCAACGTGGGGAAAAGCACACTTTTCAATGCCTTGACCGGTGGAAAGCAGCATACGGGCAACTGGGCGGGAAAGACGGTAGATACAGCTGTCGGAGAGGTAAGAGTAGAGGATAAAAGATATCTTCTGTGCGACATTCCCGGTACTTATTCGCTTTTTGCAAGGTCAAAGGAGGAGAGCGTTGCCCGTGATTTCATTTGCTTTGGGGGCGGGGACGTTACCGTAGTTGTAGCCGATGCTACGAGATTTCGCTCGGGAATAAATCTGCTTTTTCAAGTAATGGAAGCAACCGAGAAGTGCGTTTTGTGCCTTAATTTCGCCCGTGCCGCAGAGCGTTCCGGCGCAAGTATAGACACCGAAAAGCTGGAAGAGATTTTGGGAATTCCGACAGTCGCCGTCGATGCGCGTAAAAAACGAGGCTTCGATAAGCTTTTTGAAGCGATAGACAGAGCACTTTGCGAGGGGTGCAGCGGAAAGCTGAAGATAAAATACACAGAGCAAATAGAGCGCGCCGTAAGCTATGGGGTGGAAAGACTGTCGCTTTTGGGCTGTGATGAGCCGCGACGCTTCTTTGCTTTGAGAATGTTGGAAAACGACCGCGACCTTTGCAAAAGCATATCAGAGCGCATCGGTAATCCCGAGGGAATAAACTCTCTTTGTGATGAGGTTCAAGCATATTCTATTGAGGCGGGCGACCTGATAAGCGCTGCTTTACGCGACACTGCTGAGCTGATTTTTAACACGCTCCCCGGGCTTTCGCTCGACGAATACCCCAAGCGTGATGAAAAAATAGATAAAATTCTAACAGGAAGGTACACCGCGTTTCCGATTATGGCGCTCCTTTTGGCGCTTGTTTTGTGGATAACCGTTTCGCTTGCCAACTATCCGTCTGCCTGGCTTGCCGCCTTGTTTGATTACGTAATATCGGGTGCGGAGATGCTGCTTTTGGGAGTGCGCGCGCCCACGTGGTGCGTAAGTCTTATATGCAACGGCATTCTTGGTACACTTGCGAACGTGGTGTCGGTGATGCTTCCGCCGATGGCGATATTCTTTCCGTTTTTCACAATTCTTGAGGATTCGGGTTATCTGCCGAGAATAGCCTGTAATCTTGACCGCCCGCTCTGCTGCGCAGGCGCTTGCGGAAAGCAGGCGCTTACTATGTGTATGGGGCTCGGTTGTAATGCCGTGGGTGTTACGGGGTGTCGAATTATAGATTCTCCGCGCGAAAGGCTAGCAGCTATACTTACCAATTCTCTTATGCCGTGCAACGGAAGATTTCCTACGGTTATATTGCTTGCGGGAATATTTTTTGCCTCGGGTGTCGGGGGACTTGTTGGCGGAGCTATCGTTGCCGTCGCGTTGACTTTAACGGTTGTTTTGGGAGTTTTTTTAACACTTTTTTTGACACGGGTGCTCACTTCTACGCTTCTTCGGGGAGAGCCTTCGTTTTTCACAATAGAGATGCCGCCCTACCGTAAGCCCGACTTTTTGCGCGTTGTGACAAGCTCGCTTGTTGACAGAACTCTTACTGTTCTTTGGAGAGCGGTAAAGGTAGCAGCACCTGCCGGACTTGTTATATGGCTTCTTGCAAACCTCTCGTTTGGCGGCGCTACCGTCTTATCCGTGATAACAAGTGCGCTTGACCCAATAGGCAGATTTCTTGGAATGGACGGCACAATTCTTGCTGCGTTTATACTCGGAATACCTGCAAACGAGATTGTCATACCTATTGCGCTTATGGCTTATGCCGCGGAAGGAAGCCTATCCGAGCTTTCGTCGAGCGCTGTGAGAGAGCTTCTTTTGGCTAACGGGTGGAGCGTATGGACGGCGGTGTCGGTTATAATTTTTTCGCTCTGCCATTTCCCCTGCGCGACGACTCTCGTAACGATAAAGCGAGAAACGGGAAAGTTAAGATACGCGGTTCTTGCGTTTATTCTTCCCACAGCACTCGGCGTTGTTCTTTGCGCGCTTATAAACTTCCTGGCAGTGTTATTTTCATAAAAAAAGGGTGAGCCGCATTTGGCTCACCCTCAAAATATTAAATTCAATCAAGCTCGAAGCTTCTGATTATTCCAAGTCCGATGCCGAGCGTGTCGCCCGACTTGATAAGGTCTACTGCCGCGCGCTCAAGGCTGTTTTTAGGCTCAATCTCGGCGAGCACCTCGGGCGAATATTTGCGGTAGAATATTCTCCAGAAATTCTTGTTCGTCGGCTCTCCTCTATTGTCGTATATATCGAAAAGTCCTGCAAATTTCTTTATGTTAGACTTGTCGGGAAGTCTTTCGGTGAGAGGGGCGTAGAGAAGCCACGAGGAGCAGGCAAGGACAACGTTGCCACCCTCGAAATCCTTCTTGTACCACTCGCGCGCCATACGGAGCGAGGCACGCACGTCGTCGATATTCAGAGGCCCTGATGAGGGGATATGGATATATACTACGGTGTCACCCGCCTTCAGCTTATCTCCGCAGGGCAGATTTAGTGTTCCCAGGTTGTAATGAAGTCTGCCGAGGGCAAAGCGGTCAAGGGTGAAGAACTGCTTGAACCAGCTCTCAACGTCAGTGCCCCAAACGCCGTTAAGATTTTTATATTCAATGAGCTTGTTGCGCAGGTCGCACATAGAGTCGTGCCAAACGTTCTCGGGCAAGCCCTTTTCGTTGTAAAGGTCACGAAGAGGCTGTGACGCGAGAAGAAGAACGAGCATCGATACGGTGTGCTTGAAAATACCCGTTTTTTCGGCAATCTCGTTAATCGGCGTCATATAGTCGCCGTCGTTTTCAAAAAGAGCGTTACACGCCCTCGAAAGACTGTCCTTTGCCTCATCGCAGGCGACGAGTATCGCGTACTGCTCGGAGAGGTGTTCGACAGCCTCTGCGGGAAAATCGAATTCGCTCATTATGCGCTTTATCATAGCAAAAATTACCTTTCAAAATCATTTTATATGGGCGCTTCAATTATAGCAAAGAGAGTGGCTGTTGTCAAGTATTTAGCGTGTTTTTTCGATTTTTCTTGCCGAAAGGGGAGTCCTGCCAAAGCGCTTTTTAAATTCACGGTGAAAATACGAGGCGTTTTCGTATCCTACGCTCGATATGATTTCGTTTATAGGCATCGAGCTTTCCAAAATCAGAGTCATAGCTCGGTGCATTCGCTCGTCTATCAAAAGAGCCTTGAAGCTCTTCCCAAAAAGCTCGAGGACGAGCCTTGAAAGGTACGGCGGCGAAAGGTAAAGCTTTCCTGCAAGCTCTGTCAGCGAGGCTGATTTGTAGTTGCTTTTAAGGTATGCTGAAATCGTCTTTTTTCTTTTGCTTTCAACGGTTTCCGCGAAGCTTGCTCCTATCAAAAGCGAGTCGCTTTCAGCCGACAAATATCGGAGAAGAAGAGCCAGCGTGCGCGTTATGATGTCAATGTTTGCGCGCTCCTCGGTCAACTCGAAAATAATGTTCTCGGTGAGATTTTCTATCTGCTTTTTTCCGCCTGCAGAGAAGTGAAGATACATAGCTCTGCCGGACGGGCGTGAGCTTTCCTTTATAAAGCCCGAGAATACCGACTCGCCGAGCATTGATAAAACGCTACCGATAAAGCCGTCCGAGAGTATCAGATTGACGCCTATATCATTCTCACCCGCGAGGTCAACCGAGTGCGAGATGTGCCTGTTTAGAAAGAGGGCGTCGCCCCTCTCTAGCCTTACCTCACGCCCGTCTATTCTGTGTGTTATGCTTCCCGAGAGGACTATCATCATTTCGATATAGTTGTGGCGGTGGCGGGGAAAGGGGGAAAATCTGGTGTGTCGGCTGATGCTCACCTCACCCGAGCCTATATTCTCGGCGGAAATTACGAAATCGGCATCGCTGTCGCCGAGCTCGCGATAAATGTTTTCGCCGTTTATTATGCGCTTTTCGTCCTCGCTGATTGCGGATAGCTTTTCAAGAAGAAAGCTCTGCATAAATTCCTCCGAAAAAGTTGATTATGTTCTATTTTATCACATTTTTGGAGAATTTTCAATAAAAATATTAAAAAAAGACACTTTTTACAGTAATTTTCAACCTTGCTTATCCTTTAAATATATGATATTATAGAATTGTAATATAAATTTTAAGGGAGATAAGCTATGAACTACTATCTTGCAGTTGATATTGGTGCGTCAAGCGGCAGACACATTGTCGGTTGGCTCGAAAACGGAGAGGTTAAAACCGAGGAAATATACCGTTTCCCGAATGGAATGGACGAGGTGGACGGTCATCTCGTATGGGACACCGATAGACTTGTCCGTGAGGTTAAGGCGGGTCTTAAGGCGTCGCTTGAAAAATACCCCGATATAGTAAGTATGTCTGTCGATACTTGGGGCGTCGACTACGTTCTTCTCCGCGGGGACGAGGCGGTAATGCCCGCTTACGCTTACAGAGATTTCCGTACCGACGAGTCAATACCCGAGGTACATAAGATAATTCCCTTCGAGGAGCTGTATGCAAGAACCGGAATACAGTTCAATAAATTTAACACGGTATATCAGCTTTACCACGATAAAATGGCAGGCAGGCTTGAGGGAGTTACCGATTTCCTTATGATGCCCGAGTATATTATGTATAAGCTCACCGGAGTTAAGAAAAAGGAGTTTACAAATCTTACGACGGGTGCTCTCGTGAACGCTGAAACTCTCGAATATGACGAAGAGATAATAAGAAGACTTGGACTTCCCGAGTGCTTTATCACCGAAATATCTCAGCCCGGCGACCTTATAGGAAGGCTTACGCCTGAGGTTGAAGGCGAGGTAGGCGGAAATCTTGACGTCGTATTCTGCGCGACTCACGACACGGGAAGCGCTGTCGAGGCGATAACAATGGAGAATGATTCGCCCTACATATCCTCGGGAACCTGGTCGCTTCTCGGAGTAAAGACTCCGAAGCCCTTGACCGACGAAAAGAGCAGAGTTTCGGGATATTCAAACGAGGGCGGAGTAGGCTACAACCGCTACCAGATAAACATCACGGGTATGTGGATAATACAGAGCCTCAGAGCCGAGCTTTGTCCCGACACCTCTTACGTCGATATTGCCGCTATGGCACAGGAAAGCAGCTTTGCGGGTATATTCAACGTAAACGACGGCGCGTTCCTTGCACCCAAAAGTATGAAGGGCGCTATTCACGATTACTTTGCCGAGCGCGGCGAGAGCGCTCCCGTGACACCTGCCGATTACTTCAACTCGGCTTACGTAAGCCTTGGATACTGCTATAACGAGGCAATACGCGACCTTGAGAGCAACACCGGCAGAACCTACCCCGACATATACATTGTAGGCGGCGGTGCGAAAAACGGATACCTCAACTCTATAACCGAGAAATACACCGGAAAGAGAGTTATAGCGCTTCCCATCGAGGCGACTGCAATAGGAAATCTTAAAATACAAATGAAAAGAAACGGAGAAACAGTATGAGAGGCTATGCATCTGCAAAAGAAACCTACGCAAAATACGGAATTGACACCGAGGCGGCAATAGAGGCGCTTAAGAGCACCACAATAGCAATTCACTGCTGGCAGGGAGATGACGTCGTAGGCTTTGACAGCCCCTCCGCGCTTTCAGGCGGAATACAGGCGACGGGCAACTATCCCGGCAAGGCAAGAAGCTTTGATGAGCTTTCTATGGATATGGAAAAGGCATTCTCGCTTATTCCCGGCAAAAAAAAGATAAATCTTCACGCCTGCTATGCGGTGTTTGAAGAGGGCGAGTGGACGGACCGCGACAAAATCGAGTCGAAGCATTTCGCAAAATGGGTTGAGCTTGCAAAGAAATACGGCGCGGGAATTGATTTTAACCCCACCTTCTTCTCGCACCCGATGGTAAAGGACAATCTTACGCTTTCCTCTCCCGACGAGGAGGTTCGCGCTTTCTGGGTAAGACACGCTATCGCTTGTCTTAAAATATCCGAGTATTTTGCCACCGAAACCGGTATTCCCTGCGTTATGAACATCTGGATTCCCGACGGCTACAAGGATATTCCTGCGGACAGAATAGGTCCGAGAGCAAGATTTAAAAAGTCTCTTGACGAGATACTTGCAACCACCTACGACAAGGAAAAGGTTTACGTAACCCTTGAGTCAAAGGTGTTC